>DATKKM010000001.1:0-13474 GCA_035542855.1 Dehalococcoidia bacterium
GCTTGCCCCGGCCTTGTCCAGCGCATCACGGAGCTGGCCACCAGCGGCTCCGACGTGGGGCGCGCGATCATGCAGCATGTCCTATCGTCCGCCGGCAGCACCAGCGACGGAGGCGCGCTGGTGTACCTGATCGAGACGCCGGACATGCGCATCTTCTTCCAGGACACCTCCGGCTGCTGGACGGGCGTGCTCCGCGAGATCGATGCCGACGTGGCGCTGCTGGCCGCCGCCGGGCGCGCGAACGTGGACGGCGATCCGATCCAGGGCTCGATGGCGGACTTCATCGCGATGGAGGCGGAGCTGCTGGGCGCGAAGAAGGTGTTCCTGGGCCACCACGACGACTGGATGCCGCCCGTCACCGTCGCGGACTTCGACATGGCGCCGGTGCGCGCCGAACTGGGCCGCCGCGCCCCCTCTGCGCAGCTGCTGGAGCCGGGCTACCTGGCCGGCACGGTTCTCTGACGCCTCCCACCGCCCCCCGGCGACCTGAAGGTCGCCCCTACGGCCTACGCTTGCTAGAATCGGTGGCGTCATGCCCAATCCCGCTATCGAGCGCGCCAAGGACCACTTCGGGCGCCTGCTGGAAGAGCAGCTCGCGCGCGTGGAAGAGATCAAGAAGGGCGAACCGACGCCCGACTTCGCCTCGCTGAAGCCGATTGTCATTGGCGTCTGCGGGGGCGACGGCATCGGCCCCTTCATCTCGGCCGAGGCGGAACGCGTCCTGCGCCAGCTGCTGGCGGGCGAAGTCGCGTCCGGCAAGGTCGAGTTCCGCACGATCGAGGGGCTCACGATCGAGAACCGCGCCGCGCAAAACAAGGCGATCCCGGACGACGTCCTCGCGGAGCTGCGCAAGTGCCACGTCATCCTCAAGGGGCCCACGACCACCCCCCGCAAGGGCGACCCCTGGCCGAACATCGAATCGGCCAACGTGGCGATGCGCAAGGAGCTGGACCTCTTCGCCAACGTCCGCCCGGTGCGCGTCCCGGAACAGGGCATTGACTGGACGTTCTTCCGCGAGAACACGGAGGACCTCTACGCGCTCGGCTCGGACGGCATCATGGTGACGGATGACCTGGCGATCGACTTCAAGCTGATCACCGGCCCCGGCTCCGAGCGCATCATCCGCATGGCCTTCGATTTCGCTGCCAAGAACGGCATCAACCGCCTGACCGTGGTCACCAAGGCCAACGTCGTCAAGACAACGGACGGCAAGTTCCTGGAGACGGCGCGGGCGGTGAGCAGCGAGTACCCATCGGTGAAGTGGGACGACTGGTACATCGACATCATGACCGCGAAGCTCGTCGACACGAAGCGCCGCACGGAGTTCCGCGTCTTCGTCCTGCCCAACCTCTACGGCGACATCCTCACCGATGAAGCCGCCGAGTTCCAGGGCGGCGTCGGGACTGCGGGCAGCGCGAACATCGGCACGCGCTACTCCATGTTCGAGGCGATCCACGGCAGCGCCCCGCGCATGGTGGACGAGGGGCGCGCGCAGTACGCCGACCCCAGCAGCATGATCCGCGCCGGCGCGATGCTGTTGCGCCACATCGGCTTCGGTGACAGTGCCGAGAAGCTGGAGCAGGCGCTGGACATCGCCGGGCGTTTCGAGAAGCGGCTGGTGATGACCGGCCGCGACACGGGCGCCACGAGCTCGCAGTTCGGCGACTACGTCCTGGAGCTGGTGACCGACCCGGCGCTGGGCAAGCGCTGGAATGGGTACCAGGAGCAGTTGAAGCAAACGTAGCTGCAGGTCTTCAGACCTGCCTTGGTGGCGAACGCCGCCGGGCGAGCGCCGCTCGCCCCTACAACATCAGGCAAGGGAGGAACGAATGCGAGCAAAGGTAACGATTGTCGGGGCCGGCATGACCGGCGGCACCATGGCCCAGCGGCTGGCCGAGACGGGCTACGTGGACGTGGTCCTGCAGGACATCATTGAGGGGCTGCCGCAGGGCAAGGCACTGGACCTGGCGGAGAGCGGGCCCCAGGTGGGGTTCAACGCCAGCATCCTGGGCAGCAACAACTGGGCTGACACGAAGGGGTCGGACGTCGTGGTCATCACGTCGGGGCTGCCGCGGAAGCCGGGCATGACGCGAGAAGAGCTGCTGAACATCAACGCCGGCATCGTCGGCGACGTGGCGAAGAAGGCGGTGAAGCAGTCCCCGAAAGCCGTCTTCATCATCTTCGCGAACCCCATGGACGCCATGTGCCACGTCACCCTGGAAGCGACCGGCCTGCCCAAGGAGCGCGTGATCGGCCAGGGCGGGATGCTGGACAGCGCCCGCTACCGCACGTTCCTGGCCTGGGCGGCCGGAGCCTCCGTGCAGGACGTGCACGCCAACGTCCTCGGCGGCCACACGGAGGCCACGATGGTGCCAATCGTCAGCACCTCCACGATCGGCGGGGTGCCGTTGACCGGCGTCCTCAAAAAGCGAGAGATCGATGCCTGCGTCCAGCGCGCCAAGAACGGCGGCGCTGAGATCGTCGGCCTGCTGAAGACGGGGTCGGCGTTCTACGCCCCGGCCGCCGCCACGATCGAGATGGTGGAGGCGGTGCTGCTCGACAAGAAGCGCGTCATCCCCTGCGCCGTCCTCGCCGACGGGCAGTACCGCATCCGGGACACGTTCGTCGGCTTGCCGGTGAAGGTCGGTGCGGGCGGCATCGAGGACGTGTACGAACCGGCGCTGTGGAACGATGAGATCGCCGGCATCCGCGCAGCCGCCAAGGCCACGAAAGAGCTGGTCGCGCTGATCGAGAAGAAATGACCGCGGTGTAGGGGCGCAGCGCCCTACGCCAGGGTTCTACCCGATCAGCTCTCGCAGCATCTCGTTCGTCGCCTCGAAGTCCTTCGCCGTCTTCACGCCCGGCGAGAACGTGGCGTCGATCACCAGCTCGTCGGCGTGCAGCTCACGGGCCTTGGCGATGTCCTGCTTGATTTCGTCCTTGTTGCCGTGGAATGGCCAGCGGCCTTCGCCGGCCGCCGAGTCTGACAGGTGCAGGTTGCCGCGGATGCTGAGCTTGAGCGCGCCGGGGTCGCGGCCGTGCTCCCTGGCCATGGTCTGGACGGACCCCCACATTCCCGGGATCGCGCTGAACGGCACCGCCACCGGGTGCCAGCCGTCGGCCAGGCGGGCGACGCGGCTCAGCGCCTGCGGTGAGAACGCCGCCAGGTAGACCGTGGGATGCGGCTTCTGCACCGGCTTCAGGTCGATATAGGACTTCGGCAGCGTGTAGAAGCGCCCGGCGAAGCCCGCCGGGTTGTCCTTCCACAGCGCGTGCAGCACGCCGAGGAACTCGTCCGCCCTGGCGCCGCGCTGGTGGTGCGTCGTGCCTGTCGCTTCGAACTCGTCGTCGGACCAACCGAGACCGAGGCCGACGATCAGCCGCCCGCCGGAGAGCACGTCGAGCGTCGTGAGCCGGCGGCCAAGGACGACCGGGTTGTAGAACGGCATATCCAGCACGCTGGTCCCGAGGAACACCTTCTTGGTGTGGGCGGCGGCCCACGTCAGAGTCTCGATCGGATCGAAGATGCGGCGGTAGACCTCCGGCAGCTTGCCGTCCGGCTCGGCTGCGTAGGGGTTCTTCGGTTCGACCGGGAAGAGCAGGCGCTCTGTGACCCAGACGGAGTCGTAGCCGAGCTTCTCGGCCTGCTGGGCGGCGCTAGCGATGGCCTCCGGGCTGGCGAAGGCGCCGATCTGCGGAATGAAGCAACCGATCTTCAAGCGAATCTCCTTCGTTGTCACCGGTTGAGCCGGCGATGCGCAATTTGGGCGTGACTCGCTTACGTCTCGTAAGCGGCAATAGCATGCTATCTAGATTCGCCCGAGCGAGTCAACCACCGCCACGGTCGGAGGAGCGAGCGGCGCTCGCCGGCGCGTGCTGATCCGTTCCGCAGCGCCGCACAGAAGAGCCGTCGCCAATCGATGAAGGGCCGCCGGGGCGACCGCCAGTCGCCCCTACGGGGGCACGTCGCGGTATGATGGTGGTAGTGCGAGAGATACACGTCGACGCCATCCGCGACACCGTCCGCGACCTGTGCAAGGACGCCGCCTGCCTGCTGCCGGAGGACGTCGTCGGGGCGATCCAGACCGCGAAATCGCGGGAAGAGTCGCCCGTCGCGGTCAAGGTGCTCGACCAGATCCTGCTCAACGCGGACCTGGCGCGGGACGAGATGTTGCCGCTTTGCCAGGACACCGGCACCACGGTGATCTTCCTCGATATCGGCCAGGACGTGCACATCGTCGGCGGCGACCTCAAGCAGGCGCTGAAGGACGGGGTGGGCCAGGGTTACCGGGAGGGGTTCCTGCGCGCGTCTATCGTGGACCGGCCGTTCTCCGCTCGCACGAACACGAAGGACAACACGCCGCCGATCGTCCACGTGGAGATCGTGCCCGGAGACCGGCTGCGCATCCAGGTGATGCCAAAGGGCGGCGGCTGCGAGAACATGAGCCGCTTCACCATCATGCTGCCCTCAGCGGGCAAGAAGGGCATCACAGAATTCGTCGTGCGCACCGTCGAGGAGTCCGGCGGCAACCCGTGCCCGCCGATCATCGTGGGCCTGGGCGTCGGCGGCTCGGCGGAGTACGCGATGTACATGGCCAAGCGCGCGCTCACCCGCAAGATCGGGGAGCCGAACCCCAACCCCGAAGAGGCGCAGTTCGAGGCCGAGCTGCTGGACGCCGTCAACGCGACCGGGCTCGGCGCGCAGGCGGTGGGCGGCACCCAGACGGCGCTGGCCGTGCACATGATGACGCACCCGACGCACATCGCCTCGCTGCCTGTGGCTGTGAACCTGCAGTGCCACTCCGCGCGCCTGAAAGAGGCAGTGCTTTAGTGGGCTACTTCCACCAGCCTGTTGAGATCGCCGCTACTCCCGCCGGCCCATTCCGCACAGTAGATGCGCTGGTGGACACAGGCGCCATCTACACGCTGTTGCCGGCATCAATCCTTCGCGAGATCGGCGTGGAGCCGGCGTTCAAGATGCCATTCGTGTATGCCGATGGGCGACGTGTCGAAATGGACACAGGAACAATCGCCGTGCGAGTTGACGGCCGGCTGCGATACACGCCGTGCATCTTCGGCGAAGAATCCAGCGGCGCAATCCTTGGGGTGGTCACGCTCGAAGAACTCGGTCTGGGGGTTGACCCGGTCAATCGCCGGCTGATTGAGGTTCCGGGACTGTTGATGAAGTGCGGCCCGATGACCGCGCTCTCATGTGCCGAGATCTGCAAATCCTGTAGAAGGCCGCTCCGGCGCGAGTTCATGAACGGGCGCTTTGGGATCCAGGCAGATTCCCCCTAGCGGCTTCTGTCAGGATCGAAGTGTAGTGGCCGAGTACGAGATCCAGCTCCCCCTCACGGACGACGCCGTGCGGCAGCTGCGCGCCGGCGACTACGTATACCTCAGCGGGCCCGTCTACACCGCTCGCGACGCGGCTCACAAGCGCATGGTGGAAGCGCTGGCCAGGGGCGAGGCGCTGCCCATTGACATCCGCGGCGAGGTGATCTACTACGTCGGGCCCACGCCGGCCAGGCCGGGCCACGTCATCGGCTCGGCGGGCCCCACCACGGCCGAGCGCATGGACCCGTTCACGGTGCCGCTGCTGGACGCTGGGCTGCGCGGCGCCATCGGCAAGGGGGGCCGCACTCCGGAGATTGCGCAGGCCTTCCGGAACCACGGCGCGGTGTATTTCATCGCCGTCGGGGGCGCCGGCGCGCTGCTCTCCCACCAGATCAAGAGCGTGGAAGTGGTGGCGTACGAAGACCTGGGCACGGAGGCGATCCGGCGCATGGAGCTCGATCGCTTTCCCGCCATCGTCTGCAACGACATCTACGGCGGCGATGTGGTGCTGCACGGGCGCGACGCATGGCGCCGCTCACCGGCCTAGCCGCCCGCGCCGAAGTCCGCGTCGCAGATCACGGGGTGGCTGGTCTGCCCGTCCGAGTTAACGTACGTCCCGCCGTAGCAGGAGATGCCGACTTCGTGGTACTGCGGGTCCACGATCACGGCGTGGTGAGGCGGGCTGCTCATCCAGAGATCGACCATCCCCTCCACTGAGCCCTCAGACGTGACGAGTATCTCTCCGACGGCACAGCAGTAGCCGCGCGCCCAGGCCCTGTCGCCGGGGCCGCCGTCCAGGTAGTGGTTCAGCTTGTACGGATCGGCGGTTGTGAAGTGCAGCTTCGTGTAGTACTCGGCGGAGGCGATCAGGATGCCGTTCGGTGAGACGGGCGCGACCCCGTTGGCGGCCCGCTGCTGGTTGAGCAGGCCGTAGAGGGCCTGGGCCATGTCTTCGCGGTAGCCGCTGGGCGGCGCCGGCGTGGGAGCGGGGGTCGGCTGTGGCGGCGGTGGAATCACCGCCGCCGGTTGCGCGGGCGGCGCTGTGACGATCGGCGGCGCCGGCGTCAGCGGCGCAGCGGCCGTGTCCAGCGCCGTGGGCGCCGGCGTGGCCGCAGGCGTGGGCGCGAGCGTGGGCGGGGCGGTGGTGGTGTCCGCGTCCAGGTGAGCGGCGAAGCGGCTGAGTTTCAACTCCTGCTGGAGCGGCACGTACGGGAGAAGGCCGGATTCCGCCGGCTGCCTGCCCGGCGCCGACACGGCGATTACGGAGAAGGCGCCGATCGTCAGAGTCAGCGCCGACACCGCGATCCCAAGACCCATCCGCTTCCAGCCGGCTGATCTTCGTTTTTTCATGCGGGGCTGGCAGAAGTGTACAGGCCGATAGTTGACAGAATCAACCCATATTGGCATCCCAATATGTTCAGAGCGGAAACGTTTACTGTGCGGCGAAGAACGCCTCCAGAGGCGGCGCTTGTTACGGACTTCTTCCGGGTGAGTTAGCCTCGGCCGTCCGGCGCCGATGGCCGAGCCCGCACTGCTGCCGGGCTAGCGGCCGCGCAGCTTATCGAAGATCCAGCGGAACGGGTCGTAGTACTTGTCCGCCACTCGCTCCTTGAGCGGGATGATGGCGTTGTCCGTGATGTGGATGGACTCCGGGCAGACCTCTGTGCAGCACTTGGTGATGTTGCAGAGGGCGATGCCGCCGGCGTCGCGGATCAGAGGGGTGCGGTCTTCCATGTCCAGCGGGTGCATCTCCAGCTCCGCCAGCCGCACGAAGAAGCGCGGGCCGTAGAAGCGGTCCTTGTTGTCCGGGTGGTCGCGGATGACGTGGCAGACGTTCTGGCAGAGGAAGCATTCGATGCACTTGCGGAACTCCTGGCCGCGTTCGATGTCCTCTTGCATCATGCGATAGTGGCCGTCGGCCTCGGGCGCGCGCGGCTTGAAGGCCGGGATCTTCTTCGCCACCTCGAAGTTGAAGGAGACGTCTGTGACCAGGTCCTTGATCAGCGGGAACGTCTTGATCGGCGCCACGGTGATGGCGTGCGCTACGTCCAGGGTGCTCATGCGGGTCATGCACATGAGGCGCGGCTTGCCGTTGACCTCCGCGCTGCAGGAGCCGCACTTGCCGGCCTTGCAGTTCCAGCGCACGGCCATGTCGGGCGCCAGCGTGGCCTGCACCGTGTGGATCACGTCCAGCACGACCTGCCCTTCGTCCATATCGACGGTGTAGTCGCGGAACTCGCCGCCGGAGGGATCGCCGCGGAAGACGCGCATGGTTACGGGCTGCACGGCGTGGCCTCCGTCCGAGGTGTTAGGTGTGAGGTGTTAGGTGTTAGCGTCATGGCGCCCTCGCGGTTGCATCTAGCTCGCCTCGAACAGCTTCGCCAGCTCCGCGGGCATCTGCGGCAGCGGCGTCTTCTCGATCTCCATGGAGCCGTCAGGCTTCTGGCGGATCGCGTTGTTGAACTTGCCCCACTCAGGGTCGGTCTTCGGGAAGTCCTCGCGGGTGTGGCCGCCGCGGCTCTCCGTGCGCTGCAGCGCGGCGATGGTCACTGCCTCCGACACCGTCAGCAGCGAGCGCAGGTCCATCGCCAGGTGCCAGCCGGGGTTGTACTGCTGGTTGCCCTCCACGCTGGTGTGCCTGGCGCGCTCCTTGTACTCCTGCAGCTTCGCGAGCGCTTCCCGCAGCTCGGACTCCGTGCGGATGATGCCGACCAGGTTGTGCATGGTCTCCTGCAGCTCACGCTGGATGGTGTACGGGTTCTCGGCGCCATCGCGCTCGAAGTGGCCGAACATATCGGTTGCCACGGCGTCGGCGTCGGCCTGGTTGACCTTCGGCTGAGTGGCTAGCCCCTTCGCGTACTCCGCCGCGCCCAGTCCGGCGCGCCGTCCAAAGACCAGCAGGTCAGAGAGCGAGTTGCCGCCCAGCCGGTTGGCGCCGTGCATGCCGCCCGCGCACTCGCCTGCGGCGAAGAGCCCCGGGACCGTGGAGGCGCCGGTGTCCGCGTCGACGCGCACACCGCCCATCATGTAGTGCATAGTCGGGCCGATCTCCATGGGCACGTCAGTTATGTCGATGTCCGCCAGCGTCTTGAACTGGTGATACATGCTGGGCAGCGCCCGCCGGATGTAATCGGCCGGCCGCCGGGAGGCGATGTCCAGGAAGACGCCGCCGTGCTCTGTGCCGCGCCCGGCTTTCACCTCAGAGTTGATCGCGCGCGCCACCTCGTCACGGGGGAGCAGGTCAGGCGTGCGGCGGTACTTGGTCTTCTCCGCGAACCACTTGTCGGCCTCCTCCTCAGTCTCGGCGGTTTCGGCGCGGAAGTAGTCCGTGATGTAGTTGAACATGAAGCGCTCGCCAAGATTGTTCTTAAGGGTGCCGCCTTCGCCGCGCACGCCCTCCGTGACCAGCAGGCCGCGCACGCTGGGCGGCCAGACCATGCCCGTCGGGTGGAACTGCACGAACTCCATGTCGATCAGCTCCGCGCCCGCCCAGTAGGCGAGCGAGTGCCCATCGCCGGTGTACTCCCAGGAGTTGGACGTCACCTTGAACGACTTGCCGATGCCGCCGGTGGCCAGGACGATCGCCCTGGCCTTGAACAGCAGCAGCTTCCCGCTCTCCCGCCAGTAGGCGACCGCGCCGGAGATGCGGTCGCCGTCCTTCAGCAGGCGCGAGACCGTGCACTCCATGAAGACGTCCAGGCCCTTGTGCACGGCGTGCTGCTGCAGCGTGCGGATCATCTCCAGGCCGGTGCGATCGCCGACGTGCGCCAGGCGGTCGAACTTGTGGCCGCCGAACGCGCGCTGCAGGATGCGCCCGTCCTTTGTGCGGTCGAACAGCGCGCCCCAGGCCTCCAGCTCGTAAACGCGGTCAGGCGCCTCCTGGGCGTGGAGCTGGGCCATGCGCCAGTTGTTGAGCATCTTGCCGCCGCGCATCGTGTCGCGGAAGTGGACCTGCCAGTTGTCTTCGGAGTAGACGTTGCCCAGCGCCGCCGCGATGCCGCCTTCGGCCATCACGGTGTGCGCCTTGCCCAGCAGCGATTTGCAGATCAGCGCCGTCTTCGCGCCCTGCGCCGAGGCCTCGATCGCGGCCCGCAGGCCGGCGCCGCCCGCGCCGATGACGATCACGTCATATTCGTGCGTCTCGTACTCGGCCATTCTAAAACCCCTTCCACGTGTTGGGGTCCGTGATGTTGCCGTTCGCCACCAGCCGGATGTAGACGTCCGTGAAGGCGATGAAGACGAGCGAGCACCAGGCGTACAGGCGGTGGTTGGTATTCCAGGCGCTCACGCGGTCCCAGAGGCTCTTGCGGGCGCGGGCGTAGGCGCTGCAGCTGAAGCAGTCCAGCCCGCCGCCAATCAGGTGCCGGAAGGAGTGGCAGGAGAACGTGTACATCATGAGCAGCGCCGCGTTGATGCAGAGGATGATCGAGCCGAGGCCGATCCCCCAGCCGGTGTCCGCCGGGTGCCCGTTGATGACCGCGTGCGTGTTGTAGAACGACTTGAGCGCACCGTACCAGAGGAACACCACAAACACGAGCGCGCCGTACATGAAGAAGCGGTGCAGGTTCTGCAGGACCAGCGGGAACTTGCCCTCCCCGTCGTAGCCGCCGCTGGGGCGCAGGTCGCCGAGCGGCAGGTCGCCGACGGCGCAGGCCGGCGGGCTGAACAGGTACGAGCGGTAGTACGCACGCCGGTAGTAGTAGCACGTGGCGCGGAAGCCGATTGGGAGCCAGAGGATGAGGAGCGCCGGCGAGAAGTACCAGACGTCGTAACTGCCGTGCAGCGAAGGCTCGAAGACAGGCGAGAGGTAAGAGCCGATCTCGTAGTCCCAGCCGTCCAGGAAGGCGGCGATCGTCAGGTAGCCCAGGAAGAACGTCAGCCCCACCGCGATCAGCCCCGGCTCGAACCACCAGGCGTCGGTGCGGAGCGTCTTCAGGAACCCGAGCTTGTGGGGCGGGCTGACGGTGCGGGTAGCTTGCGCCATGCTTACCTCTTGCGAGTTTCTATCGAACTTTCCATGTGGGCCGGGGCCATTCTATCAACGCAGCCTATGAGCTTCAACGTAACCAGAGCGTAACTTTGTGCCTGATTTACCCGAAACGGCCGGATCAGGACCGGGGCTCTGACACGCGGAGCACGCGGGCCGCCAGCAGCACGCCGGTAATCGTCTTCCCGTCGCAGAATTCGCCGCGGTCGACCATCGCCACCGCTTCGGCGAGCGGGATGTGCTCCACGCCGATGAACTCGTCGTCGTCCGGGGCCAGCGGGTCGTGCGAGAGGTCCTGCGCCAGGAAGAGCTGTATCCACTCGGTGCTGATGCCCGGGGAGACGAAGAAGCGTGGGCCCAGCGGCTCGAGCTTGCCGGCGCGCAGGCCCGTCTCCTCGCGCAGCTCACGCTGGGCGCCGACTTCCGGGGACTCGCCGGGGTCGAGTACACCCGCGGGGATCTCCCGGGTGATGTCACCGACGGCGATCCGGTACTGCCGCACGAAAACGACGTTGCCCTCCCCGTCGATCGGGACGACTGCGGAGACGCCGGGATGCTCGACGACTTCGCGGGTCGAGATGCGCCCGTCGCCGAGGTCTACGGTGTCGATGCGCAACGTCGCCTTCTTGCCGGAGTAGATGACGCGGCTCTCCGTGACGCGCTCGGTGCCCGGTTCGCGGCCCGTCATTTCACGGAGGGGATGCCATCGAGGTCGAACAGCTCGGGGTGATCAGAGGCGCGGAGGACGCGCAGCCAGTCAAGGCGCTCGGCCAGCATGCCGTAGTAGTCCTCCGGCTTGGAGAAGCGCACGAAGCGGGCGATGTGCGGGCTGCGGCAGAGGCTCACTGTGTCACCGCTCTCCAGCGGCAGGTCCACCTGCCCATCGATGCTCACAACGGCGTCCTTGTCCGCCGTCACCGTGAGGTCGATCGAGGCGTCCGGCGGCAAAACCAGCGGCCGCGCGGCAGCGATGTGCGGCGATACCGGCGTCACCACCAGGTCCCGCGATTCGGGGGGCATGATCGGGCCGCCGGCGGAGAGGGAGTAAGCGGTGCTGCCCGTCGCCGTGGCGACGATCATGGCGTCGCAGCGGTGTATCGCCACGCGCGCGCCGTCCACGGAGACGTCGACGTAGATGGGCCGCGCCACGGTCTGCCGCCCGACGACGACGTCGTTGAGCGCGTGGTACACCTGGCCGCGGTCGGTGATCTTGGCTTGCAGCATCGTGCGCTCTTCGAGGCGGTACTTGCCTGCCAGCACCTGCGGCAGGGACTCCATCAGCTGGGCCGGCCGCACCTCGGCCAGGAAGCCGAGCCGTCCCATGTTGACGCCCAGGATCGGCACGGGGTTCGGGATCACGGAGCGGGCGGCGCGCAGCACCGTGCCGTCGCCGCCCATGCAGATCAGGAGGTCTGTGCCCGGCATGTCTGCGGCCAGGGCGCCGTCGTCCCAGTCCGTGGTTGACCAGACTTCGCTGACCCCGTGCGACTTCAGGTACGCCGAAACCTCGCCGGCGAGACGGCTTGCCGCCGCCCAGCGGGAGTGGACGAAGATGCCGACCTTCTTCACCGAGCACCGCCCGGCGCCAGCCAGAACAGGAACTCGCGGTTGCCGGCTTCGCCCAGAATCGGCGAGGCGACCAGGTCCCGCACGCGGAAGCCGTTGGTCACACACCACGCCGTGAAGCGCCCGATCAGGTGCGAGTGCGCCTGCGGATCGCGGATCACGCCGCCGCGGGGGACCTCCGCCTTCGTCGCCTCGAACTGCGGTTTGAACAGCGCGATGATGGTGCCGGATGCGGACGTCGCGGGAGTAGAGGCGCCGCTCGCCGCGCGCTGGGGGTGGCGAAGAAGGGGCGCCACCGCGGGCAAGACGAGCCGCAGCGAGATGAACGACACGTCGATCGTCACGAAGTCCACCGGCTCCGGCAGGCCTTCGATCTCGCGGGCGTTCACACCCTCCATCACGACGACGCGCGGGTCGCCGCGCAGGCGGTAATCGAGCTGCCCGTGACCGACGTCGATCGCGTAGACGCGGGCTGCGCCGTGCTGCAGCAGGCAGTCCGTGAACCCGCCGGTGGATGCGCCGATGTCCGCGCAGACCAGGTTACTTACGTCCAGGCGGAACGCCTCGAGGGCGCGCTCCAGCTTCTCGCCGCCGCGGCCAACGTAGCGGGCGGCCTGAGCCACAGACAACGCCGCGTCTTCGGGCACGAGCACGCCGGGCTTGGGGGCGGGCCGCTGGTCCACGGTGACGCGGCCGGCCATCACCAGCGCCTGCGCCTTCTCACGGCTCTCCGCCAGGCCGCGGTCCACCAGAAGTACGTCCAGCCTGCGTTTGCTCATCTCGCGGCCAGAATAGCACGCGTGGGGACGGCTAGCGCAGGACTCGGACATCGCCGTCCCGTTTCGTGACCCGATCGGCGTCCAGGCGTTCCAGCAGCGCCTGGGCGTAGCGGCGGCTCGTCCCGAACATGTCGCGCACCTCGGCCAGCGTGATCGTCCCGCGCTCGCAAAGGCGGCCCGTGACGGCGGCGGCCATCTCCGCGTAGGCGCCGGCCGCGAAGGTCACATCCCCGGCGCGAACGACCTCTCCCGCCGCCTCCAGGTACGCGACAAGCTCGCCCGGGAGAGCACCGTTCAGCGGCGGCGAAGACGGTGATGCACGCAGCGCGGCCACGTACGCTTCCGCGGCCAGCCGCTGCTCTTCGCTGAGCTCCGGCAAGTGGCTGGCGAGCGCGAGCAGGGGCCCTTCCTCCCGCGGGCGCCCGGCCGCGACGAGCGCCTCGAACGCCCGCGGGCTGAGCGCGACGCGCCCCCGCAGCTCTTCGCGCGGCATACCGGCGCGGAGCGGGTTGCGTGCGTGGTAGTCGGCCAACTCGGCCTCCAGGCGTGCGTTAGCTAGCTCGATCGCACGCAGCGCGGCGAGCATTCCTTCCAGCGGCGGACCGCTCATCCGCGCACGCAGCGCGGCGATCGTCGGCGGGTGGCGGCGGCGATGGCGCGGGGCATCGATCGCAACGATCGTGCCTCCGCCCAAAGTATCGTTCGTGTCACGCACGACGAAGCGGTCACCCGGCAGCGCAGCGACGGACCCGGACAGACGGACCTGCGCCCAGCCGGACTCACCCGGCGCCAGCGCCTCCGCGTC
>DATKKM010000002.1:0-23158 GCA_035542855.1 Dehalococcoidia bacterium
GCCGGACCCCCCGGCCGCAGAGCTCGGTTCAGGTCGTGCCACTGTTGGCACGCGCCTTTGCCCGGCGGTTCCGCGGCTCACCTGCCGAGGGAACGATGATCAGGACGCCGAAGCCGAGCGCGCGCGAAACGGCAATCCCCCGTTTCGCCAGCCAGCGCAGCGATTCCGGCAGCTCATCCAGCTCCGGTGAGGAGTAACCAGGCGCGGACACGATCGCGCGGCCTTGCAGGGCTCGGCCCTTCAGCCAGTAGCGCACCTCCGGGTTTGCTCTGGCGTTGCGTAGCCAGTTGGCTCGCCTTCCCAGCACCGTGTTGACCCAGAGATAGCCGCCGGCCGCCTGCGATGCAAACAAAGGCGTGCGATACGTACGGCCTGTACGCCGGCCGATGGTCTCGAGGACGATCAGCCCGGCCGGGAACAACCCCGGCGATCCGAACCCGGATCGGGCTAGAGGCTCAACACGAGCGTTGACGCGGCTAAGAAGGCGGGACAGATAGCCGGCTCTCGGGCGATCACTCGCCATGCGTGACCTCGAATACGGGGCGAACTAGAACACCACGTCCCCGCGCAGCATCTGCCGCGCGATGGTGCGGCGCTGGATTTCCCCGGTGCCGTCCGGGATGCGCAGCGTCCGCGCAATGCGGAAGCCTTCGTTCAATGGCAGCTCATTGGTCAGGCCCATGCCACCGTGCACCTGGATCGCGCGGTCGTAACACTCCTGCGTCTTCTCGACGGCGTAGGCCTTGGCGATCGAGATCTCCTTCACCGGGAGCTTGCCGGTCTTCTGCGCGCTCTCGATGAGGGCGGCCGTCTGCAACACCATGTACTTCATCGTGAAGATGTCGATGGCCATGTCGGCCAGCATGAACTGGATAGCCTGGTACTCCGAGATCGGGCTGCCGAAGCTGCGCCGCTGCTGCGAGTACTCCAGGGAGCGGTCGAGCGCGTACTCGCACATGCCGATGCAGTTGGCGGAGATAGAGGTGCGCCCCTCGGAGATCCCGAACATGGCGATGGCGAACCCCTGGTCCTGCACGCCCACCATGCGGTCCGCCGGCACGCGGACGTCCTCGAACGTCATTGCGCCGCAGTCGCCGCCGGTGTGGCCCATCACGGGCAGCACGCCGTCGAAGGAGTAGCCCTGCGCCGTCGTCTCCACGAAGAAGGCGCTGATGCCGCCCTTGCGCTGCTTCACCATCTCCTCGTTCGTAACTGCGAAGACCACGGCGTAGTCGGCGTAGGGCGAATTCGTGATCCACTGCTTGCTGCCGTTGATTATCCAGTCGTCGCCGTCACGGCGGGCCTTCGTCTGCAGGCCCCAGACATCGGAGCCGGCGTTGGCCTCGCTCAGCGCGAAGCAGACCGTCTTCTCGCCGCTGGAGATCAGCGGCAGGAACTCCTTGCGCACGCTTTCGCTGACGCCGACCAGCATGTGCGACGGCCCGTCCACGAAGGAGGCGATCGTCGGCTGGCTGAGGAAGCCCTTGGCCCAGGTGATGAGCGGCCGGCCCGGGCCGTACTTGCGGTACATCGCCTCTTCCACGAAGACCATCGGCCGGATGCCCAGCTCGCCGCCGCCCACGCTCTCCGGCGCGAACATCCCGTAGTACCCGGCCTCCGCAGACTTCATCCGCACGTGCTTGCGCGCCTCCATCACGGCGTCCACGGCCTTGCCACGCTCGTCGAAGAACTTGCGCTCGTCCGTGAGCATGTCACCCAGCTGCTGCTCCATCGGCAACACCTCGCTGTCGATCAGCGAGAGCAGGCCGCTGCTGGCCTGCTTGACGATGTCGCGGATGTCTTCGGGTATGCCGACTTCAGACGAACCGGTGACCATGGGATGCTCCTTCCGGGATCGTGTCAGGCGGAAGCCTGGCCCCGCACAGGGGTAGTCACAGGCAGTATACCGGCGGGGAATCGCAGGCGAAACGTCAGCGAGCCGCCGCCAGCGCCTCGCCGATGTCCAGCGTGCCGGTGTAGAGCGCCTTGCCGATGATGACGCCTTCGACACCGATCAGCTTGAGCCGCTCGAGGTGCGTCACCGATGAGACGCCGCCGGAAGCGATGACGGCCATCGGGAAGCGAAAGCCAGCCGCGTGCTCGACGACTTCCTGGATGACCGGGAAGTTTGGTCCCTTCTGCATCCCGTCACTGGCGATGTCGGTGTAGAAGATGCGCCGCACGCCGTACTCTGACAGTTGAGCCAGCAACTCCAGCGCCCGCACGCCCGACGTTTCCCGCCAGCCCTCCGTGGCGACCATCCCATCACGGGCGTCCACGCCGACGAAGATGCGCTCGCCGCCGAAGATGCCAAGCGCGTGCAGCAGGACGGTCGGGTCCTTCACGGCTGCCGTGCCGATGGCCACTCGGTCCGCGCCCGCTTCCAGGTAACGCCCGATGATGGCAACGTCGCGCATGCCGCCGCCCACCTGCACCGCGATGTCTACGCAGGCGATGACGTTCCGGATCACGTCCTCGTTGCGCGGGACGCCGTCGCGCGCGCCGTCCAGGTCGACGACGTGTATGCGCGTCGCTCCCGCCCCCTCCCAGCGCCGCGCGACCTCGACCGGATCGTCCGCGAAGACGGTCTCGCGGTCGTAGTCGCCCTGGTCGAGGCGGACGCAGCGGCCGCCACGGATATCGATCGCCGGGATGATCTCCATGCGATGAGGGTACAGGTTTGAGGTCACAGGTGACAGAGCGCAGCCGGCCGATTGTTCACGTTACGTTAACGGTCGGTCAAGGAATCGTAGCAACGGGCGCGACGCATGGCCGTCTATTCGTACGTGAGCAAGTTCGATCTAATGCCGGCGGCCCTCGCGTTTTCGCAGTTCGGCCTCAATCATTCGGCGCTCAGCTTCGCGGCCGAGCAGGCTGTCGAACACGAACAGCGTGAGGAAGCGAAGCGCCAACAGGATGCCGAGGACGGCGCCGACCCACAGCGACCAGCCATCCCAACCGGTCGCCACGTCCACGATTAGCACCAGGCCGAACGCCCAGAGCGCCAACCAGACCAGCCGGTAGAACCCGATCCGCCGCCGCACGTACTGCCGTACGGAGCGGAAGTCGTCCTCGCCGGCCCAGCCGGAGCGCCCGCGGCCGGCGCGGAACGTGCCGACCGGCGTCTCCACCTCTACGCCTTCGAAGCCCTCGTCGTCCTGGATGGTCATCTCACGCCGCCTTGACGGCGCCTGCGATGCGCAGGAAGTTGCCGTACATACGCAGGCCGCTCTCGCCGCTCTTCTCCGGGTGGAACTGCGTCGCCACCACGTTGTCCCGGGCCACGACCGAAGCGAACGTCACCCCGTAGTCCGTCTCGCCGATGACGACTGACGGATCGCTCGGCTCCGGGTAATAGGAGTGCACGAAGTAGAAGTACGAGCCGTCCTCGATCCCGTCGAAGATCGGGTGCGGGCGCACGATGCGGACGCGGTTCCAGCCCATGTGCGGGACCTTCACGTCGTCCGGGAGGCGGGTGATGCGCCCGGGCAGCACGCCCAGGCAGTCGTGCCGCCCGTTCTCTTCACTGTAGTCGAACAGCGCCTGCTGGCCCATGCACACGCCCAGGAACGGCCGCCCGGAGGCGATGTAGCGCTTGATCGGCTCCACCAGGCGGTGGTGGCGCAGGTTGCTCATCGTGTCCTCAGCCGCGCCGACACCGGGGACGATCAGCGCATCGGCTTCCGCCAGGTAGCGGCCGCTGGAAGTGATCAGCGGGCGGATGCCCTGGTTCTCCACCGCGCGCGCAACGCTGTGCAGATTGCCAGCGCCATAGTCGACGATAACGACTTTCACGGGTAGATGTTAGCATGCGCGGGGCGGCGGGCGTGGCGTTTACGCCAGCATCAGCTGCATGACCGCCACGTCCAGCCAGCGCTCGAACTTGTAGCCCACTTCCTTCTCCCGCCCCACTTCGCGAAAGCCGAGCTGCGAGTGCAGGGCGATGCTGGCCTTGTTGTCGGTGGTGATGCGCGCGATGACCGTGTGAAAGCCGTTCTCCTTCGCCGCGTTGACCAGCGCTGCGAGCATGAGGCGGCCGAGCCCCTGCCTGCGCCGGCCCTCGCGGATGTAGACCGAGTTCTCCGTCGTGAAGCGGTAGCCCGGCTTGCCGCCGTATGGGTGCAGGCAGCCCCAGGCCACCACCTCGCCGGCGTCCTCCGCGACGAGGAGCACGTACGGCCCGCTGAACTGCTTCACCCACTCCAGCTGCTGCTCCATCGTGCGCGGCTCCAGGTCGAAGGTGGCGGTGCCGTTGAGCACCTGCTCGTTCGTGATCTCCAGGATGGCCGGGAGATCAGCCTCGCTGGCGGGGCGGACGGTTGCGGTCATGGCGCTGCCAGATTAGCGCAATTCGTTCGGAGATTGGTTGCGTTAGCTTTGTCTGATCGGCTTAGGAGCTATGGGAACCTTCTTGTCCGGGGACTCCTGCGGAAGTTTGACGGGCGTCGCCGGAATGGGGTCCGGCACCGCTATCACCACCAATGTCTTCCCTATATCCATTACTCAGGCTCCGGCACTTGGACTGGCACAAACACTTCTCTCACCCAAGACCATCTACGCTCTTCGTAGTCAAGGACTCCAGACTCCAGTAGTGCCCGACCACGATCGGTGATCTGATAGCTTCCTCGCTTGACGCGCACGAAGACGCGGTAGCGACTAAGAACGTGACCGATAAAAGTTGCGTACCCGGTCACTCCATGGATGCAATCGCGCCATTCCTTACAGTGCAAACCCCTTAGCACGGCAGCTTTGACTATGCCGTTGGGCTCGGCCGCGGCATATGCGAGAGAGCGCGCGAGCCTAGACCGCTCCTTCAGCGTTAGCTTTCGTATCAGAGGTGGCATTGGACTGTCGGAAGAGGCCTCGCTAAAGCGCCCGACGATGAACTCGTCGGGAATATTCTGGGGGACATCGTAGACGGCGAGTTTCTCAAGATCATTCTTCTCGATCACGGTAACAGGGAGGCCATAGCGTGCAGATAGGAAGTAGCCAATCTCTTCGTGTATTCTCACCTTCGTTTCCTCGCTCAGGACGTTGGAGAATGTCTTATGGACATTGTCCGCTATCAGCCAGATCGCCTCTATTCGGGCCTTTGTAGCACGCACTCCTTCTGAGGCGACTACAACACGCCCAAAGAAGAAGCAGGATGTCAATATCGGTTGATCCCGATACTCGTTGATTGGACCGTACCGCCCGTAGATTCCGCATCCGCATTCGGCCAGTTCGGGCGCATGGGTACAGACCGCCGTGAGCTGTCTGTCACGCCAGTTGGCGCCCATCATCCCCTGGATATTACCCGTCGGACTGAGCCCGTAATAGCGATAGCCTCTTATCGGCTCCATGTGTACCCTCGGTAGTCGACGGCACGAACGTTCCTGGTGTTACACCTACGGGCGTCATTCGTCCGTTGTGAGACGCCCATCTCCGCGCTACGCTAGCCCCGCCATGAAGTCCGGGATCACGCACGTCCAGGAGGCCAAGCTCAAGGCCGAGGAGCTGCGCTCCCAGATCAACATCCACGACTACCTCTACTACGTTAAGAACCAGCCCTCCATCAGCGACGCCGAGTACGACGAGCTCATGCGCCGCCTGCGCGCCATTGAGGAGGACTACCCGGAGCTGATCACCCCTGACTCGCCGACGCAGCGCGTCGGGGAGCGCGTGGCCGAAGGGTTCGGCGTGGTCGAGCACCGGGAGCCGATGCTCTCGCTCGCCAACGCCTTCAAGTGGGGCGACCTGGAGGCCTGGCACAAGCGCGCCTCCCGCCTCGCCGGCACCGGCGACTTCCGCTACGTGTGCGAGCCGAAGATCGACGGCCTGGCCGTAGCCCTGGTCTACGAGAACGGCCGCTTCGTGCAGGGCGCCACCCGCGGCGACGGCCTGCGCGGCGAGAACATCACGGAGAACCTGAAGACGATCCGCAGCATCCCCATGCAGGTGCGCGGCAAGGGCCACCCCGAGCGCTTCGAAGTGCGCGGCGAGGTTTACATGCCGAAGGCGGCCTTCGAGCGCCTCAACAACGAGCGGGCGGAGCGCGGCGAGCCCCTGTTCGCCAACCCCCGCAACGCCGCGGCCGGCGGCATCCGCCAGCTGGACCCGAGGGAGTCCGCCAAGCGCCGCCTCGACATCTGGCTCTACCAGCTCGGCTGGGCGGACGGCGGCAACGTGCCCGGCAGCCACTGGGAGACGCTGCACTGGCTGGGCGAGATGGGGTTCCGCATCAACCCGGAGATCCGGCGCTTCGACGACCTGCACGCGGTCCAGGCCTTCTACAAGGAGTGGGAGGACCGCCGCCACAGCCTCGACTACGAGATCGACGGCATGGTCGTGAAGATCGACGACAAGTCGCACTGGGACGAGCTGGGCTACGTCGGCCGCGAGCCACGTTGGGCCATCGCTTATAAGTTCCCGCCGATCCAGGCGACCACCAAGCTGCTGCGCATCGATGTAAACGTCGGGCGGACGGGCTCGCTCAACCCGTTCGCCGTCCTGGAGCCGGTGCAGGTGGGCGGCGTCGTGGTGAAGCAGGCCACGCTCCACAACGAGGACGACGTCCGCCGCAAGGACATCCGCGAAGGCGACACTGTCATCGTCCAGCGCGCCGGCGACGTCATCCCGCAGGTGGTGGGGCCGGTCGTCAGCAAGCGCACCGGCAAGGAGAAGCAGTACCGCCTGCCCAGGCGCTGCCCGGTCTGCAAGACGGAGGTCGTGCGGCCGGAGAACGAGGCGATGGCCTACTGCCCCAACGTCTCCTGCCCAGCCCAGATGTACCGCTGGATCGGCCACTTCACGGGCGTGATGGAAATCGAAGGCCTGGGCGAGCAGTGGGTGTGGACGCTGCTGGACCGCGGACTCATCGCCGATCCGGGCGATATCTACTCGCTGACAGTGGACAGGCTCGTCGAGCTGGAGCGCATGGGGCCCGTGCTGGCCGCCAAGATCGTCCGCAACATCGAGGCTTCGAAGGAGCGCAACCTGAGCACGCTGCTGTTCGCGCTCGGCATCCGCCACGTCGGCGGCGAGATCGCCACGCTGCTCGCCAACCACTTCGGCTCGCTCGATGCGCTGGCGGCGGCGAGCGAGGAGCAGATCGCGGAGGTCGAGGGCATCGGCCCGAAGATCGCCGAGAGCGTGCACGCTTACTTCGCGGACCGCGCCAAGCTGGCGATCATCGACAAGCTGCGCCGAGCCGGCGTGAACACGGAACAGCGCCGCGCCAGGCGCGCCGAGGGGCCGCTGACCGGCCAGACGTTCGTCTTCACCGGCACGCTGGCATCGATGCCGCGCGGCAAGGCGGAGGCGCTGGTGACGAGCATGGGCGCGGAGGCCGCCAGCAGCGTGACGCGCAAGGTGACGTATGTCGTCGCCGGCGCGGATCCCGGCTCCAAGCTGCAGAAGGCGCAGGGCTACGGCATCACCGTCCTGAGCGAGGACGAGTTCCTGGCGCTGGTGCGGGAACATGGGGCAGCGGTGTGATGGCAAAGGAGTATATCGACTACCGAGTAGTCCTCTCTCGTGACGCCGAGGGCAACTGGCTGGCGATCCCCGGCTGCCACACGTGGGGGGCCTTGCGAGCCGAAGCCCTCAAGAACGCGCGCGAAGCGATCGAGGGTTGCCTGGAGAGCCTCGAAGAGACCGGCGACCCTGTCCCCGAGTCGGACATGCCCGTCGAAGTCGAGACCGTCCGCATCAGCCGTCCCGCCGCCTGACAGCTGCGATTAGCCCGTTCGATCTCCGCGCGGCGTCTGCTATCGTCGAACGCGATGCGACTGCCCATCGTGCTACTGGCCGCCCTGCTGCTCATCGCCTGCGCGTGTGCGGCCGAGACCGCCGCGCCGGCGACGCGTTCCGCCACGCCTGTCGTTTCCACACCCGCGGCGACGACGCCATCTTCGGTCGCGCTGCCAACGCCTGGCGGCATCACGCAGGCGCTTGTCGTCAACGTCGTGGACGGCGACACCATTGACGTCGAGATCGGCGGCGAGACTTATCGCGTGCGCTACATCGGCGTGGACACGCCCGAGACAGTCGATCCGAACCGGCCGGTGGGTTGCTACGGGCCAGAGGCCTCGGCGCACAACAAGGCGCTGGTCGCGGGCAAGACTCTCGGCCTGGAGAAGGACGTCTCTGAGACGGACAAATACGGGCGGCTGCTGCGCTACGTCTGGCTGGACGGCGAGATGGTGAACGCGGACCTCGTCCGTGACGGCTACGCCCAGGTCTCGACGTACCCGCCCGATGTCAAGTACCAGGACACGTTCCTGCAGCTCCAACGAGAGGCCCGTGACGCGGGCCGCGGCCTCTGGGGCGCGGTCTGCGCCAGCCCCACGCCCGCGGCGCCGCCAGCGGCCTCTGGCGGCGCCGTCTGCGACTACTCCGGCACGTCCGAGCCCGTGATCAAGGGCAACATCAGCAGCAGCGGCGAGAAGATCTACCACGTCCCCGGCCAGCAGTACTACGACTCCACGGTCATCGACGAGTCGAAGGGTGAACGCTGGTTCTGCACGGAACTGGAGGCGCAGGCGGCCGGGTGGCGCAAATCGAAGGTGTAACGGGTCGGACATTGTCCGAAAGAGAACTCCGCCGTAGAATCACGACTCGATTCCGAGTACGGAGGAGGAGCCGATGGCGATCACGATGACGACGCACTGGCCCGGCGTGACGAAGGAGCAGTACCTGGCAACACTCGAGGCTGTGAACTGGGAGGCCGACCCGCCGAAGGGGGTGCGCTTCCACGTGGCTTCGCTGGGTGATGACGGATTCCGCGTGACGGACGTCTGGGACTCCGCCGAAGAGTTCCAGAACTTCGTCGATACACGCCTGATGGCCGGGACGCAAAAGGCCGGCATCCAGGGGCAGCCGAACGTGATCATTGGCGAGGTGATCCGCGTCTTTCACCCCGCATACACAGCAAAATAGCGAAATCCGTCACAATCACCCGTGACCGGGACCGGGATCCAGCGTTGTAGTTAGCGAGGCCGGCGCGCCCCGAGCATTTTGCAGGTTCAGGCCGGCCTCAGTTACAATGCCAACGACGTCCGCCGGAGGCGGACAGGTTACGCCCCGTCCCTAAGAGCCCGTCCTGAGTCTCGGCGACAGCCGGAGCCGAAGGGCCCTCGGGACTGACCTGGGAGGCCCCGTTGCCCATCAATCCGTTTAATGCCCTTCTGGGGCTGTTTTCCCATGACGTCGCAATCGATCTGGGAACCGCCAATACGCTGGTCATGGTAAGAGGCAGAGGAATCGTCATCGACGAGCCCTCCGTCGTCGCTATTGACCGCATAAACAAGAAGATCCTCGCCATTGGCGCGGAGGCCAAGCGCATGGTCGGCCGCACCCCGGCCGATATCGTGGCCGTGCGGCCCCTGCGGGACGGCGTCATCTCCGACTTCTCGGTTACCGAGAAGATGCTGCACTACTTCATCCGCTCTGTGCATGACCACTTCGGTCTCGGCCTGCCGCGTCCTCGCGTGTCCGTCGGCATCCCGTCCGGCGTTACGGAGGTCGAGAAGCGCGCCGTCCACGACGCGGCCCTCAACGCCGGCGCCCGCGCCGCTTACCTGATCGAAGAGCCGATGGCCGCGGCGATCGGCGCCGGGCTGCCAGTCATGGACCCGGGCGGCTGCATGATCGTCGACATCGGCGGAGGCACCACGGAGGTCGCCGTGATTTCCATGGGCGGCATCGTCGTCGCCACGTCGATCCGCACGGCCGGCGACGAGATGGACCAGGACATCATCGCCTACGCCCGCCAGGTGCATAACATGCTCATCGGCGAGCGCACGGCGGAGGAAGTGAAGATCGAGGCCGGCTCCGCGTTCCCGCTGGAGCACGAATCGACGATAGAGCTAAAGGGCCGCGACCTGGCGACCGGCCTGCCGAAGTCGGTGGAGGTGAGCAGCGTCGAAATCCGTGACGCGCTGGCCGGCTCCATCAACGCCATCATCGACTCCGTCCGCCAGACGATCGAGATCACGCCGCCGGAGCTCGTGGCGGACATCATGAGCACCGGCATCATCCTGGCCGGCGGCGGCGCGCTGGTGCGCGGCCTGGACCGGCGGCTGTCCCAGGAGACCCGCTTCCCCGTCTACGTGGCGGAGGAGCCGCTGACGTGCGTGGTGCGCGGCGCGGCAGAAGTACTGGAAGAGGCCGCGATTCTGCAGAAGCTGCAGGCGCGCCTCAATACAAGAAAGGCGCCCCGTTAGGGCAAGTACCCGGCGTTTTGCGCCCGTCCCTCCGGCGAAACGGGAGGAGCAAGAGGCCGAATAAGAGATGCGACTGATCTGGTGGCTGGCAACGGTTGTGGCGGTAAGCCTGGTCAGCATCATCCTGTCTGAACGCGGCGCGCTGGCCCCCGTGCACAACGCCACCCTCACCGTCAGCGCGCCCGTCGAGAATGTGCTGCACGACGCCGCCAGCCCCATCCACGACATCTACACTTCGATCACGAACCACGGCAGCCTCGTCCGCGAGAACCAGGACCTGCGCGAGCAGGTGGAGCGCCTGCAGCAGCAGCTCGCCGGCCAGCAGAGCGACGAGCAGCGGATAGCCCAGCTGGAGCAGGCTGTAGGCGTCAAGGGCGACCACGCGGAGGACAAGCTCCTGGCCGCCAACGTCATCGCGCAGGACCCCTCCGGCCAGAAGCGCATGGTGGCGATCGACCGCGGCCAGAGCGACGGGCTGGACGAAGGCATGGTGGTGATGTCCGGCTCCGGCAGCCTGATCGGCACCGTCGCCGCAGTCTACGACAAGTACTCCTGGGTCCGGCTCATCACGGACCCGGACAGCGCCGTGAACGCGCAGGTCAACACCGGTGTTGAGCAGCCGGAGCCGGCGCCGACACCAGGCGTCATCACCGGCGGCGAGGCATCGCCGACCCCCGCGCCTTCGCCCACCCCGCAGCCCAGCGGCGCCGCCGAGCCGGTGACAACGGCCGTGCGAGGCGTCCTTGAGGGCGATCTGCGGCCGGACGTGGTGCTGGACCTGCTACCGCCGGACGCCAGGATCGCGGAAGGGAACCTGGTGGTCACCTCGGGCCTCGGCGGCAACTACCCGCCTGGCATCCTCATCGGCAGCATCAAGGACGTGCAGCAGCGGCCGGAGTCCGCGTTCACGCGGGCTACCGTGCGGACGGCAGCGCAGCTTTCCAGCCTGGACACGGTGCTGGTTCTGATCAGCTTCAAGCCGGAGCGCCTGGAGACGCCATGAGATACGCCGTGGCCTTCGTGCTGGCCTGGTTCATCGCGGTTGCCAACGTGTCTGCGCTGGCCTACGTGAAGGTGCTGGGCGTCACGCCGGACTTCGTGCTCATCTTCGCCGCCTGCTGGGCCGTCATCCGCAATGAGGAAGAGGCGTTGGTGGTGGTGCCCGTCTGCGGTCTCTTGCGGGACCTCCTCAGCAGCGATCCCACCGGCACGGCGATCCTCGGCTTCGCGCCGATCGTGCTCTTCGCCGCCCTCGCGCGCTCCCAGCCCATCGATTCTGATTTCCCGCCGGCCGTCGCCGTCGTTGCGGCGGGGACGCTCGTCTTCGCCATAGTGCAGACGGGAGTGCTCGGCCTGACCGGCCAGAGCATCGACGTCTGGCAGGTGGCGTTCCGGGTGATCGTGCCGGCCGTCGTCATCAACGCTCTCTTCACGCCGATCCTCTATCTCCCTGTCCGCTGGCTCAGCCCCAGGCGAGCGCTGGCCATGCAGGGCGGCCGCCGTCTGACGGCGCCGCTGACGTAGTCCATGGGAAAGAGCAATCCGTACGAAGGGCGGCGCCGCTGGCGGGCCAAAGAGCCGAAGCGGGAGAGCAGCGCAAACGCGCGCACGCTGACTGTCTCCGCGATGCTGCGGGCGCTAATCATCCTGATGTTTGGCATCCTGGTGATCCAGCTGATCAACCTCCAGGTCATCCACGGCCAGGAGTACAAGCAGCAGTCCGCCATCAACGCCATCCGCGAGGTACCGACCTCCGCCGCGCGCGGCCTGATCTACGACCGCAACGGCAAACCGCTGGTCTCCAACTCCGCGCGCTTTTCCGCCACGATCATCCCGGGCGACCTCCCCGACCGGGGGGAAGACGCAGCGTACCGGCAGATTTCGCGGGTCATCGGCATGCCGGTGGACGAGATCAAGGCGAAGGTCGCCGCCGGTATCGAGAACCAGGGCGAGTACAGCCCGGCCGTGATCAAGACGGACATCGACCGCGATACCGCCCTTGTCCTCATGGAGCTGGAGCCGCACGTCCCCGGGCTGAAGGTTGAAGTCGATCCCGCCCGCACTTACCTGACCGGCGACTTGCTCTCCCACGTGCTGGGCTACGTGGGGCCGATCTCGGCGGAGGAGTACGCCCGGCTGGCCAGCCAGGGCTACGGCTACCAGGACTACGTCGGCAAGTCCGGCGTCGAGGCGACGTACGAGAGCGAGCTGCGGGGCAAGAACGGCAAGAAGCTCGTCGAAGTCGACGCCTCGGGCCGCGAGCTCCGGACCATCTCCGAACGCCCGGCCATCGACGGCAAGAACATGGTGCTGACCATCGACCTCGACCTGCAACAGCAGGTGACGGACATCCTCAAGCAGTACGCGGGCAGTTCGCTGAACGCGGCGGCGGCGGTGATGGATGTCCACACCGGCGAGTTGCTGGCCATGGTCTCCCTGCCCAGCTACGACAACAACATCTTCTCGTCCAGCATCTCTCAGCAGCAACTCGATACCCTGCTCAACGACCCGGGGAAACCGCTGGTCGACCACATGATCGCGGAGCAGTACCCGCCGGGCAGCACGTTCAAGACGATCGTCGGCCTGGCGGCGCTCCAGGAAGGCGTGGCCACCCCCGGCACGACGATCACCAGCCGGGGCTACATCACCGTCGAGAACGAGTTCGACCCGAACGTGGTGTACGTCTACCCGGACTGGGCGCCGCTGGGCACGCTCGACTTCTACGGCGGCGTCGCCATGTCCTCAGACGTCTACTTCTACTACCTCTCCGGCGGCAAGCCGGACGAAGGGTTCCGCGGCCTGGGCGAGGACAAGATCGCCGAGTACGCGCGCGGCTTCGGGCTGGGTGCGCCGACCGGGATCGACATCCCCGGCGAAGCGACAGGGTTGGTGCCGGACGGGCAGTGGAAGCAGGACAACATCGGCGAGCCCTGGACGCTGGGCGACACGTACAACTACGGCATCGGCCAGGGGTACGTCGCCGCCACGCCGCTGCAGATGCTGGACGAAGCGGCAGCGATCGCTAACGGCGGCAACTTGCTGGTGCCGCACCTGGTGAGCCACTTCCAGGACAGCGCCGGCAACCAACTGGACCCCGTCAAGACGGACTCACGGGGCGAGCTGCCGGTCTCCAGCGCCAACCTCGATATCATGCGCGCGGCGATGCGCCAGTCCGTCACCACCGGCGTGGCCCGCAACGCCGCGGCCAACAGCGTTGAGGTGGCGGGCAAGACCGGTACGGCCGAGTTCGGGGAGCAGCACGACGACGGCAAATACGACACGCACGGCTGGTTCATCGGCTTCGCGCCGTACAACGACCCGGAGATAGCGGTGATGGTCTTCGTGGAGAACGGCAGCGGCGGCAACGACGCCTCGCCCGCCGCTTCGAAGATATTCGACTACTACTTCGGCCACGCCACCTCCGGCCCGCAGCAGACGTCCCAGCCGCAGGACACCGGCCAGCCGCAGGACACCGGCGCGCCCGAGCCCACGCTCGCGCCGATCCCGACGCCGAACCCGCAGGTGACGTCCGCCGCGGCGCCGATCGTCCCCGACACCCCCACACCGACGCCGGAGCCGACCGCCATCCCCGAGCCAACTGACACGCCGGCGCCGCCGACCGAGACGTCGGTTGACACCCCGACTCCCGCGGCTCCCGCAGCAGCCGCGATCCCGAGGGCGCCGCCATGATCGAGCGCCGCGCACTACGCCACTTCGACCCGATAATCGTGCTGCTGGCGGCCGCCCTGGTGGCCTACGGCGCGCTGCTGATCTACAGCGCCTCCCTGAGCGACTCCGCGCATGTCAGCCCCAGCCATCCGCTGGTCAAGCAGCTGGCCTTCGCCTTCTTTGGCCTCTTCGCCATGGGCGCCGTGGCCTGGGTGGACTACCGCGTCTACGGGCACCTGGCCGCCGGTCTCTACGCACTCTCAATCCTGATGCTGATGGCGGTGCTCGTCATCGGCACGTCGGCCTACGGGTCCACGCGCTGGTTCTCCTTCGCCGGGCAGCAGATCCAGGCCTCGGAGATCGCCAAGATCCTCGTCATCATCGCTCTTGCCCGCTTCCTGGCGGACCGCCAGACGCGGATGAACGACCCGCTCGTCTTCATCTCGTCGTTCGTGATGATGGCGGTGCCGGCGGGCCTCGTCCTGATCGAGCCGGACATGGGGACGGCGCTCGTCTTCTTCGCGGTCTGGCTGGGCATGGTGGCGATGGCCGGGGCGCCGCCGCGCTACATCATGGTGCTGCTCGGGCTGGGGTTGGCGCTGCTGCCGTTCGCGGCGCTGCTTGCCCTCAACGATTACCAGATGGACCGCTTCAGGCTCTGGATCAACCCCAACCAGGACCCCCTGGGGGGCGGCTTCAACATCATCCAGGCCAAGATCGGTATCGGCTCCGGCGGCGTCTTTGGCAAAGGGCTGACCAACGGGACGCAGACACAGCTCAACTTCCTCCAGACCTCCACAACTGACTACATCTTCACCGTCCTGGGTGAGGAGCTGGGCCTGATCGGCGCCATCGTCCTCTTCGCCCTGTTCACCGCGCTGCTCTTCCGCGGCATCCGCGCTGCTACCCTATCGCGGGACCAGTTCGGCCGTCTGATCGCGACTGGGGTCGTGATCATGATCCTCTTCCAGGTGTTCATCAACGTCGCGGTCAACATCCAGCTCGTGCCGGTGACGGGAATCCCTCTGCCTTTCATCAGCCAGGGCGGGAGCTCGCTCGTGATGATGTTCGTGGGGCTCGGCTTACTGGAGGGGATCGTGCTGAGGCACAAGCGCCTCGAGTTCCAGTAGCGTCAGTCGGAAGCGCCCGCGTCCGCGGGCGGGACGTACCCCTTCAGCACGTAGACGTCCGCGAAGTAGACGCGGCCCATGTAGTAGTAGTTGTCGCCCAGGAACCTGCGCCACTCCGACGGGTGCGCCGCCGCCCAATCGTCGAAGATCGGCGCCTGCAGGGAGTCGACGACGTACACGGGCTTCGCCGTCTCCAGCTCGCTGATCACCGTCGCCATTGGCACCGCGTCGTACTGCAGCACCCAATCGTAAAAGTAGGGGATCGCGGGCTGGCGGTCAGCGTAAAAGTACACCTGCGACTCGCGGCCGTAGTTGAAGATCGTGTCCTCCGGCCCCGTACGCTCCTTGATGTAGTGTCCCAGCGCCAGGCTCGAAGCTTCCCACTCCTTCTGGTAGTAGATGCTGGACACCACCTGCTCTTCGGCCTGCGTCGGCACCAGGTAGAGGATCGCCGTAAAGCCGACGGACAGGACGATCAGCAGGCCGCCGGCCATCCATGCCGGCTTGCTCAAACGAACGCCGTGGCCCCTGCCGAAACGCTCGTACACGACGACCCCGGTGAGCACCGCGAGTGCCGGCATCAGCTGCAGGAAGTAGTGCGGGAAGAACCGCCCGCCGGACGCCACTCCCACCGCCGAGGCGAACGCCCAGAGGATGAGGATGTAATCGGCCGCCGAGGCGCGCCGCCGCCAGATGATCACGAGCCCTGCCAGCGCCCCCGCAACGAACGGTGCGGCTATGACACAGAAGAAGAGCATACCGTAGCCCAGGTTGGCCAGGCGTTGGGCTGCCGTGAGGAAGCCCATGTACATCCAGTTGTAGGACAGGTTGGCGTAGAGGAAGTCGTTCAGCGCGCCGGACATGGCGAACGGCAGCGCCACGGCGCTCAGGCTGAGCAGCGAGCCCGCCAGCAACCAGCCCGTCGGCGCCAGGGAACGCCAGAGCGTGCCCCCAGCCTTGCGATTGTAGAAGACCGAGATGCCCGCCAGCGCCAGCAGATTCCAGACCGCCACCTGTTTCGTCATGATCGCGAAGCCGGCCAGCAGCCCGGCCAGGAAGAACCAGCGGTTGCCGCCGCGCTTGAGGCCGATCGTGAAGAACATCAGCGAGCTGACAAGCGGCAGCAGCATGTACGCTTCCGTGTTGGCGTGAAGCGCCACCCAGGGCAGGCCGGTAGAGAGGGCGAACAAGAACGCGCCGATCCACGCCGCCGTCTTCGGCATCACCAGGCGCGCCTGCTGGTATAGCGCCACCGCCGTCAGCGAGAGGAAGACCGCCGCCACCAGGCGCGGCGCCACCACTGACTCCCCGAAGAGCGAGAAGCTGATGGCGTACCAGGCGTAGACGAGCGGCGGCTTGTTGTCGAAGAGGTCGCGGTAGGGGACCTTGCCGTGGAGAAGGCCCTGCGCCACCGTCGCGTAGACGCCCTCGTCCCGCTCGAACGGCATGTGCAGGAACGGCAGGTAGAGGAGGATGGGGGTGAGGCAGAGAACGAGGAGCAGAGCGGCCTCGATGTAGTGACGCGGCCGCTCCTCCCGCAGCGCTGCTAGATCTGAAGGGAGATCCACGCGCTTACCGCACCAGACGACCTGTGCTCACCGCCACGATTGTAACATTACCCGGAGCGCCTCACACGCGCCGCTACGGCATCACGCCCCACTGCGTCCACGATTCAATGTGCAGCGCCAGCGTCAGCCGTGGCGTCCAGTCCACGCTGCTGTACTGCGGGAACTTCTCGCGGATCATCCGCCAGGCCGCCTCCTGGCGCTCGCTGCCGATCGGTTCGGCCTTCGTGCGGAGCACCACCGCGCGCAGCTTATCCCAATCGTCGTGGTATTCGTCGATCAGCACCGTCACGCGCCCGTTCGCCCTCACGCCGGAGGCCGACACGCCGTCCTCCGCGATGTCGACGTACAGCGTCTCGCCGTCGAAGACCGGGCAGACCGGGATGAGTTGTGGCACACCGTCCGGACGCACCGTCGCGATCCGGCAGACAGGTGCATCGCGCACGAAGCCGCGGACAGCGCCGGGAAGCGGCTTCATCCCAGGACGGCTCGCACCGCGGCGCGGAGGTCGGGCACGGCGAGCAACTCGATCGCCGTCCGCGGGCGCTGGCGGTGCAGCGTGGCCTCCGGGATGACGCAGCGTTTGAACCCCAGCCTTTCCGCCTCCAGCAGCCGGCGCTCCAGGTGCGAGACCGACCGCAGCTCGCCTGAGAGGCCGATCTCCCCCACCGCGACGATGTCCGCAGGCATGGCGCGGTCTTTGTGCGACGAGGCGATCGCCAGCGCCAGGCCCAGGTCCACCGCCGGCTCCGAGATGCGCAGCCCGCCCACGACGTTGGCGATCACGTCCACGCCCGCCAGCGGCAGGTTCAGGCGACGGCTCAAGACGGCGGAGACGAGCAGCAGGCGGTTCGTATCCAGGCCATTGCCCGTCCGGCGCGGCGCCGGCGTCACCGTCGGGCTGGTCAGCGCCTGCACCTCCACGAGCACCGGCCGGCTGCCCTCCAGCGTCGGCACCACGGCCGAGCCGATTGCATCGGCCGCGCGCTCGGCGATGAACGCCTCGGACGGGTTCTCCACGCCGCGCATGCCGCCGCCGGTCATCTCGAAGACGCCCACCTCGTCCACGGAGCCGAAGCGGTTCTTCACGCCGCGCAGGAGGCGATACGCGCTGAACCGCTCACCCTCCAGGTAGAGGACAACGTCCACGATGTGCTCCAGCAGGCGCGGCCCGGCTATGTCGCCGTCCTTCGTGACGTGCCCGACCACAAAGACAGGCACCGCCGACTCCTTCGCCCAGCGCATCAGCGCCATCGTGCACTGCCGCAGCTGAGCCAGGCTGCCCGGCGCCTGCTCCGCCGTCTCACTGTAGACCGTCTGGATCGAGTCCACGACGACGAGCGCCGGGTTCATGTCGCCCGCCGCAGCCAGCGCCGACTCAATGTTCGTGTCCGAAGCGACGAAGAGACCCGAGCCCGCAATGCCGAGGCGCGCGGCCCGCAGCTTGATCTGCGAAGGCGATTCCTCACCGGCGATGTAAAGAACGGAGCGACCCGCCTCGCCGAGCGACGCCGCCACCTGCAGCAGCAGCGTCGACTTGCCGATGCCGGGGTCGCCGCCGAGCAGCACCAGTGAGCCCGCGACGATTCCGCCGCCCAGCGCCCGGTCGAGCTCCGATATGCCCACCGGGAGCCGCGGCTCGTGGGCGACGTCGAGCCGGGCGATCTCCACGGGTGGCTGGACGGCGACGCCGTTACGGCGCGAAGGAGTGACGGTGCTGTGCTGGACGAAGCTATTCCAGGCCTCGCAACCGGGGCAGCGGCCTGCCCACTTCGGGCTCTCATGCCCGCACTCGGTGCAGGCATACGAGACGCGTTCCACGGACCGCCGCAGAGTCTTGCCCCCTGTAGTCATCCTCGCCCATTGTGGGCCTCCGCCTCCGCCCGGGGCGAGAGGTGAGTGGCACTCGATTGTGGACAGCACCAAAACGAAACGGGCCGTCCTCACGGACGGCCCGTCGTTGACTCGATTGTGGCCCGGTTACGCCAGCGCCGGCTCCGAGATGTTGGTCATCACGACCTCATCGTTCTGGACGTCGATCTTGATCGTGTCGCCCTCGCTGAAGCGCTCTTCGAGCACGGCCTCAGAGAGCCTGTCCTCGATCTCGTTCTGGATGACGCGGCGCAGCGGGCGCGCGCCAAACACCGGGTCGTAGCCCTTCTCGCCGATCCAGTCCAGCGCCTCGACGGTCATCTCCAGCTTCAGCCCCTTGGCCGCGAGCTGCGTCTCAACGTGCTTCATCTCGTTCTCCACGATCTCGCGGATGTTCTCCTTGGAGAGCGCGTGGAAGACGACGGTGGCGTCGAGACGGTTGATGAACTCCGGCCGGAATACGTTCTTCATCGCGGCCAGGACCTTCTCCTTCATCTTCCCGTGCTGATCGGCCGCGTGCTTGGCCTCGTCCTTGGTGATCGCGAAGCCCAGGGTGTTGTCGCGGCGGATCAGGTCAGAGCCGACGTTGGACGTCATGATGATGATCGTGTTGCGGAAGTCCACCCGGCGGCCCTTGGCGTCCGTCAGGTGGCCGTCGTCGAAGATCTGCAGCAGCATGTTGAAGATCTCCGGGTGCGCCTTCTCGATCTCGTCCAGCAGGATCAGGCAGTACGATTTCCGGCGCACGGTGTCTGTTAGCTGGCCGGCGTCGTCGTAGCCGACGTAGCCCGGAGGCGCGCCGATGAGCCGCGAGACGTTGTGCTTCTCCATGAACTCCGACATGTCGAGCTTGATCATGGCGTCTTCGCTGCCGAACATGAACTCGGACAGCACCCGCGCCAGGTACGTCTTGCCGACACCCGTCGGACCCAGGAACATGAACACGCCGATGGGCCGGCGCGGGTCCTTCAGGCCGGCGCGGGCGCGGCGGACAGCCTTGGCGATGCTGTGGATCGCCTCGTCCTGGCCCACGATCTTCTCGTGCAGCGCGTCTTCCATATGCAGCAACCGCTGCGACTCCTCAGACGCGATACGCGTGACCGGGATGCCCGTCCACATGGCCACGACTTCGCAGATGTCCTCCGCTGTGACCTCCGCGGTCTCTTCCTTCTTCTCTTCCTGCCAGCCGGTCTGCATCCCCTCCAGCTTGTCCTGGAGCTTGACCTCGCGGTCGCGGATTTCGGCGGCGTATTCGTACTGCTGGTTCTGGATCGCCTCTTCCTTCTCACGGCGGAGGCTGTCCAGCCCCTTGGCGGCTTCCTGCAGCGGCGGCGGCGCATAGGAGCGCTTGATCCGCACGCGGGACGCGGCCTCGTCCACCAGGTCGATCGCCTTGTCCGGCAGGAAGCGGTCCGGGACGTAGCGTGAGGCCAGCTCAGCGGCCGCCTCCAGCGCCTCGTCCGTGATCGTCAGGCTGTGGTGCTCCTCGTAGCGCTGGCGGACGCCCTTCAGGATCGCGATCGTGTCCTCGATCGAGGGCTCGTTGACCATAATCGGCTGCAGGCGGCGCTCCAGCGCGGAGTCCTTCTCAATGTGCTTGCGGTAGTCGTCCAGAGTCGTCGCGCCCACGCACTGCAGCTCGCCGCGCGCCAGGGACGGCTTGAGGATGTTGGCGGCGTCTACGGCGCCCTCTGCGGCGCCGGCGCCCACCAGCATGTGCATCTCGTCGATGAAGAGGATGCAGTTGCCGGCGTTCTTCAGCTCTTCGATGACCTTCTTCAGTCGCTCCTCGAACTCACCACGGTACTTCGTGCCGGCGACGAGCGAGCCGATGTCCAGCGTGACGAGCCGGCGGTTCAGCAGCATCTCCGGCACCTCGCCCTTGACGATGCGCTGCGCCAGCGCCTCTACGATCGCCGTCTTGCCGACGCCCGGCTCACCGATGAGCACCGGATTGTTCTTCGTGCGGCGGGACAGGATCTGCACCACGCGCTCGATCTCCGAGTCGCGGCCGATGACCGGGTCCAGCTTCCCCGCGCGCGCCGCCGCCGTCAGGTCGATGCCCAGCTGGTCGACAGTCGGCGTGCGTGTGGCAGCGCGGCCGCCCTGGGCGGCGCCCTGCGGCATGCTCTGCGAAAGGATGCGGGTGACCTCGGCGCGGACCTTGTCCAGGCTGACGCCCAGGCTCTCCAGGACGCCGGCCGCGATGCCCTCGCCCTCGCGGACGAGGCCGAGCAGCAGGTGCTCCGTCCCGATGTAGTGGTGGCCGAGCCGGCGCGCTTCGTCGACGGCCAGTTCGATTACCTTCTTGGCGCGCGGGGTGAGACCGATCTCCCCCATCACTGCGCGGTCGCCGCGGCCGATGATGAATTCGACGGCGGAGCGGACCTTGTTCAGTTCAACCCCGAGGTTGGCCAGAACCTTGGCCGCTACGCCCTCCCCTTCACGCACCAGCCCCAGCAGCAGGTGTTCTGTTCCGATGTAGTTGTGGTTGAAGCGCAGGGCCTCTTCCTGGGCCAGCGTGAGTACGCGGCGTGCTCTCTCTGTAAACTTGTCGAATCTATCAGCCATAACTCAACTCGCCTTCTACTCTACTCACTCTCTCCTGACTTATTGAACGCAGCGGCCTGCTCTTCCGTTACATCCGGAGCGGCACCTTCTGAGGCGGCAATTTCGCCGGCTTCAAGAGACGCTTGCTCGGCGGCCTCCACCACCGAGCCCTCCTCCAGAGTTACGTCGGCTTCTGCGCTTAGGGTTTCTTCGGTAGCGGCGGCCTCTACAGGGGCCTCCGCCACCGGCTCTTCTGCTTCTATTGTGGGGGACTCAGCGGGGGCCTCCGTCGCAACCTCAGGGGCCGGCGCCTCCGCGGCTACCGCCTCTGCGGCTACCGGCGCCTCCGCGGTGGCGGGAGCGCTGGGCTCCTCCGCGGCCACTGGCGCGGCAGCCTCCGGCTCCGGCGCGCGGCGCTGCGGCATCTCGCTAAGGCCCAGCTTCTCCAGCTCGCTTGCCGGGGCGCTCATCGCGCTGCCGGCGGCGTTGAATGTCCAGCCGTCCTCCTCCGCCTTCTCGCGCGCCTGCTTGAGGCTCAGGCCCAGGCGGTGCCGGTCGTACTCGATGCGGACGATCTTGACCGGGACCACGTCGCCCTCTTCGACGACTTCCTTCGGGTGCGTGATCCGCCGGTCAACCAGCTCCGAGATGTGGATCAGCCCCTCGATCGGCCCCTCCAGCCGCACGAAGGCGCCGAAGGGCGCGAGCTTCGTGACCTGGCCGGGGACGATCTGCCCCTCGCGGTAGCGTGAGACGATCTCTTCCCAGCGCTCCGGCTGAGCGCGGCGGACGCTGAGCGCGATCTTCTTCGCTTCGTTGTCCACTTTGAGGACGTAGACGGGCACTTCCTGGCCTACCTTGAACAGCTCCTGCGGCGACTTCGGCGTGCGCTCCCAGGACAGCTCTGACAGGTGGACGAGGCCGTCCGCCCCGCCAATGTCCACGAAGATTCCAAAGTCGCGGATGCTGGTGATGCGGCCGGTGCGCACGTCGCCTTCGTTCAGCTCCTGCAGCAGGCGCTCCTTCTCGGCGGCGCGCTTCTCCTGCACGGCGGAGCGCTCCGAAAGGATGGCCCGGTTCCGGCGGCGGTTGAGCTCGATCACTTTTAGGGTGATGGTCTTGCCAGTCCACTCAGACAACGCGCGCTGCGTGTTCTCAGGGGAACCGCGCTCCGGGCCGGCCACAATTTGGGACAGCGGGACGAAGGCATTGACGCCCTCCACGTTGACCAGGAGGCCGCCCTTGTTGCTGCCGGTGACGTAGCCTTCGAACGCCTCGTTGGCGTCCATGTAGTCCTGCAGCACGCGCCAGCCGCGTTCGCCGCGGGCACGGTCCAGCGAAAGGATGACCTGTCCCTCCTGGGACTCCGGCTGGACAACCGCGACCAGCAGCTTCTCCCCGACCTTTAGCTTGCCGGGGCCCTCTGGCTGCAGGCATTGCATTTCGTGGGCTGGGATGACTCCCTCTGACTTGGCGCCGATGTCTACCAGAACCCCATCCCGGTCCGTGCCAACGACGGTCCCTTCAATGATCTCGCCGCGCCTGATTTCAGGGTAGGCGGCGGTCTCTTCCTCCAGGAGCGCGGCCATGGCGTTGGTCTCCGCGCCTTCCTGTCTATCTTCAAAAGTCAACGGGCGATACCTCCGGTACGAGATGGGATAAGGAGCCCTGTCTGGCTCCTCGTCTTAGATTATATCAGCATGCACTCTTGAGGGCAGATGACACAAGCGTGAACATCGATACCGCCGCGTGCACAAGTCACGTTGCAGATTGGTTACGAAGGGCCGTAAGAGGTCAATCCGATGCGGCAGCTACCGGCAACCGCATCAGGACGAGGCTGACGCAGCCCACCCAGATCGGGATGGCCAGCATGGGCACCGGCGTGATGATCAGGAAAGGGAACGGACAGAGCACGAAGCCGGCCCACGCAATCCAGCGGGGAAGCACGCTCGTCTTCAGCGTGACAAGCGACGTGGTGACCATCACTACCAATGAGAAGGGCGGCGTGGCCACACGCATCAGGCCGAAGCCGAACTGCGGGAGCACGCGCATCCACTCCGGATCGGTGATCGTCTCGGCCCCGCCGATCTCGATAGCGCCGCCCACAGTAACGAAGGTCGCCGCCGAGATCAGCAGCAGGGCGATCATCAGAATGCCGGCGGCGAAG
>DATKKM010000003.1:0-12445 GCA_035542855.1 Dehalococcoidia bacterium
GGACGCCGCGCCCGCCGCGCCGGCCGTCGACAGCGGGCTGGAGGACGCCGTGAATAGCGCGCTGGCCTCGTTCAGCGGGCAGGCCTCGGTCGTCGTGCACAACCTGGCGGACGGGCGCTACACGGCGCTCAACGAGTCGAAGGTGTGGTACGCGGCCAGCACGTTCAAGGCGGCGATCCTGCTGACGGCGTATCAGCAACGCGACGCCGGGACGCTGGACTTCGACAAGCAGGTCGTGCTCGAAGACAAGTACGCCGAAGACGACCTGGGCACGCTGGACTACCTGCACCTGAAGGCCGGCGACCTGGTGACGATCCGCGACGCGGTGAAGGGGATGATCGTGGTCAGCGACACGCCGCTGGCCGTGCTGATGCAGGACCAGGTGGGCGGCAACAACGTCGACGCCGCGCTGCGCAGCATCGGCGCCGAGACGATGTCCGTGAACAGCCACGACCTGCCGACCACAGCGCTCGACCTCGCCGAGCTGATGATCGCGATCGCAGCCGGCCAGGGTGTGACGGCGGAATCGCGAGATGAGATGCTCGGCTTGATGGCGCAGGAGTGGTTCACGGACGGCATCGTGGCGGGGCTGCCGGCGGGGACGCAGTACGCGCACAAGAGCGGGAGCTACGGGCCCAACATTCACGACGCGGCGATCGTCTGGGGCCCGGCGGGGCCCTACGTCATCGTCGTGATGACGGACGGCTCGGCGGGCTGGGACCCGATCGCCGCCGTGTCGTCGGCGGTGTGGGACTACTTCTCGGCGAACCCGTAGTGAGCCGCGGATGCACACAGATGAGGCGGGAGCGGTTGATCAATTGAACATGGGAGCAACACCGCCGTATGGGATGCTCTCATGCTCCGTGCCCCCTTGCTCTCAGCGCGGATCGTCGTGACTAAAGCAGTTCCGCGTAGGCCCAAGACACCCACCCTCGCGCCCGAGGAGATCGTGCGGCGGCTGGCGGCGCTGTACGGCGAGCCGGTGTGGCGCCCGCACGGCGACCCGATGACGGAGCTCGTGCTCACGATCCTCTCCCAGAACACCTCGGACACCAACTCCGGGCGGGCCTTCATGCGGCTGGTGCAGCGCTTCCCGGACTGGCGCCTGCTGATGGAAGCGCCGGAAGCGGAGATCCAGCGGGAGATCGCCGTAGGCGGGCTGGCGAAGCAGAAGGCGCCGCGGATCAAGGCCGCGCTCCAGGCGATCTGGCAGGCGCGCGGCTCGTTCGATCTGGAGTTCCTGCGCGATCTGCCGCTGGACGAGGCGAAGGCCTGGCTGCGGGGGATGAAGGGCGTCGGGCCGAAGACGGCCGCCTGCGTGCTGATGTTCGCGCTCGGCCGGCCGGCGCTGCCGGTCGATACGCACGTCCACCGTGTCTCGCAGCGGCTCGGCCTCGTGCCGGAGAAGGCGACGGCCGAGCAGGCGCACGATATCCTGGAGGCGCTGCTGCCGGAGGAGCTGATCTACCCCTTCCACATCTCGCTCATCAAACACGGGCGGCGGCTCTGTCGCGCCCAGCGTCCGCTCTGCCGGGAGTGCCCGCTGCTGGACGGCTGCCCGGCCGGCCAGCGGTTGGCCGGCGGTTAGGCGGGCGCGGCCGCGATGTCCGTCGTGCGGGCCACCGCGCTCTTGTGCGTGACGTAGTAGAGGGCGCCGGCCGCGGTCCCGACGGCGCAGAGGGACGCGAAGATCCCGATCGCCCACTGGGTGCTGAGGTTGGACGCGAGCAGACCCATCAGCAGCCCGCCGATGGGCGTCGATCCCGCGAAGAGCAGCATGTAGAGCGAGACGACACGCGCCCGCAGGTGATCCGGCGCCGCCAGCTGAATCGAGGTGTTGGCGGTGGTCGCGAAGAGCGTGCTTGAAGCGCCGACACCGATCAGCAGGACGAGCGTGAGGTAGAGGTTGCTGCTGACGGCGACGCCACCGAGGAACGCCGTGAACGCCGTCGCCCCGGCGAACAGCGAGTAGCGCGTCGCGGCCTTGCGCCCGGCCAGCGCCAGCGCCGAGATGAGCGCGCCGAAGCCAACAGCGGCGGTGAGGAACCCGAGCGCGACCGAGCCTTCGCCGAGCACGTACTTGGCGAGCAGCGGCAGCATCACGGTGAAGTTGTATCCAAACGTGCCGATCATGGCCACGAGGATGATGACCAGGCGGATCGCGGGGGTGCGCCAGGCGTAGGCGATGCCCTCTCGAAGGTCGCGGAAGACGCGTTGTTCCCCGCGCGGCCTCTGGACGGTGTAGAGGTCCCCCTTGCGGATGAGGATCAGGCTGGCGAGCACCGGCACGAAGCTCAGCCCGTTGAGCAGGAAGACCCCCTCGACGCCGAACGCCGAGATGATGAAACCACCGACGGCCGGGCCCAGCAGGCGCGCGCCGTTGAACATCCCGGAGTTGAGCGCCACCGCGTTCATCAGGTCATCGCGGCCGACCATCTCTATGGCAAAGGCCTGGCGGGTGGGCATGTCAAAGGCGTTGGACAGGCCGAGAATGAGAGCGAGCACGTAGACGTGCCACAGCTGGATGGCGCCGGTGAGGACGAGCGTGGCCAGGACAAGCGCCTGGACCATCGCCAGGCTTTGCGTTAGCAGCAGGAAGTCGCGCTTCGGCACGCGGTCTGCGATAACGCCTGCGAAAAGGACGAGGAGCATGATCGGCAGGAACTGCAGCATCGTGACGACACCCAGCGCGGCCTTGGAGTCCGTGATCTGCAAGACGAGCCAGGCCTGCGCCACCGTCTGCATCCACGTCCCGATGAGCGAGATGCTCTGGCCGGTGTAGAAGAGGCGGTAGTTGCGGTGCTGGAAGGCCCGCAGGCTGGTGGAGAAGCGGCCGGCCTCCAGCGGCGGGGTGGCGGCGCCGGTGCCACCGGCCTGCGGGGTGGCGAGCTGGCTCGCTTCAGCGCCTTCTGTGCGGTTAAAAGGCACCCTTACGCGGGGTAAGCGAAGCCGCCGGCGGTCCGTCTCCATGCTTCTGATACTGCGGCGGCTGCCGTGGTTATGCAACTCCATGCCCGGGGCGAGTGTGTTCCGGTGCATTCCCCGCCCGGCTGTCGCCGGATCCGTACGTCAATTCGTTGCGCCGCAGGCTATCTCATGGCAGCCCACGCCGCCGCGGGTCACCCCAGCGCGGCCATCACCTTGGCGATCGCCTTCGCGTAGTCGTCCATCTCCTCGAAGCCGGCTGTCGGGTGGACGAGCAACGTGACCAGCTCGCCGGACAGCTTCTCGGCGACGGGGCAGGGCGCCCCGCTGAGGCCCAGGTGGCGGAACACCGGCTGTTGCGGCAGCGGCGTTGGGTAGCGGCGGGAGATCGGCAACCCCTCCGCGGCCACGGCGGCCACGAAGCGCGCGATGTCGACGCCCGTCTCGCTGCGGATGCGGCAGACGTACTTGTAGTAGCTGTGCACCGCGTAATCGGCCATGAACGGCGGTTCCACGCTGGTCAGCTCCGGGATGCGGCCGCCTGCCTGCGTGCCGATGATGTTCGTGAGGTAGGCGGCGTTGCGGCGGCGCGCATCGAGGTAGTGGTCCAGCTTGCGCAGTTGCAGCTGCCCGGTCGCCGCCTGCATGGACGTCATGCGGTAGTTGTAGCCCAGCTCCAGGTGGTAGTAGGCGCGCTCCCCCTCGATCGGGCCTTCGCCGTGGTGGCGGATCCGGCGCATGCGGTCGGCCAGCGCATCGTCGCTGGTGAGGACCGCGCCGCCCTCGCCGCCGGTGGTGATGATCTTGTCCTCCCAGAAGCTGAAGCAGCCAACCCGCCCGATCGTGCCAACCTTGCGGTCCTTGTACAGCGCCCCGTGCGCCTGCGCGGCGTCCTCGATCAGCGCGATACCCCGCTCCCCGGCGATGGCCAGCAGCGGGTCGAGGTCTGCCGGGTGGCCGTTCAGGTGGACGGCGATGATCGCCTTCGTGCGGTCTGTCAGGCGCTCGCGGACGCTTTCTGGTGAGAGGCAGAACGTGCGCTCGTCGACGTCGGCGAAGACGGGCGTGGCGCGCTGGTGGAGGACGGGCGTGGCGGAGGCGATGAACGTGTGCGCGGGGACGATCACTTCGTCGCCGGGGCCGATGTCGAGAGCGATCAGCGCGGTGTGGATGGCCGTGGTGCCGGAGCTGGTGGCGATGCAGTTGTTAACGCCGTGCCAGGCCGCAAACGCCCCTTCGAAGTCCTTGACGTAGGCGCCGGTGAGCTGCGTCAGCTGGCCGGAACGCAGAGCCTCCGAGACGGCGGCGCCGTCCTCCGAGCTGAGGTGCGGCCAGGCAGGAAACGGCGTCGCGCGCGTCTTCGGGCCGCCGTCTATCGCGAGTTTCTCGGGCATGGGCGCGACGTATTATACGTCCGGCGCGGGCGATCAGAAGCGGCCCGCGCGTGAAGGAGTGGCAAATGGACATGGGAATCAGCGGCCGGGTGGCGCTCATCACGGGAGCCGGCCGGGGAATAGGCGCGGAGATCGCGCGGACACTGGCGGAGGAGGGCGTGCGCATTGCCGTGAACGACCTCTTCCAGGAGCGGGCTGACGAAAGCGCGGCTGAGGTCCGGGCGTCCGGCGCGGAGGCGATAGGCGTGGCGTTCGACGTGACGGACTACGCCGCGGTGGAGGCCGGCGTCGCCCGTATCGTGGCGGAGTTCGGCTCGGTCGACATCCTCGTCAACAACGCGGGCATCCCGGCTGCGACGGCGACGGACGCTGTGCCTTCGACGGGCGGGCTCTTCGGGCAGAGCAGCCGTGAACAGTGGGACCGCACGATGGGCCTGATCACCTACGGCGTCCTCAACTGCTCGCGCGCGGCGGTCGGCGGGATGGCGGAGCGGCGCTGGGGCCGCATCGTCAGTGTGATCTCGGATGCCGGGCGCGTCGGCGAGCCGCGCCTGGTGCCGTACTCAATGGCGAAGGCGGGGGTGATCGGGTTCAGCAAGGCGCTGGCCAAGGAGATGGGCCGCAACTGCATCACCGTGAACTGCGTCTCGCCGGCCACAACGGTCACCGATGCCACGAAGGACTGGATCGAGGCGCAGGGCGAGCAGATCATGCGCGCCTACCCCCTGGCCAGGGGCCTCGGGCGCCTGGGCCAACCGTCTGACATCGCCAACGCGGTGGCGTTCCTGGCGTCGGAGCGTGCGCAGTGGATAACCGGTCAGATACTGAGCGTTAACGGCGGCTATTCAATGGTCGGTTGAACGGAATCTCTGAACCAATCCTGAACAATTTACTTTTCACGTCTGCTTGCCTGTAACGTCACCTCCCGGCGTCCCGTCTCAGGTTCTGAAGGGGGACAAATCGGTAGATGGCAAGCCGCCCAGAGCACGACGTTGACTTTCCGCCCGGCCAGAGGGCTACACAACGTGCCGTAGAGACCGCGATCGCCCTGCTAGCGACCGTCGCCGTCGGCGTGCTTGTCGTGGTGGACGGAACGATTCCCAGCGCCTTCACCACCCTCTTCTTCATCCCAATCATCTTCGTCGCCTACCGCCAGCCGCTGGGCACCGCGGTGGTTATCGCGGCGCTAGCTTCTCTGTTCAGCAGCCCGGCGATGAAGCTGGCCGGCGTGGCGCTGGACGACTCCGTGATGCCTGTGCTGTGGCTCGGCTGGCCGGCCGTGTATCTCTTCCTGGCCGTCAGCCTCAACCAGTGGGCCAGCATCCAGGAGCAGCGCCGCCAGTTGGACGAAACCGAGCGCAATCTGAACGAAGTCAGCTCTCGCAACGTGCGGCGCGAGGAGGAACTGGAGACGCTCTCCGCGATCCACACGACGATCATGTCCGGCAGCGACGAGACGGCGCTCCTGCGGGAGGTGACGGAGCGCGTGGCAGCCGTCTGCAAGGCAAAGTTCGCGACGATCGTCATGCCCACAGATGCCGGGCGCCCGCAAGTTGTGCTGCCCGTGGGCTTCCCTGAGGAGGCGTACGCGCGCTTCTTCCCGGACGGCGGCCCGACCGGTGAAGGCGTCGCCGGCTGGGCGATGCTGCACCACCGCGTGGCCTACTCCAGCAACGTCTTCAAGGACCCGCGCTACGACCGCATGCGGGACTTCTGCGCACTGGTTGGCATCGTCGCTTCCGCCGCCGCGCCGATCGAGCTTGAGCCTGACCGCTTCGGCGCTCTTGTCGTGGCCTTCGATGAGGAGAGGGAGTTCACCCCAGAGGAGCTGACACGCCTGGAGAGGCTGGCCCACCAGACGGAGATCGCGATCCGCAGCGTCCGCCAGCGCGAGTCGCTTTCCCGTTTCGCCTTCGAGACGGCCCTGGCGCTCACCGAGGCAATAGAGAGCCGCGACCCGTACACGGGCGGCCACTGCCGCCGCCTGGCGGAGTACGCGGGCTTCGTGGCCGAGCGCATGAACTTCCCTGCGGGCGACCTTGAGGTGGTGCGGCTGGGCGCGGCCCTGCACGACATGGGCAAGATCGTGGTGCCGGACTCGATCCTCAAGAAGCCGGACAAGCTGACGCCGGAAGAGTACGCGATAGTGAAGCAGCACTGCTACTCCGGCGGACAGATCTGCAAGCGGGTGGGCTTCCTGATGAACGCCTACCCCATCGTCTACCACCACCACGAGCGCTGGGACGGCAAGGGCTATCCGGACGGCCTGAAGGGCGAGAAGATCCCGGTGGGCGCGCGCATCGTCGCCGTGGTGGACGCATATGACGCGATGACGACGGACCGCCCCTACCGCAGCGCGATGGCGCTGGAAGAGGTGTGGTCCATCCTGCGCGATGGGGCCGGCCGCCAGTGGGATCCGCGCATCGTGGAGACGTTCATCGAGACGGTGAACATCAAGGGCGACCCGGAGCGCGGCATCCATGCCCACGGTGACTCGGAGCTGGTGCTGCCGGGGCAGAACGGCTTCGACGGCCACCGCTAGGCTCGGCCGGTCATCCTGAGGCACGAAGGATCTCGCCCGCGCGGTAGCCCTTTCCCCCTCGGAGCGAGCCCTCGCCGCGGACACCGCGGCTGGAACGCACAGCGCCGCTCAATCGCGCTGATGGATCCCGCTCCAGCCGCTCGTTGACGCCCGCGAGCCAGATTCTTCGCTTCGCTCAGAATGACATCGTCAATCCGCTATCGGTCAGGCGTCGAACAACGGAAGCGTGCCTTCGTGCGTCTCTCCATCGGAGAGGTTAGAGCAGTGGATACCCAGCAGGCGGAACTCGTCGCCCTCCTCAACCACCTTGTCCAGGAGGGCACCCGCCGCCGAACGGATCGCCTCGGCGTCGTCGGTCGGGTCAGGGCGGCTCGTCTGGCGGGTGATCGTATGGAAGTTCGAGTAGCGCAGCTTGATGGCGATGGTGCGGGCGCGCATGCCGGCGTGGCGCAAGCGCTGGGCGACGCCGTTGGCCAGGCCGGCCAGCTCCTCGCGCAGAGCTGGGCCGTCGGGCAGGTCGCGCGGGAACGTCGTCTCGGCGCCGACGGACTTCGTCTCGCGCTCCGTGATGACTTCGCGCTCGTCGCGGCCGTTGGCCATTTCCCAGAGATCGCGGCCGCGCGCGCCGAACAGAGCCTCCAGCCGGTCCACGGGGGCGCTCGCGATGTCGCCGACGGTATGGAAGCCGGCCTCGGCCAGCGCTTTCTCAGAGCGCGGCCCGACGCCCCAGAGGACACGGGCGGGCATCGGCGCCAGGAAGGCGGCCTCCTTGCCCGGCGGCACGACCACCAGCCCGTCGGGCTTGCCGGCGTCCGAGGCGATCTTGGCGACGGTCTTGTTCGTGCCCACGCCGATGGACAGCGTGAGGCCCGTCTTCTCCTTCACGGCGCGCTTCAGGTACGCCGCCAGGCCCTTGGCCCCGCCGTAGGGCTTGTGCCGGCCGGTGACGTCCAGGAACGCTTCGTCCATCGACAGCGGCTCGACGAGCCGCGTCACCGAGCGGAAGACTTCCATCACCTGGCGGGAGATCTCGCCGTAGCGGTCGAAGCGGGGCGAGATGCGGATTGCGGCCGGGCAACGGCGCAGAGCGCGCGACATCGGCATGGCGCTGTGGATGCCGAACTTGCGGGCTTCGTAGGAGGCCGTGGTGACGACGCCGCGGCTCTCCGGCGGTCCCCCGACGACGACTGGCTTGCCCCGCAGCTCCGGGTTATCCAGCTGCTCCACGGAGGCGTAGAAGGCATCGAGATCGGCGTGAATGATCGTGCGGCCCATGCTGCCAACATGATACCGAGACGTTACGAGAGGGCGACGGCGAACTGGCATCGCAAGGTGTGCCCGGATGCTACACTGGATACAGAATGACGGACGTACGTCCGGCCCGGCGCCGCGCTTACACAACCAGAGATCCCGAGCTTGACGCGAAGATCGCGGAGCTTGTCGCAGCAGCGGGCGAATCCCCCAACAGCGACCTCCTGCAGGAGATGATCACCACGGCCGTGCGCCTCATGCGCGACCCGGCTGACCGCGGCGAGATGAAGCTGGTCAACGCTGCGCTGAAGGAGTTCGCTTACTCGTTCCACGTTTTCCGGGAGTACCGCGGCCACCGCAAGGTCTCGATCTTCGGGTCGGCGCGCACGACGCCGGGGGAGGCCGTCTACGAGCACACGCGCCAGTTCGCGAAGGCGATGGCGGAGCACAACTGGATGGTGATCACGGGGGCCGGCCCGGGCATCATGGCCGCTGGCCATGAGGGCGCCGGCGCGGAGAAGAGCTTTGGCGCTTCGATCCGGCTGCCCCTGGAGTCGGAGCCGAACATCTTCATCCAGGGCAACACCAAGCTCATCAACTTCAAGTACTTCTTCACGCGCAAGGTGACGTTCATCAAGGAATCGGACGGCTTCGCGCTGCTGCCGGGCGGCTTCGGCACGATGGACGAGGCTTTTGAACTGCTCACCCTGATGCAGACGGGCAAGAGCGACCTGCACCCCGTAGTCCTGCTCGAGGAGCCGGGCGGTGACTACTGGGCGGAGTGGCTGCGCTTCATGGAGAAAGACCTGGTCGCGCGCAAGCTGATCTCCGGGGAGGACCTGCACCTGGTCTACCGCACCGAGTCGGTGGCGGCAGCCGTCGAGGAGCTGGTGCGGTTCTACGCCAACTACCAGTCGCAAAGGTACGTCGATGGGATTCTGGTCCTGCGCCTGCTGCGTCTGCCTCCGGAAGAAGAGATCGAGGCGTTGCGGACGTCGTTCGCGGACATCATAGGGCCGCTCGGCCTGCAGGCGACGGAGGCCAGCGTGGCAGAGATCGCGGACGGTGACGCGCTGTCCTGCCAGCGCCTGGCGGTGGACTTCAACCAGACGAGCGTGGGGCGGCTGCGGCTGCTGATCGACGCTCTGAACCACTTCTAGACGCGTATCTGCGGCAATCCGAAGCCGCTTACGTCTCGTCAGCAGGAAAACGCGCAAGACGCACCTAAGGTAGGCAAATATACGCCCACAGCGCTCAGATACGGGCTTAGTATGCGCTCAGATTCGCCGCGTTTGTGGAAAATGGCCGTTTTTCGTATTGACACGTGTACTTGCCTCGTTATGCTATGCGGCAACCAACGAGGCAGCCCGTATAAGCACGGGAACAAGGAGGATCATATGGAAGGTTACTGCCTGAAGTGCCGCACCAAGCGGCAGATGAGCAACCCGCAGAAGGTCACACTGAAGAACGGCCGCCCGGCAACGCAGGGCACCTGCCCGGTCTGCGGGACCAAGATCACGCGCATCGGCAAGGCCGAGTAGCAGGCGCCCCCAAAGGGGCAAACGGCATGCTCGATCGCGTTGACAGGATGATCCTGGCGGTGCGCGACAGCACCGCCGCCGCGGCAACGTTCGCCGAAGTACTGGGCGCTGAGAAAGTGCGCGAGGACTCCCTCAAGCAGCCCTACAACGCAAAGCGGACTGTCGTCCAGGCGGGCGACAGCGAGTTCGAGCTCTGGGAGCCGGCGGGCGAAGGTCCAGTTGCCCAGCACATTGAGCGCTGGGGAGAAGGGATCTTCGCCGCCGGCTTCTCTTCATCTGACGTCGATGACGTCGCCCGCCGCCTGCAGAGCCACGGCCGCAAGTTCGAGAGCGCCGGCGGGCAACTCTTCCTGGAGCCAGATCAGACTTCCGGGATGCGGACGGTGATCCAGAAGACAGAGCGCCGCGACCGCGCCGGGCTGATCACAGGCCTCTACGAGACGACGAACATCGTCGACGACCACGAGGCGACGGCGCGGCTCTACACCGAGCTCTTCGGCCTGGATGCCTCGCGCTTCTGCCCGATCAAGAGCAAGGCCTTCGGCTACATCGGCACGCTCACGCTCTTCGATCCGCCGGCCCGCCTGGACCGTGTGGAGATCACTCAGACCACGGAGCCGGGCGCGATGCAGCGCTTTTACGAGAAGCGCGGGCAATCCCTCTACATGTGCTTCGTGGAGACGCCGGACTACGGGCCCATCCGCGCGAAGCTGGACGCGCGCGGCGGGCGCTACGCCATCGCCGCCGATTACCCTGACGCCAGCATGTTCATCCACCCGACGGCGCTCTGCGGGATGTTGATGGGCGTCAGCGTCACCAATGAGGCGTGGCGCTGGTCCGGCCGTCCGGAGCTTGCGCCGAAGCACGCCCGCGCCTGAGCAACATCAGCCGCAGACTGGCGCTGATTAGTCGCAGAATGACCAAGACGGCTTGATTGAATGACGCCCGGCAAGCGCCTACGGCGAATCCGCGTTCAGTCCGCGAAAGTCCGCGCCTGAGCTGTTTCCCTAAGCTGCCGGCAGTTCCACGGTGACCGTCGTTCCCCGGTCAGGCTCGCTCTGGATGCCGATGTTGCCGCCGTGTCCATCGGCGATCCACCTGGCGATGGCCAGCCCCAGCCCGCTGCCGCCCATAGCCCGCGAGCGCGCCTTGTCCGCGCGGTAGAAGCGATCGAAGACGTGCGGGATGGACTCCGGCGGGATGCCCTTGCCCGTATCGGAAACGGCGATGCGCACATGCCCGTTCTCCTGGGCCACCGTGACATCCACTCGCCCACCGCTGTCCGTGTACTTCACCGAATTGTCGAGCAGGATCAGCAGCAGCTCGCCCAGGCGCTGCTCGTCGCCGGTGACTGTGGCGGCGCCGTTCGTGTGCGCCTCCATCGCGATCTCTTTCTCGCCGGCCAGCAGCTTCATCTGCCGTGTCATGTCCTCGGCCAGGCGCGACATATCGACCGGCGCCTTTTCGAAGGCCGCGCCGCCGGAGTCCGCCCGCGCCAGCGTCAGCATCTGCCCGACGAGATAGGAGAGGCGGTCCGTCTCCTGAATGATGTCGTTGACGTACTCGGGATCGGCCGGCTGGTCTGGTGAGCGCTTCATGACCTCGGCGTTGGCGCGGATCAGGGAGAGCGGCGTGCGCAGTTCGTGGGAAGCATCGGCGACGAAGGTGCGCTGGGCGTCCATGGAGGACTGGATCGGCTTGAGGGCGCGCCCGGCCAGCCACCAGCCTCCCATCGCGGCCAGCCAGAGGCCGGCCAGCCCGCCCACGCCAAGGATGAAGACGAGGCGGCGCAGGGCGTGGAGCTCCGGCTCGATGCTGCGGCCGACCTCAAAGTAGACAGTCTGCCCGCCGATCGCCTGGACCGGTTGCACGTAGGCGCGCAGCTGCTCGCCCTCGTTGGTGTGAAGCTCTATGTAGGTGGCGCCAGAAGACGTCTTGTTCGATAGGTCGCTGATCGTCGGCAGGCTGATCTGGTCGGCGCTCTCGCTGGCGGAGAGGGTACCGTTGGCGCCGGTGATCGCGTAGAAGTAGCCGCCCGCCGTGGCGAACTGCACGTTGCGGTTTCCCGGATCGAAGAGGCCGCCGCCGCCGCGCACTGATTGGAGGAGGCGAGTGGAACGGACCCGCAGATCGCTGTCGACGTTGTCGTACAGGGAGCGCTGTTCGGTGAAGTACACCGCGCTGCCCAGGAGGACGAAGAGGACGGCGAAGGCCCCGGCGAACCAGAGGGTCAGCCGCCAGCGGGCCTGGCTAAACACGGCCCGCTACTCCCCCAGCGCGTAGCCAACGCCGCGCACGGTGCGGATCAGCTTGTGGCTCGCTCCCTTGTCCACCTTGCGGCGGAGGTAGGCCACGTAGACGTCCACCAGGTTGGAGTCGGTCGCAAAGTCGTAGCCCCACAGATGGTCCAGGATCTGCATGCGCGTGACGACGCGGCCCTGGTTCCGCATCAAGAACTCCAGCAGGCTGAACTCCTTCGGGGAGAGCTCAATCGTCGTGCCGTTACGCTGGGCGCGGCGCCGGCGCAGGTCCAGCGTCAGATCATCGACCGAAAGCTCCTGCGGGTCGCGCGGCTGTACGCGGCGGCGGGAGAGGGCGCGGATGCGGGCCAGCAGCTCCTGGAAGGCGAATGGCTTGGCCAGGTAGTCGTCGGCGCCGGCGTCCAGGCCGCGCACGCGGTCGTCCACGCCGTCCAGCGCGGTCAGCAGCAGGACAGGAGTATCGACGCGGTTGCGGCGGAGGGAGCGGCAAACCTCGATTCCGTCCATCTGCGGGAGCATGATGTCCAGCAC
>DATKKM010000004.1:0-17221 GCA_035542855.1 Dehalococcoidia bacterium
AGCCGAGTCCGCCTAAGGCGGACACCTACACCGTCGTCGCCGGCGACACGCTGAGCGGGATCGCGCAGAAGCTGGGCCTCGGCACCTGGCAGCGCCTGTACGAGGCGAACGTGGGCGTGATCGGCGGGGACCCGAACCGGATCTACCCGGGCCAGGTGCTGGTGTTGCCGTAGGGAATCGCCCGTCCGGAAAGTTCCTGCGATAATCGTCCCCGTATGACTTTCGACTGCGACGTCGCGGTGATCGGCGCGGGGCCGGCGGGCTCGCGGACGGCGCGCAACCTGGCCCGCGCGGGGCTGCGTGTGCGGCTCATCGAAGAGCACCGGACCGTGGGGGTGCCTTCGCACTGCTCCGGACTGATCTCGCTGCGGACGCTGCGGGAGGCGGAGATCGGCGAAGAGGCGGCGATCAACCGCATCACCGGCGCCTTCGTGCACACACCTCGCAGCGAGGCCGCGCTTGGCGGGGCGAAGACACAGGCCGTCGCCATCGACCGCGTGCGCTGGGACCAGGCCCTCGCCGAACAAGCCCAGGCCGCCGGCGCCGAGCTCGTCCGGGCGCGGATGACGCACGCCGAGCGCGAGAACTCCCACGTCAAGCTGAGCATGCAGACGGACGGCCGCGACTGGGCGCTGACGGCGCGGATGGTGGTGGGGGCGGACGGGACGCACTCGCGGGTGGCGCGGACGCTGGGCATGGCGCGCCCCGCCGAGTACGCCTACAACCTGGGCATCGAAGGCCGGCTCAGGCCGGGCGCGGACGCCAGCTGGCGGGACGACTACGTGCACGTGTTCGTCGGGCAGGAGATGGCGCCGGGCTGGTTCGGCTGGATCATCCCCGTGGCAGACGGCGTCGTGCGCGTGGGCGTCGGCGCTTCCACCGCGCAGAAGCCGATCGAGTGCTACAACCGCCTGAGGGGCGCCTTCCCGTCGCTGTTCTCGGACATCGAGCCGATCCGCATGTACGGCGGCACGATCCCGCTGACGTTCGCGCCGCGCTCCTTCGCCGACAACGTGCTGCTGGTGGGCGACGCCGCGGGCCAGGTCAAGCCGTTCTCCGGCGGCGGCATCTACACCAGCCTCGTCGCCGCGCGCCACGCCTCCGCGACGATCCTCCGCGCGTTCGAGCGCGACGCCTTCGGTGCTGAGTCGCTGGCCTCTTACGAACGCGGCTGGAAGCGGGAGATCGGGCGGGAGCTGCGGAAGTCGTGGCACCTGCGGCACTTCGGGCTGGCCCTGAGCGACCGCCAGGTGGACCGCGTGGTACGGGCGTTGCGCGGGCCGGGGCTCTCCTCGCTGGCGGCGCGCTACGCGGACATCGATTACCCGTCGCGGGTGCTGCTGCGGCTGGCCCGCTCCTTGCCGGCGATGGCGACGCTGGGCGCGGTCACGGTGCGGCGGCCGGGCGCGGCGCTGAACCTGGTGCGGGCGCACCTGCCGTTCGCGGGCTGACGAATGTCATCCTGAGGAACGAAGGATCTCGCCCAACCGCGACGACGGCGCGCCGCCGCAACCATGCCGCGCATGCGCCCCGGCCCACGCGACGAGATTCTTCGCCTTGCTCAGAATGACAGGCGGCTAGCGTGACGCCACCACGCCGAACGCCTCCGGGTGCGGGATGATGTGCCCGAAGCCGGCCTCCTTCATGCGGCGGACGGCGCTGCGGGTGACGTTGCCGCTCAGCCGGCTGTCCGGGTCGCCCAGGTAGTGGAAGACGCGGCCGCCGGGCGCCAGGACGCGCAGCAGGTGCGTGTAGAAGTCGGCGGAGTACATCTCGCCGGCGAGGGAGAACGCCGGCGGGTCGTGGATCACGTAGTCGAACCACTCGTCGGGGAAGTGGCGGATCAGCTCCGAGGCGTCACCCTCGAGTTGCGTAATCTTCGGGCTCTCGAACAGCTCCTTCGACCACGGGTTCTGGTGCGCAACTTCGAGGACGGCCGGGTCGAGCTCGATCGTCACGACTTCGCGCGTGTTTCTGCGTGAGGCGAGGCAGGCTGTGTAGCCGAGGCCGGTTGCCGTGTCCAGCACGCGCCCAGAGATGGTGCCGATGGCGCGGAGCTTGGCCAGCGTGTCCTGGATAGGGTCAGTCCCCTTGATGCGGTGCATGGGGATGCCGGAGATGAGGATCGTGGGCGCCGCGGGTGTCGGGTAGAGGGTGATCATGCGGCCGGTGGTCTCCGAGAACGCCTGGATCTTCGTTACGACATCGCCCTCAACCGCGAAGCAGCCGTTCTCGTTCTCCTCCGCCTGCTCGATCGCCGCCCAGGGGACGACGCGGCCGTCCGGGAGAACGAGGCCGGCGTCGCTCAGCTGCCCCAGCGTCTGCGTGAGGTTGAGGTCGATCGACGTGCGGACGCTGGCCTGGCCGGCCTTGCGGGCGCGGAGGAGCGGCGTCGCCTGGTAATGGGAGAGGATGACGGGGCGCATGCTCGCAGTGTAGGTGCTACAATCCGGCCCGTGCCAGACTTTCAGATCGATATCCCCCGCGTCCGCGATGAGGTGCAGGCCATGCGCGACGAGTACCACCTGCCCGGCGTGGGCGTGGGCATCGTGCGCGGCGAGGAAGTGGTGATGGCGGAGGGCTTCGGGCTGGCGGACGTCGTCGCCGGCCAGCCGTACACGGCGGAGGTGCGCCACCGCATCGGCTCGGTCACGAAGACGATGGTCAGCCTCTGCGTCATGGCGCTCGCCGACGAGGGCCGTCTTTCGCTGGCGAGCCGCATCGCGGATCTCCTGCCGGACATCACGCTGCACGGGCGCAGCGAATCGCTGACCGCCTGGCACCTGCTGACGCATACCGGCGGCATCGGCGAGGCGCCGAACGTGTCCGACATCCGCGAGGCGTTCAAGAAGCTCTTCGCCGAGACCGATCCCGCCACTCCCCTCGCCGAGCTATACGCCGAGGGCATCACTATCGAGGCCGAGCCCGGCACCAAGTGGAGCTACGCGAACCACGGCTTCGCGCTGCTGGGCGAGATCGTCTCCCGGATCGAAGGGGAGCGGCTGACCGACGTTGTGCGCCGCCGCGTCTTCAAGCCGCTGGGCATGACGGCGAGCGACCTGGACGACGAGCCGCATCCCGACCTCTCGCACGGCTACACGCAGGCCGCGACACCGCACGACCGCGCCTTCATTGACCTCGTCGGCATCGAACTGGAGTCCGACGAGCCGGTGGACGGATACAACCTGCCGGGAAAGTTCGTGCGCGTCTGGGGCAATGGCGGCGCCGGCGCCGTGCAGTCCACCGTCCTTGACATGGCCACGTACGCCTCAGCGCTGCTGCGCGCCGCGCGCGGCATCGTGCGGCCGGAGACGTTCACTCAGATGACGAGCGACCAGTGGCGGCCGGACAAGCGTCTGCCGGGCTGGGGGCTCGGCTTTTCGGTGCGGGACGCGGGCGGCCACCGCCTGTTCGGGCACGGGGGATCTGTCTTCGGCGGCTGGAACAGCTACCTGGCGGTCTTGCCGGACATCGACATCGGCCTCGTCTTCCACACCAACGGCTGGTCCGAGAACTACGACGCGACGTTCGTGCCGCGCGCCATCGCGGCCGCCCTTGGCCTGCGGGACGAGCCGCTGCCCAGGACGCCGATCGACCAGCGAATACTGGAGACGGCGCCGGGCGTCTACGAGCTGCCGGAGCCCGGCCCGCTCACCAACTTCCGCCCGCAGTACAACTGCGGCCGCGTGCAACTTTCGGCGGCGGACGGCGCGCTCACCTTGCACTCGCGGCGCGGCGCCTGGAGGAGCGGCGTGCGCCTGCTGCCGGTGCATCCGGGAGAGCCGGACTTCTTCGCTGTCGACAAGCCGGGCGCGGCGCGCCAGTACATGGTTTTGCTGCGCGACGCCGGCGGCGCCGTCAATGGCCTGCGCCTCCAGCAGATCTACGACATGTTCCGCAACCCGGAGATCGAGCCCTGGACGTGATCGAAGGGCGCGCGGTCCGCATCGCAAGCGGCGGACCCGCGCTGGAAGCGCTGCTGCACCTGCCGGACGGCGAGCCGCCGTTTCCCGGCATCGTCATCTGCCATCCACACCCGCAGTTCGGCGGCGAAATGCACAACAACGTCGTCGGGGCGCTCGTGCGGGCGGCGCTCGGCAGCGGCGTGGCGGCGCTGCGCTTCAACTTCCGCGGCGTCGGTGAGAGCGGAGGCTCTTACGACAACGGCCTCGGCGAGCAGGACGACGCGCGGGCGGCACTGGCTTTCCTGCGCGCGCAGCCGGAGATCGGCGCGACACGAACAGGGCTGGCCGGCTACTCCTTCGGCGCGACGGTCGCGATCAACGTGGCCAGCGGGCGCGACGACCTGGCGACGCTGGTCGCCGTCTCCAACCCAACGCAGCGCGGGCCGAAGGTGGAAGTGCGGCTGAAGTGCCCGACTCTGTTCGTGACCGGCGACCGCGACCAGTACTGCGACGCGGAGCTGCTGTCGGAGTACCGCGACCAACTGGGCGACGACGTCACGGTGGAGGTGCTGCCGGGCGTCGACCACTTCTGGTGGGGCTCCGACGGACGCCTGATCGAAATCGCCGGCGAGTTCCTGAGGCGGCATATGACGGTGGAAGCGAGGTAACGGTGTCAGACGAACAAGTACGCATCCTGGTACGACACAACGGGCCCTACCGGGTCTACGGACCGGCCAAGCTGGTGGACGCCGAGGGCAACGAATATGAGGTCGGGGACGGGGAGTGGTTCTCGCTCTGCCGGTGCGGTCACTCCGCACGCAAGCCGTTCTGCGACAGCACGCACAAGTCGATCGACTTTCAGGCGGAGAGCGTCGCCCCGCCGCGGCAGGCCGAGGGCTGACTACGGCGTAGCCGTCGGCTCTTCGGACGCCTGCGGGAGCACCAGCACATCGCCGATGTGCAGGTTGTGCGGGTCGACATCCGGGTTCGCGGACTGGAGGTCGTCAGGAGAAACGCCGCATTTCTCGGCAATGCCGAAGATCGTGTCATCCGCGACTACGGTGTAGGTCTCGCCGCAGACGCCCGGCTCGCCGGATGCCGCCGGCGTGTGTGTAGTCGTATCGACAGGCCGGTCGGTGGGAAGGGGCTGGATGTTGTTCGGGTCCAGAACGATTATGTCAGGCGCCTGAACCCACTCTGTGGCGGTGGGCACGGTCTGGGGATCGCTCAGCTGGCCTGTCTGGCCGCTGTTATCGTCGTCACCGCCGCCGCACGCCACGGCGAGCGCCAGCGCGGCCAGCGCGGCGATCCAGATCAGGGCGATGAACTTGCGGGGTGGGACGTTCACGTTTCCGGGCGAATCCTATCTCAGGGCGGTACTGCGGGCAAGCTGACCCCAGTTCGCGCCAATGTAACAAACGAAACATCCCCATACAACGATTCGGGCTGCTATAGTATCTATAGAAGTAATGGCAGGTGGCCCATCAGTTCCGCTTAAAGCCGCCGGCTGTCGATATCGCGGCCGGCGAACGCCCGATTTAGCAGACGTTCCCCAGACTCTACGAACCGCGGCGGTGCGCCGTGTTAACTGACCGCATCAGCACTCTGCCGCTGACGCCGCCCGTCACCGTGCAGTCCGGCACCAGTGTGGGCCGCGCGGTGGAAGAGATTCAGAAGCGCAACGTGGGCTGCGTCCTGGTGTACGAAGCCGGGCAGATGATCGGCATTATCACGGAGCGCGACATGCTGCTCAAGGTCGTCGCCCGTGATGTCGATTACGGCACCAGGAAGATCGACGACTTCATGACCCGCGATCCCGTCACTCTATCGCCTGACAACTCCATCGGCGATGCCGCCACGCTCATGACGGAGCGGCATTTCCGTCACATCCCGGTCATCGCGGCGGACGGGACGGCGACCGGCATCGTCAGCATCAAGGACATCATCCAACTGCTGGCGGAATCTTTCCCGGAGCAGGTCCTGAATCTGCCTCCGCGGCCACACCAGAGGATGGAGACCCCCGAGGGGGGCTAACAGACGCTAGGGGCAAGCAATGTCGCGAGACGTACGGAAGGACAATGGACACGTCAAGACGGAAGAGCTTGACCGGGTAACGATCCGCTTCGCCGGCGACTCCGGCGATGGCATGCAGCTGGCCGGCCTCCAGTTCACCAACACCTCGGCCGTCTTCGGCAACGACGTCAGCACCATCCCGGACTTTCCGGCCGAGATCCGCGCGCCGGCGGGCTCCATCCCCGGCGTCAGCGCCTTCCAGGTCAGCTTCTCCAGCTACGACATCCACACCCCCGGCGACGAGCCCGACGTCCTGGTGGCGATGAACCCCGCCGCGCTCAAGGCGCACCTGGCGGACCTCCCCAAGGGCGGCACGCTCATCGTCAATACAGACGAGTTCACGGAGTCCAACCTCAAGAAGGCGAACTACGCTGCCAATCCCCTGGAGGATGGCAGCCTCAACGGCTGGCGCGTTGTCAAGGTGCCGATCAGCAGCATGAACGCGCGCGCCCTGGCCGATAGCGGCCTCAACACCAAGCAGATTGACCGCTCCAAGAACTCCTTCGCGCTGGGGCTGATGTTCTGGCTCTACGAGCGGCCCATGGACTCCACAATCCGCTGGTTCGAAGAGAAGTTCGCCAAGAACCCGCAGGTGCGGGACGCCAACATCGCAACCATGAAGGCCGGCTACAACTTCGGCGAGACGGCGGAGCTCTTCCCGGTTCATTACCGCGTTCCGCCGGCGCACCTTAAGCCCGGCAAGTACCGCAACATCACCGGCAACGAGCTCACAGCGCTAGGTTTCCTGGCGGCCTCCCGGCTGTCCGGCCTGCCGCTCTTCTACGGCAGCTACCCGATCACCCCGGCCAGCGACATCCTGCACGAACTGGCGAAGTTCAAGAGCTTCGGCGTGAAGACGTTCCAGGCGGAGGACGAAATCGCCGCCATCGGGGCGGCCATCGGCGCGGCGTTCGGCGGATCCCTCGGCCTGACCGGCACCAGCGGCCCCGGCCTGGCCCTGAAGAGCGAGGCGCTGGGCCTGGCCGTGATGGTGGAGCTGCCGATCGTCATCGCCATGATCCAGCGCTCCGGCCCCAGCACCGGTATGCCCACCAAGACGGACCAGGCCGACCTCTTGCAGTCCATGTTCGGCCGCAACGGCGAGTGCCAGGTGGCGATCGTGGCCCCGGCCACGCCCGCGGAGTGCTTCTCCATGGCGCTGGAGTCGTTCCGCATCGCGGTCACCCACATGACGCCGACGATCTTCCTCTCGGACGGCTACCTGGGCACCGGCGCCGAGCCATGGCGCATCCCGGACATCGCCGACCTGCCGCGCATCGAGGTGAGCTACGCGAAAGACCCCGCCACCTTCAAGCCGTACGCCCGCGACCCGGAGACGCTGGCGCGCCCCTGGGCCGTCCCCGGCACGCCAGACCTGGAGCACCGCATCGGCGGGCTGGAGAAGGCGGACATCACCGGCAACGTCAGCTACGACGCCGCGAACCACGACAAGATGGTGCGCCTGCGCGCGGAGAAGGTGGAGCGCATCGCCAACGACATCCCGGAGGTGCAGATCACCGGCGACCAGTCCGGCGAGCTGCTGGTTCTGGGCTGGGGCAGCACCTACGGCGCCATCCTCACGGCCGTCCAGAGGGCGCAGGCGCGAGGCCTCTCGGTCTCGCACGCGCACCTGCGGCACCTGAGCCCCTTCCCGAAGAACCTGGGCGACGTGATTTCGCGCTTCGAGAAGGTGCTGATCCCGGAGTTGAACCTTGGGCAGCTGGCGCTGCTGGTCCGCGGCAAGTACCTGGTGGACGCGGCCACGCTGAACAAGGTGAGCGGCCGGCCGTTCCTGATCCGGGAAGTTGAAGAGAAGATAAACGCACTGGTTGGAAGCAAGGTGAGAGTGTAATGAGCGTCGAAGCGGCCCAGGGCAACATCATCCCACTGCAGCGCAAGGACTTCGTCTCTGACCAGGAGGTCCGCTGGTGTCCCGGCTGCGGCGACTACTCCATTCTCGCCCAGACGCAGAAGGTGATGCCGGACCTCGGCGTCCCGCGTGAGAACATCGTCTTCATCTCCGGCATCGGCTGCAGCAGCCGCCTGCCCTACTACATGAACACGTACGGTTTCCACAGCATCCACGGCCGCGCGCCGACGATCGCCACGGGCCTCAAGGCCACCCGACCGGAGCTCCATGTCTTCGTGATCACAGGCGACGGCGACGGCCTCAGCATCGGCGGGAACCACCTCCTCCACGCCATGCGACGCAACATCGACCTCACGATCATCCTCTTCAACAACCGCATCTACGGCCTCACCAAGGGCCAGTACTCACCGACCTCCGAGTTCGGCAAGCGCACCAAGAGCTCGCCCTACGGCACAATCGATTACCCGCTGAACCCGCTGAGCGTGGCCCTGGGCGCCGAGGCGACATTCGTCGCCCGCTCCCTGGACATCGACCAGCATCACCTGGTTTCGACGATCGAGCGTGCGGCGAAGCACAAGGGCACCTCCTTCATCGAGGTCTACCAGAACTGCAACGTGTTCAACGACGGCGCTTACATGGAGTTCGCCGACAAGGCCGTGCGCCCGGACCGCGTCCTCTTCCTGGAGCACGGCAAGCCGATGATCTTCGGCAAAGACCGCGACAAGGGCATCCGCATGAACGGCCTGCACCCGGAGGTCGTCCAGCTGGGCAACGGCATCACCGAGGCCGACCTGCTGGTGCACGACGAGACGGTGCCGGAGCCGGCCATCGCCTTCATGACCACGCGCATGCACTGGCCGGAGTACCCGGAGCCGCTTGGGGTCTTTCGGGCGGTGGAGCGCCCGACGTATGATGCGCTCATGCAAGAGCAGATCGACGACGCCACCCAACGCGAGGGCCCCGGCGACTTCGAGGCGCTCCTCAACGAAGGCGACACGTGGACCGTGGAGTGACAGCCGCACGTAACGTGATGATCTGCCCGGACTGCCGGGCGGAGAACATCGAAGGCGCGGACGTCTGCGTCGTCTGCGGGGCGGACCTGGCCCAGCTGAAGCTGCCCCGTGCGGAGACCGCGCTGGAGGATCAACTGGCCAACGGCCAACTGCGCGACATCGCGGCTCATGAGGCGCTCAACGTTTCGCCGCTGGATCCCGTGTCTTTGGCCGTCCACTTCATGCGCCAGCACAACACGGAGTGCGTCCTGGTGCGTGACGCGGCCCGGAACATCGTCGGCATCCTCTCGGAGCGCGACATCCTGATGAAGGCGGCCGGCGCCAACCGTGACCTGATGGCAATGGCCGTCCGCGACATCATGACGCCGGACCCGGTCATACTGCGCGAGGACGACACGATCGCCGTTGCGCTGCACAAGATGGCGGTGGGCGGCTTCCGTCACATCCCCTTCGTGGACCACGACGGGACGACGCTAATGGTGTCGATCCAGGACGTGTTCCACCACGTGGCGCCCTACATCCCGCATTCGTAAGGGCTAGGGCGCGGGCCTCTCCTGCCGCGGAGTCCGGATCAGCCCCTCCTGCACCACCGTCACCACATGCGTGCCATCGCGCCTGTACATCGCACCGTGGATCAGGGCGCGGGCGGCATGCGCGATCGGGCTGAAGCTGGTGTAGAGGAGCCAGTCATCGAAGCGCGGCGGGTGGTGGAACCAGATGGCATGGTCCAGGCTGGCGTTGGCGCCCGGGCTCCAGTCCTCCCGCAGCCGATGCGAATAGCGCGCGGTGCTCAGTAGCGCCATGTCGCTGGAGTAGGCCAGGACGGCTGCGTGGATCGCCGGATCTTCCGGCAGGACGCCCCGCGGGCGGATCCAGACCTGGCGGTGCGGCGTGCCGTCCTCCGGCGCCATCGTTATCGCTTCAGCAGCACGCAACTCAACGGGCCGCTCCCGGCGCCAGCGGCGGGCCATCTCCATCTGCTGTCGGTCAGGCCGGATGATGTCCCAGTCCGGCAGGTTCTCCGGGTCAGGCGCGTCCGGCGCGGGCAGCTGCTTGGAGAACCCTTCCTCCGGCCGCATGAAACTGCAGGACATCTGGAAGATCGCCTCGCCGGCCTGGTAGGCCACCACGTCGCGCGTGGTGAACGTCTTGCCATCGCGGATGCGGTAGACGACGTAGCGGATCGGCGCGTCGAAGCGGCCGGGCCGCAGGAAGTAGGCGTGCAGGGAGTGCATGGCGCCCGCCTCCACCGTGCGGTATGTGGCCATCACGCACTGCGCGGCCACCAGCCCGCCGAACAGCCGTCCCTCGCCCCGGCCGGGATCGCCCAGGAACATGTCCCGGTCCAGCTGGTCGAGCTGCAGCTGCTTGAGGAGGCGCGTTAGCTGGGGCGTGTTTTCGCTGGGCACGAGCCTATTGTAGACAGACACCCGTGTTGGAGCGACCGCACCGGTGTTACGGGAAACGAAAAGCTGGTGGGCGATGCTGGACTCGAACCAGCGACCTCACGGATGTGAACCGTGCGCTCTAACCAGCTGAGCTAATCGCCCACGGAGCATGCTCAATGTTAGGTTCGCAGCAGGAGGCCGTCAAACCTACCGGTTCGTTGCTCGCCGAACAAACCGGCTGATACACTCGAATCCCCGGTGGCGGGGTAGCTCAGCGGCAGAGCAGAGGCTTCATAAGCCTTGTGTCGTGGGTTCGAATCCCACCCTCGCCACCAGCCTCCTCCTTCCGGCTACACGTCCACCGTCGTATCATGCCCTCGTGACGCTCCCCCAGGCCCTCGCCGCCGTCGTCGACCTCCAGCACGCCCACCGGGAGCTGCTGCGCGTCGTCGACTCGCTGAAGCCGGCGGACTGGGAGCGCGGCGTGCCCTACGGCGAGTGGACGGTGAAGGACCTGGTCTCCCACTGCATAGGAGACATGTCGCCGTCCGGGCCGGGGCTCATTGCAGCGGGCGTGCTGACGCCGCAGTTCATCGCGGAGACCTCGGAGACATTTGACGTCCGCGCCCGCAACCAGGCCATGGTCGAAGAGCGCCGCCGCTACACGCCGGAAGACCTGCGCCAGCTCCTGTTCGAAGCCCACGACGCCAAGATCGAAGCGACCCTGCGGCTCGACGAGGCACACCTGCCGGTGCTGGACTACGACGTCCCGATGGGCGAAGACTACGACATCAAGGTGCTGGACTGGCTCTGGTACGGCTACCACGACCGCCAGCACGCCGACGACCTCCGCCGCGCCCTCGAGATCGAGTGGTCGCCCGTGGAACTGCACTTCGCGCCGGAGATCGAAGAGTACATGCGGCAGCTGGTGCGCTCACAGGACGGGCTGCTGCGGGCGATCTACTCCGTCGCCGACGATGCCTGGGCGCAGGAGTCGCAGGCTGACCCCGGCTGGACGTACCACGACATCGTCGCGCACCTCTCCTCCAACGAAGCGCGTCGCCGCACCCGCCTGCTGTCCGCCCTGGGCGAGGCAAAGCCCGAGCAGCTGGCCGCGATCAACGATGTCGACGAGTGGAACAGCGCCGCCGTGGCCGAGCGCCGCGAATGGCCCCTGCGGCGCCTGGTCGACGAGCTGGTCCTCGGCTGGCACCAGATCCAGCAACTGCTCACCCGCTTCCGCGCCGAGCACCTCTCGGCGCCCGTCACACTTGGCGGCGGCCAGACGATCCCCGTAAGCGAGTTCCTCACCCGCATGTCGTCCCACACCTCGCGGCACGCCGGCCAGCTGGTCCCGGCCAGCCGCGCGCGCAGAACCTGAGCCGGGCCCGCCGCCGTATCGCTCAACGGCGTACGCCATCGCGCGCCAGACGCCGTGGCTTCCCCTGTCGCGCATCACGCCGCCGGCGACTTAGCCGCGACCCGCCGCGCTTCCTCGAACAGCTCCGGCGCGCCGAGGTCCCGGGCAACCCGGCGGAAAGCCGGCCGCGGCCCCGCCCAGCGCAGGCGCTCCGCCATCGCCCGCACCGGTACTGACGTCCGGAGCGTGGCGAGGTCTCTGAACAGCAGCGCCAGCTCCCGCTCCTGCTTCAGCGTCCCGGCCAGGCCCACGGCGCCGCGGACCGGCAGGGCCCACTGACTCGCGAGAGGCGGGATGTCCTCGATGTGCCCGAACTTCGCAAGCACGACCGACGCCGACTTCGCGCCCCAGCCGGGCAGACCCGGGAAGCCGTCGGCGCTGTCGCCGACGAGCGCGAGGTAGTCAGGGATGGACGCAGGGCCCACGCCAAACTTCGCCAGGACGGCAGGCTCATCAGTGACCTTGCCGCTGCGCCTGTCCAGTTGCACTACCCTTTCCTCAGAGACGCACTGGGCCAGGTCCTTGTCCGGCGTGCAGATCACCACCTGCTCCGCGTAAGCCGCCGCCTCGCGAGCCGCCGAGGCCAGCGCATCGTCCGCCTCGTACTTGACCATTGGCCAGACGACGACGCCCAGCGCGCGTAAGGCGTCCTCCAGCAGCGGAAACTGGGCGAGCAGGTCAGGCGCGACGCCGGCGCCGGTCTTGTAGCCGGGCCAGAGGCCGTTGCGAAACGATTCGATAACGTGGTCCGTGGCCACCCCGAGGTGGGTGGCGCCGCCGTCCAGCATGGACAGCACAGACCGCACGACGCCGCGGACGGCAGCGATCTCTACCCCGGTTTCGCTCCGGGCAGGAGGCACCGCGAAGTAGTGGCGGAACAGCTCGTACGTCCCGTCGAGCAGGTGGACTCGCACGCCCCAAGGTTAGCAGGCCCGGGTACGCCGAATAAGGCAGGGCAGCCAGAGGTCCTTTCGGGTTAGCCTGCCGCTCCGGCCGTGATCAGGCGCCCGGACAGGTAATCGCGGGTGCGTTCGTTGGCCGGCTGTTCGAAGAGCTGCTTCGTCGGGCCGTACTCCACGAGTTCGCCGTTGAAGAGGAACGCTGTGTAGTCCGAGACACGCAGCGCTTCCTGGATGTCGTGCGTCACGATGATCACGGTGCAGGTGCCGCGCATCGCCATAATGCCGTCCTCCAGCTTGGCGGTGGACAGCGGATCGAGCGCCGCCGCCGGCTCGTCCATCAGCACCACCTCCGGCTCCACTGCGAGGGCGCGGGCGATGCAGAGGCGCTGCTGCTGGCCCACGGAGAGCGCGAAGGCGCTGGCGTCCAGGCGGTCCTTGACCTCGTCCCAGAGGACCGCGCGCTGCAGGCTCTCTTCCACCAGCTTCTTGTAGCCGGACTTGCGCGTGTTGTGCGCCTTCACCCCGTAGATCACGTTCTCCCGGATAGACATCGGGAAGGGGTTCGGCTTCTGGAAGACCATGCCCACCCGCCGCCGCAGCAGCACCGGGTCCATGGCGAAGATGTTCTGGCCGTCCAGGCTGACCACGCCCTGGGTGGTGCAACTCTCCGTAATGTCCGTCAGCCGGTTGAGCGTGCGCAGCAGCGTTGTCTTGCCGCACCCTGAGGGGCCGATGATGGCCGTGATCGCCCCGGACTTCAGGGTCAGCGACAGCTTCTTGATCACCACGTGATCGCCGTAGGCGACGATCAGGTCTTCTATCTGGACATCACCGGGCATGTCGGTTCTTCATCCCTTCTAAGTGGTGTAGACGCCTTTGTACTTGCGCCAGGCGCGCGCCTTCACCCAGAGCGCGGCGCTGGTGAAGGCCAGAGTGATCATCAGCAGGAGAAACGCCGCTGTGTACTGGTACTTCCCCATGGCCCCCATGAAGTTCTTGCTACCGAAGCGGTCCTGGAAGATCACGACATCCAGCGTCGTCGCGGGGTGCAGCGGTCCCACGCCATACTCCCCCGTGCCGGCGACGAACACCATGATCGCCGTCGCGCCAGCGGCTTCCGCAGCGCCGACGAAGACACCCGTCAGGATTACCGGAAACGCCCAGGGCAGGTAGATGTTGAGCAGGCCGTGGCCGTCCGTTGCGCCCAGCGCCATCGATCCTTCACGGATCTCCCGCGGCACGGAGCGCAGCCCTTCCTCGGTCGCGCGGGCGATTACGGGAATCACCAGCAGCGACACGAAGCAGGCGCCCAGGAGCATCGATCCAGCTCCCGGATACGAATAGCCTCCGTTGGCCGAATACACGCCGCGGACCAGCTCCGAGAAGGGGTTCGTCGTTGTCAGGTGGTTAGCCCACAGCACCATGTTGACCGCGGCCGATCCGATGATGAACAGCGAGATCGCCCGCAGCATCTGCGCTGAGATGGTGATCACACGGGCGATGATCCCCGGATACTCCGCGATGTACATGCCTGCGCCGACGCCGATCGGCAGGGCAATGGCGACGGTCAAGATGATGTGCAAGACGGAGCCGATGATCTGGTTGCGCAGGCCGCCCTCAAAGACGACCCCCGCCTCATTCGTCGTGGTCTGCCGATAGATGGAGGTCACGGCGTCCAGCGTGAGGTTCGGGATGCCCTTATCGACGACGCGACCCAGGATCATCGTGTAAGCGACGGCAACCGCCACCACCGGGAGCAGCACGATCGGGTAACGCGAGATGTCGCGCGCTGAAGGCGTGCCACCCAGAAAGAGATAGATGCCCTGGCTCGCGCCCCAGGTGCCAACCACGGCCAGCGCGACCGAGTCGAAGAAGGATCGGTGGATGATCGCGTTGATGTCGTGGCCGTAGAACCATTCCGGCATGACCAACAAGAAGGCGATGCTAATCAGCGCCAGTACGCACACCGCAACCATCTCGCGGTCCAGCGTGCCGGCCGTTCGGCGGCAGTACCAGGCGGCCCCGGCCAGCGCCACGAACAGCAGCGCCAGCAGCGGGACGGCGATCACGTCCATCGATGTCGTCGAAAGCTCAATCGCGGCGCCTATGACACACAGCGCCGCGAGAGCGAGCACGCCACCACCGACCGCCTGCTCAGCGGTCAGCGAGCGGATCTGCAAGAGCTGGGTGGTGACGGTGCGGGTCCCGGGTACGTTCATCGCGCGTACCTCCGCCGGAAGCGGCCCTGCAGGTAGAAGGCCGTGATCAGCACCACAAAAGCGATGATCATCAGCATCAGCGCGCTGAAGTACGCCGCATCACAGCGGTGTTCGCCCATGCGCAGGCTGTTCACCACGGTGCTGCGCGTCAGCGAGGAGCAGGACCCCTGCCCGGCTAGGCCGCCCAGCAGGTTAGCCCCGACCGCGGACAGCGGCGGGTCCCGCTGGAAGACATCGATGATGGGGTCGGGCAGCCGCTGCGCTTCGAACCCGATGACGAAGATCGCGATCATGACGTCGCCCATCGCCTTCAGTGATGAGAGGGCCATCGCCGAGATGAGCCCGGGTGAGGCGTAGGGCAAGATGATCCGGCGCAGCGTGTGCCAGCGCGTCGTGCCCAGCGCCAGCGAGGCCTCCCGCTGAGCTGCCGGGACACTGCGGATGGCATCCTCAACCATTGGCGCCATGAAGGGGATGATCAGAAGCGCGATGAGGAACCCGCCGAGAATCGTGCTGTTGGGGTCGACTGCGGCGCCCCACGGCATGCCGCCCGCCGTGAACGGAACGTTCGCCGGCGGCCAGTCCCCCGTATAGCCGATGGTCTGCGGGCTGAACTCGTTGACGTTGGATGCGCCGGCGGCGAACTTCGGGATCATGATGGACGTCACCAGCACCACCGCCGCCAGCGCGTATACGATCGAGGGGATCCCCCCGAGCAGCCCAAGCACGAGGCGAACGCCCCGGCTCAGAATCCCCAGGGAGAACTCCGTCGAGACCAGGGCCAGGGCGAGCGACACCGGGGTGGCTATCAGCATGGCGATGGCAGTCACCATCACCGTGCCCCAGATCGCCGGCAGCAGCCCGAAGATGTTCTCCCCGGAGCCGTACTGGCTGGAGAAGTTGTTACCGAAGAGCTCACTCAGGCCGATGTTCGTGAGCGCGGGCGAGCCGCGTGCGATCACGATGCCGGCTATGCCGGCGAGCGCCAGCACCGGCACCATGCCCAGGGAAAGGGACAGGACGCGCGGCCAGGCCCTCATTCCTCCCATCTGTTGCCGCCCCTCATGTTGCGCCAGGTGAGGAAGCCGCCGCCGCCCAGAACTGCCAGGCCCAGAACGGCGCCGGCGATGAGCACGATGCTGGCGCCACCGCCGCCGCTGTCGCCGCCCTCAGTGGCCTCGGCGAGCGCGGCGATGGGAATCTCGTTGCTGTCTTCGTCCAGCACGGCGCCGTTCGATAGCTTGAGGTCGGACGAGCCATCGCCACTCACCGGCTTGAAGGTGATGGTGAACAGGGTCGCCTTGCCTGCTGCCACTGGATCCGCCCCCGTCTTCTGCTTCAGACTGAGGCTGACTTCGCCCGCTTCGTTCGCGCGGGAGATCGTTGAGTCGTAGTTCGGCTCGTTGGTGAACTTCCAGTCGCTGCCCGGTGCGATCGCGCTGATCGCCACCTTCTCCTTGTCGTAGGAGAGCGTGAACGAGGCGCCCGTGATCGCGACCGGGGAGTCGGATTCCACAGTTGCGTCAGCTGTCCCGCCGGACTTGACGTCGATCTGGTCCGGCGTCACGGTCATCTTGATCGAGGCCTGCAGGGAGGGGTTGGGTGTCGTATCACTGCTGCTGATTGGCTTTGGCGTCTTCTTCGGCGTGGGCGAGATCGATGGCCCGGCGGTTGCCGTGGGAGCAGGCGTAGCGCCGGAGACGACGGTCACCTGCGACTGCTGGACCGTCGCCTGCAGCACGGCCCCTGTCGGGTCGGGGGGGTCTGTCACAAAGCCAACTTCCTGAGTCGTCGGCGGACCTTCAACTCCACTGCCCGGGTCTATATGCCTGATCTGGCGGGAATCAAACTTGAGCGGCGAGTCACCGCTGGCGCCCGCTACTGCCTGCATCGTGACCACGGCAATATCGTGCTCTCCGGGCTGGACGTTGCCGCTGCCCGGCAGGAAGAACGTGGCGATGTTGGCCAGAACCCCACTGGAGTTCGCATCTGCAATGGCCTGGTCAACCGTGGGAGTGACGCCGCCGGAAGCATCACCCACGATGAACTGTGAGTCGGCGTAGTCAGCACCGACTTCAACCGAAACGACGTTGACCACGCTGGGGTTGAAGTAGAGGTTGCCCTGTGCTCCCAACGTCGGTACGGAGACGTTCTGCACAATGTTGACCGTGAATGTCTCCCCGGGGGCCAGCTGAGTCTTGGATGGCTTGACCGTTATGGTTGCGGACGTCTGCGCTGACGCCGCACCACTAATCGCGCCCAGGAGGACGAGGCTGACCAGCGCGGCCAGCATCAATGACGCGGCGCGCGTTACGTGCCGGCGTTTTCCCATTCGTAGCGCCTCCCTCTCCTTACTCATGGTCCCCCTTCCTCAATTCCGCGTCCGGAACATTCGAACCGTCCGCGCTACACAGCGTTGCCGGATGGCGGC
>DATKKM010000005.1:0-36683 GCA_035542855.1 Dehalococcoidia bacterium
TTCGGTGCGTATCTGTTTGCGGTTCTCGGACTACTCTTCGCCGTCGTCGTCCATGTCGATGGCCGGGGCGCGGCCGCTGGAGCCAATGCTGTACTCGCCCTCTTCCTCTGACTCCTCTTCGCCCTCTTCGGCGCCGGTGGTCCAGTCCTCGGCTTCCTCACCCTCTTCGAAGAACCCTTCATCGTCGGCGTCGCTGCGCACCAGGCGCTCTTTGACGTACGGGCGGACCGACTCGGTGACTGTGGGCGGAAACGACAGCTTGCCCGTCTGAGAGGCGTCCTGGAACGTCTCGCGGATGAACACCTTGATAACGCCGTCGTCCATCGAAGAGATGGCAGCGACGTACTCGTTGCCGCCATCCATCAGCTTGACGAGGCGCTGGGCCAGCCGGGGCTCGACCTCGCCGACGAACTCGCCGTCGATCGCCTTCACGGTCAGGGCGCCGCCCTTCTCGCGCTCCAGCTGGACCTGGTCGCCGGCGGTCATGCGTGCGGCTATCCCCATCTGCGGGCGGAGGAGCGTGGTGATGCCCGTCTTGCCCGTCTCTTCGATGAACATCTGGGGGGACAGCTTCTGGGCTGCGGGCCGCGGCGGCGCCGACTTGCCCAGCGTGGCCAGCCGCGCCAGGTTCTTCTGGGCGATCGTGTTGAGCGGGTCTATCTCCAGCGCCTTCTCGTACGAGAGGCGGGCGTCCTTGTACTTGCCCAGCTCCGTCTGCGCCTTGCCCAGGCGGTTGTAGGCGTCCACGTCCGTAGGGAACGACTCCAGGATCTGCTTGTTGATCTGGACGGCGTCCTGCCACTTGCCCTGGAGGGCCGCCTGGATCGCCACCTCTGACTGCTGCCGTCTGGCCTTTGTTCTGTCCTCTGCCTGAAACACCATCTGCTCTCTGCTCAGCTTTCTCTGTATTCCCCCTGAGTTGCCGAATTCTACGGGCGGTGCCGCTTCATCTGCAATAGCCTAATGGGTATCACCTGTTAATAACGTAGCGTTTTGCAGAAAGGTTCATCGAATCGCTACTGTAAGACGACAGCCGCGCAACATTGTTACTCAGTTGTAACCGTTATTACGACGCCAATTGCCGCCAGGGTAAAGTGACACCGGTCACATTCCTCGACACCCGGCAAGGCGCTTTGCTAACATGAGAATGCCGCCGGACCTTCCCGGCAGCTTCGCTTCTGCGGTTCGGGGTGTAGCTCAGCCAGGCTAGAGCGCACGGTTCGGGACCGTGAGGTCCGCGGTTCAAATCCGCGCACCCCGACCATTCTTAGCCCTCAGCTTACCGCCAGCCGTCAGGCCCTTGCCGCCCCAGCAGGCGAATCGCTGTAACCTGTACATTGTACCCTGTACCCTACCTCGAGGAGGTCCCCGATGCTCGTACTTCAATCACTGATCGATATGCCGTGGGCCAGGCCGCGGATCGCCGTGCTGGAGATCGGCGGCGCCATCGGCGCGCAGGTGCGCGGGCCGGAGATGGTGCGCGCGATCAAGGGCCTGCGCGAAGACCCCCGCGTGCAGGCCGTCGTGGTCGAGATCGATTCGCCCGGCGGCTCGGCCGCTGTTTCCGACATGATCCACCGCGCGCTGGTCCGGCTCGGCAAGAAGAAGCCGGTCGTCGCCTTCACGGGCACCGCTGCGCTCTCCGGCGGCTACCTGATCGCCTGCTCGGCGCAGAAGATCGTGGCCCTGCCGACATCGTTGGTCGGCTCGATTGGCGTGATCTTCACGCGCCCGGTGGTGCAAGAGCTGATGCAGAAGCTGGGCGTGCGCATGGTGGTGACGCACGAGGGCAAGCTGAAGGCGATGTTCCAGCCCTGGCGCGAACCGACCCCCGAAGAAACGGCGAAGGTGCAGGCGCTGACCGAAGAGTACTACGACTGGTTCGTGAACACCGTCGCGACGTCCCGCAACCTGAGCGTCCCGGCGGTGAAGGAGCTGGCGACGGGCGAAATGTATTCCGCAAGCAAGGGCAAGGACGCCGGGCTCGTCGATGAGCTGGGCGATTTCGAGCGCGCCACGGAGCTGGCGAAGGAGCTGGCCAACCTGGTGGAGACGCCGCGCCTGCAGTGGGTGCGCCCGCGCCGGCCGCTGCTGGAGCGCGTGCTCGCCCGCGGCGGCACGGCGATGGCGAAGGCGGTGCTGGCCGAGGCCGAGACGCGCATCCTGCCCCGCATCGACTTCCGCTAGAATAGGCCCGTGGCGGTCGAAAACAAGTCGCTGGTGCTGGACCTCGTGGAGTGGGTGGCCAAACAGCCTCGCTCCTACGCCGAGGTGATGGACGTCTGGCGCACGTCCTGCCCGCGCTTCCCGATCTGGGAGGACGCCGTGGAGCACGGACTCGTCTCCCAGGCGCACGGCGACGGCGTTGTGGAAGTCACGCCGGCCGGTCTCGATCTACTGCGCTCGGAACGCGGCGCTGCGCGGGCCCCGGACGCGACAGTGGTACACTGACACCGGTAACCGTTTTACCCCCTCGTCATTGATCGCTTCCCGCGCGCTCCTGGCTAGTGGTCTAACCTTTGCCAACTTCGTACAGAGGGGGACCAGCATGCGCCAGGAGACACCCACGCCATCACATGAGTGCAACACCTGCAACCTCAGACTGGAAATGGCGACCCACGCGCGCTGCGAACAGTGCGGCATCCTGATGGGGCCGGGCCACATCGAGGCAAGCACGTCTTCGCTTTGCGGGACCTGCGTTTGCCGGCACAGGGCGAGTCAGGCGGGAGGCGAGCCTCCAATACGCCGTTCGACGATTGGGCGGCGCGGCTGGCTCAGCGACTACGCTGTCGAACGATAGCGCAGAGTCAGCGGCGGCTGCTCACGCCGGCCTCGCGCTCCATCTGCTCCAGCTCACGCATCCAGCGATCGAACAGGCGCAGGCGCTCCTCCAGCTGCGATTCCATCTCGCGCATCAGCTTCGTCTTCTGCTTGACGATGGTGTGCTGCGCCTGCGTAACCTCAATCGCCTTCTCCAGCTGGCGGCGCTTCTCGGGGAGCTCCGCCGCCGGGTTGAACTGGGCGCGCAGGTCGCGGAGGATGCCCTCGGCCTCCACCATCTCCTTGATCTCGGCCAGACTGATGCCCAGCAGCTCCTGCATCTTGCGGATGCGCTGGACGCGCTTGACGTCGTCCTCGGAATAGAGGCGGAAGCCGCCTTCCATGCGGCTGGGCGGCCGCAGCAGGCCCTTCTCTTCGTAGAAGCGGAGCGTGCGCTGGGTAACGCCGGTGCGCTCCGCCACTTCGCCTATCTGTAGATAGGCCTCGTTCTCATCGGCCAAAAGACCCCTCTTTTCGATGGTGCGGGGGAGTTGGCCGGAGTATAGGGTCAGTCTGACGCCTACGTCAAGGTTAGATAGGCTCAATCGTCGTCGTAGTCGTCATCGTGGTCGTGGCCGACGGTTGCCTGCGCCGGGACCAGCGCCTCGACGTGCTCTTCGCGGCGCTTGCCGCGGGCGGGCAGGGCCACGATACGCTCTCGCAGGCCGCTAAGCTTGCCAATGGCGGACGCCGGGACGACTACGCCGGCGACACCGGAATCGCGCAGCAGTTGCAGCAGCGAGGCTTCGGCGCCCCCGTCATCCTCGACGAGCAGCGGCGTCCGGGCCAGCGCCGCGACGCGTCGCAGCTCCACCAGGCGCTCGACCGTAAGGGGCTTCGCGGGCGCAGGCAGGATCATGGCGTCGAGCCCCAGGTCGCCGAGGAGGCGCAGGCGGACGTCGTCGAGGTCAGAGCGCAGCTCCAGCACGAAGCCGAGCTTCTCCTCGAGCATCGGCTCGGCGAGATCCGCCTGGGAGAGCACGACGAAGTCGGCGCCGGCCTCCCGCAGCGCTGACGCAGCGCGGCGGTCGAGCTTGTCGGCCGCAACGCCAAGGACGGCGTCGCCCGAGACGTCCTTCAGCTTGCCGGCGTCCCCGGTAACGATGACGGCGTCGGCCCCGGCCTTCGCGGCGTCACCCGCCTTGCCAGCGTCGTTGTTCAGGCGTACGACGGTGATCAGGGAGGGCGCGGGCGCTGGCCGGGCGGCGGCGGCAAAGCCGAAGGGCGCGGACTCGGCGCGACCGGCTTTGCGGATGCGGTCTGAGAGCTTGCTCATTTGCGGGCCTCGGTTCTAGCGTGCAGTCTTCTACAGCACCTGTCATTATGCCATTCGCGCGGGGATGTTCTATTGTTCTCCTGTCGCATATACGCATCGGGGAGGTTTCACACGTGGCCGAAGGAAGACTGCAAGGCAAGAACGCGCTGGTCACCGGCGCCGGCTCCGGCATCGGCCGGGCGATTGCCACCACGTTCGCGCGGGAGGGTGCGCGGGTGATGGCGTCTGACCTGAACGAGGACACAGCGAAGGCCGTCGCCGCCCAGATCGAGGACTCCGGCGGCGAGGCGAAGTGGATCCGCACCGACACGACGAACGAGGGCGACGTCAAAGCGGCGATCGAAGCGGTCGTCGCGGCCTGGGGACAGCTGGACATCATGGTGAACAACGCCGGCATCGGCGGGATGCAGTACAGCTGGGACCAGATCATCGCCGTCAACGAGAACGGGGTCTACTACGGCTGCCTCCACGCGCTGGCCCAGATGACGAAGCAGGGCAAAGGCGGCGCCATGGTGAACCTGGCTTCGATGATGGGCGTCGTGGGGTCCACGCCGCCCGGCGGGCTGCCCGGCGGCGTCGGCTACGCGTACCACGCCTCGAAGCACGCGGTGGTCGGGCTGACGCGGCAGTTCGGGCTGGACGGCGCGCCGCACAACATCCGCGTTAACGCGCTGGCGCCCGGCTGGATCGATACGCCGCTGGTGGCGCCGCTGAAGTCGATGGACGTACTGTTGGACTGGTGCGTCAAGGGCACGCCGATGGGCCGCCTGGGCCAGCCGGAGGAGATCGCCAGGGCGGCGCTCTTCCTCTGCAGCGAGGATGCGTCGTTCGTGACCGGCCACACGCTGGTGATCGACGGCGGCTGGACGGCGCGGTAGGCGGCTCTCCCGCTTGACCCCGGCACCTCTTCCCCGCTAGGCTCCGCGACGCTATGCCCAACTATCCCGTGATCGTCGGCGTGGGCCAGCTCACGAACCGCATCAAGTCGCTGGACCAGGCGGTGGAGCCTGCCGAGCTGATGGCGCGGGCCGCCCGCGCGGCAGCGGTGGACGCCGGATCCGAGGGCCTGCTCGCCCAGGTCGACACGCTGGAAGTGGTGAGCATCCTCTCCTGGCAGTATCCAGACGCGCCGGGGCTGCTCGCGCAGAAGCTGGGCATCGATCCGGCGAAGCGCGTCTACACCGCCGTCGGCGGGGACACCCCACAGAAGCTGGTGAACGAGGTCTCCGAGGCGATCGTCAACGGGACGGTCCGCTTCGCGCTGCTGGCCGGCGCGGAGGCGATGGCCTCCCGCAACATGGCCCGCAAGCAGGAGGCGCAGCTCCCCTGGAAGGTGCGCGGCACGCCGGAGAGCGTGGTGGGCGACACGAGGGCCGGCTTCTCGGACGTGGAGGCGCGGCACGGCGCCGTCGCCCCGATCCGCGTCTACCCGCTGTTCGAGAACGCGATCCGCGCCCACCTCGGCCAGTCGATCGACGAGCACCAGCAGTATGTGGCCGAGCTGGCCTCGCGGTTCACGCGGGTGGCCGCGCAGAACCCCTGCGCCTGGTTCCCGGTCGCGCGCACGCCGGAGGAGATCCGGACGGTGACCCCGGAGAACCGCTGGGTCTGCTTCCCCTACCCCAAGCGCATGAACGCGATCATGGAGGTGGACCAGGGGGCCGCCGTGCTCCTCACCGGCTCCGAGACGGCGAAAGAGCTGGGCATCCCGGAGGAGAAGTGGGTGTACGTGCACGGCTGCGGGCAGGCCAACGACAAGTGGCTGGTCAGCGACCGCGTGAACTACCACAGCTCGCCGGCGATCAAGGCGGCGACGGGCCGGGCGCTCTCGCAGGCCGGTCTGAGTGTGGACGACATCGACTTCTTCGATCTCTACAGCTGCTTCCCATCGGCCGTGCAGATGGGCCTGGACGCGCTGGGCCTGGCCACGACGGAGCCGCGCGACATCACGGTCACCGGCGGCCTGCCGTACTTCGGGGGCGCGGGCAACAACTACGTCATGCACTCGATCGCGACGACCGTGGAACGGCTGCGCGCGAACCCGGAGCAACGGGCGCTGGTCACGGGCCTCGGCTGGTTCGCGACGAAGCACTCCGCCGGCGTTTACAGCGGCCGTCCGCCGCAGGGCGAGTGGCGCCGCAGCGACCCGGCGATCGACCAGGCGGCTGTGGACAGCCAGGACAGCCCGCGTTTCGTCGCCGAGGCGAACGGCCCGGCAACCGTCGAGACGTACACGGTCGCCTTCGGGCGGGGCGGCGAGCCGGAGATGGGCATCGTGATCGGCCGGCTGGGCGACGGATCGCGGTTCTTCGCGAACACGCCTGTGGACTCGGCGCTGCTCTGGTCGATGACGAAGGAGGAGTTCGTGGGCCGGGCAGGGCGCGTGGAGCACGATGCCGCGGCCCAGAAGAACATCCTCATCGTTCAGGCGTAACCCAAGAGGCGCCGAACGGCGTATGATGGGGCGCGACATGGTAGACGAATCTGTCATCACTGCCGCGCTCGTGGAGCTGGACGGCATTGCCAACGCGCCGATGACCGCAGAACAGCGCCTGACCCGCGCGAAGCCGGTCCTGGCAGCGCCCGGGCTGACCCTTGGCGATCTGACGGACGCAATCGTTTCGCCGGCCCTGCCGTGGAACGCGGGCAAGGCAGCGGAGCACAGCCTCACTCAGGAACAATGGCAAGAGGCGATCACCCTCAGCGGCGTGGCCGGCAGCGCTGACCTGGGCGCGTTCATGGACCTGCTGCACCGGGCCGAATCCGCCGCCAACATGCTGCGGGCCGGCTACGCGGGCAAGCGTTCAGCTTCGGGTGAGATCGCCTGGTCGCGCTGAAATCGCCGCCAGGCCTGTGGCCTTGTTGATAACTCCGGGCGTATAATTCACAACCGCCAAAGCACCGAAAGGAGATTCCTGAACCCATGACCACTGAAGTCGCACGCCCAACCGCCGTCACCGGCAAGGAGTACCAGCTCCTGATCAACGGCAAGTGGGTGCCCAGCAAGTCCGGGGAGACGCTGGAGCGCCGATATCCCGCAAACACGGACGTCCTCGTCGCCACCTTCCCGGCCGCCACCGAGGAGGACGTGGACGCGGCGATCGCCGCCGCCCGCGCCGCCTTCGACAACCCGACCGGCTGGGCGCATATCCCGGCCCGCCAGCGCGCGGACGTCCTGCGCCGCGCCGCCCAGAAGATCCGCGACGAGACGAACGAGCTGGCCAAGCTCCTCGCCTCTGAGGTCGGCAAGCCGGTAGGCGAGGCCAGCCTCGAGGTCGTTATGACGGCCGACGTGTTCGAGTACTACGCGGGCCTGGCGCTCAACGTATCGGGCCAGGTGCGCTCCAACTACGTGGACGACGCGCTGGGCCTGATCCTGAAGGAGCCGGTGGGCGTCGTCGGGATCATCACCCCGTGGAACTTCCCGATGCTGCTGGCCACCTGGAAGCTGGCGCCGGCCCTGGCGGTGGGTTGCACCACCGTCATCAAGCCGGCCACGTACACGCCCTGCACCACGTTCGAGCTGGGCCGCATCCTGACGGAGGCCGGGGCACCGGCCGGTGTCGTCAACGTGGTCACCGGCTCCGGCAAGGTCGTGGGTGACCGCATCGCTGCCTCGCCGCACGTGGACAAGGTCGCATTCACCGGATCCACAGAGGTCGGCCAGCACGTGATGCGCGCGGCCGCCGGCAACGTGAAGAAGATCTCGCTGGAGCTTGGCGGCAAGTCCCCGAACATCATCTTCGCGGACGCGCCCCTGCAGGGGGCCGTGATCGGCTCGCTGTTCGGTATCTACCTCAACGCCGGCCAGGTCTGCCAGGCGGGCAGCCGCGTGCTGGTGCAGAAGGAGATCCACGACCAGTTCCTGGGCATGTTCACGAACTTCATCGGCACGATGAAGATCGGCGACCCGATGGACCCGGCGACGCGCATGGGCCCCGTGGTCAGCGACGCCCAGCTCAGCACGGTGGAGCACTACGTGGACGCCGGCAACAAGGAGAAGGCCACGCTGGTGACCGGCGGCGGCCGCGTGACCGGCGCCGGGTTCGAGAAGGGCTACTTCTACCAGCCGACGGTGTTCGACCAGGTGGACAACCGCATGAAGATCGCCCAGGAGGAGATCTTCGGGCCGGTGCTGTCCGTGATCCCGTTCGAGACTCCGGAAGAGGCGTTGGCCATCGCCAACGACACGATGTACGGCCTGGCCGCGGCTGTCTGGACGAAGGACATCGACCGGGCGATCAAGTTCGCGAAGAACATCAAGGCCGGCACCGTCTGGATCAACAGCTACCACGCGGCGGGCGCGCTGGGCGTGCCGGTGATGCCGTTCGGCGGCTACAAGCAGTCCGGCATCGGCCGCGAGCTTGGCCTCGAGGGAATGGAAGGCTTCCTGGAGACGAAGAGCGTCAGCATCAAGCTCAACTAATCGCTGCAAGGGATTGGGGGGAGAGGCGTCTGCTTCGGCGGACGCCTCTTTCGTTTGCATTTCGTCAACTTTCGTCGCCACATTCCACATTGCCCGCACAGTATGCCAGTGCTACGCTCGCGGCAGTCGTTGCACGTCCGTTTTTCTCTGAAGAGGTGAACCCGATGGCACGCAAGTTCCCGCACATCCCGGCGTCTATCCGCACAGGCCTGGCCCTGCTGGCGATACTGATGGCCGTAAGCATCTTCGGCGTTTCGCACGACGATGCGGCGGCCGGCGCGGGCGCCATCGAGAACCTGAGCGGCTGCACCACGTCCCACCTTGAGCGCGGCGACGACTCCAACTTCAGCGACGCGATCAGCATGCCGTTCTCCGCGAACTTCTTCGGCCAGACGTACGACCACATCTACGTCAACAACAACGGCAACGTCACTTTCGACAGCGGGCTCGCTGACTACACGCCGGAGAGCCTCTCCGGCACGAGCCACAAGATCATCGCGCCGTTCTGGGCGGACGTGGACACGCGCGGCGATGCTTCCGGCGTCGTCACCTTCGGCCCAACCCTGTTCGGCGGACACGCGGCCTTCTGCGTCAACTGGGTGAACGTAGGCTACTACTCCAGCGCCACTGACAAGCTGAACAGCTTCCAGCTGCTGCTGGTGGAGCGGGCTGACTCCGGTCCCGGCGACTTCGACATCATCATGAACTACGACAAAGTACAGTGGGAGACGGGCAACGCCGACGGCGGCACCAACGGGCTGGGTGGCAGCTCTGCGCGGATGGGCTACTCCAACGGCGTCGACGTCTCGTTCGAGTACCCCGGCTCCGGGGTGAACGGGGCCTTCCTGGACAGCGCCCCCACCGGCCTGGCTCACAACAACCGCAACTCGCTGGTCTCCGGCCGCTTCGTCTTCGAAGTGCGCAACGGGGCGCCGCCTGTTGGCGGCTCGGTGTCCGGCACGATCTATCGCGCTGACACGCAGGACGTCCTTCCCGGCGCGATCGTGGCGGTCTGCACCAACGTCTGCAGCACCACGGTGGCCAACGGCGCCGGCTTCTACTCGCTCACAGGCCTGCCGGAGGGGGACTACACCCTTTACGTCTACCCGCCCACCGTGAACGAGATCCTGCGCCCCCACCAGTCGCAGCCGTTCCACGTGGCGGCGGACGATGAGATCACCGGCAAGGACGTGACTCTGGAGGTGGCCGACCTGCCGGCGGCGGGCACAACGTTCATCCCCAACCGCAACCCGAACCAGGCGGTGCCCTGGATCGCCTGGCATGCCGCGACCACACTGCAGGAGGAAAGCCCCAGCGGCCTCGGCACGATCTTCGTGGAAGTGCTGCAAAACGGCAGCGTGATCGCTACCTTCTCACTGACAGAGGGCGGCCCGGGCTCGACGCCGGGCACCAGCATCTACTCCGGCGTCATGCCGGACCTCTTCCCACACCACGGCTGGGTCCGCGTCCGCAAGCACGTGGGCAATACCATCGAGGAGTTCGACGCCTGGATCGACCCCAGCGGCGCGGTGAAGACGGTGGGCGGCAGCCCGATAGAAGGCGCAACCGTCACGCTCTACCGCTCCGACTCGCCGGCCGGGCCATTCACCATCGTGCCGGACGGCAACGCCATCATGTCGCCCACCAACCGCACGAACCCGGACCTGACCGATATCAACGGGGCGTTCGGCTGGGACGTAACGGCCGGCTACTACAAGGTGCGCGCGGAGAAGGCCGGCTGCACGGACCCCAACAACCCCCAGGTGACTTTCGTGGAGACCACCGTGCTGACGATCCCTCCCGCCGTCACAGACCTGGACCTGCGCTTGAACTGCCCGGAGCCGCCATTCGTGTGGGGCAACGTGAACTGCGCGGACGGCATCACGCCGCTGGACGCGCTGCTCGTGATGGCACACGCCGCAGGGGTAAGCATCGGCGTTTCGTCACAGGCCATCGCCTGCCCGGACGTTGGGGACGGAGTCAGCATCGGCGGCAACATCCGGACGTGGGGAGACGTGGACTGCCAGGGCGGCGTCGCGGCGCCGGACGCAACGAAAATACTGCAGTTCATCGTCGGCCTGGCGGTTCCGCTGGCAGTGCAGGGGTGCCCCGCGCTGGGCGCCGGAGTGACCCTGGGCCCCATCTGAGAAAAGCCGCGGGCCCCGATCGCCGAATCGGGGCCCAAAGGGAAGGGGGTTTATGGAGGGGTCACTCCATCTGGCGTGACTGTACCGCCGCCCCGTTATGTCCCGCTGTGACCCCTGTCACACCTTCCGCCTGATTCGCGCCCGCCGTATCATGGCGCGCGGAAGCCTGTCCTGAGCCTGTCGAAGGGGATCCCCAATGCCTGATACACGCACCGAACGCGACTCCATGGGTCCGATGGACGTCCCCGCCGCGGCCTACTACGGCGCATCCACCCAGCGCGCCGTCCTCAACTTCCCCGTAAGCACCCTCCGCTTCACGCGCCCGTTCATCCGGGTGCTGGGGCTGATCAAGATGGCCGCCGCCCGCGTCAATGCAGACCTCGGGTTGCTGGACGAGAAGACCGCCGGGGCGATCCAACAGGCAGCGCGCGAGGTGGCCGACGGCAAGCTCGACGCGGAGTTCGTGATCGACATCTTCCAGACGGGCTCCGGCACCTCCACCAACATGAACGCGAACGAGGTGATCGCCAACCGCGCCTCGGAGATCCTCGGCGGTGACCGCGGCTCCAAAGCCGTCCACCCGAACGACCACGTGAACAAGGGCCAGTCCTCCAATGACGTCATCCCGACGGCGATCCACATCGCCGCGCTCATCGAGATCCAGGAGCAGCTGTTGCCGGCGCTGGCCGGCCTGGAGGACCACCTGCGCAGGAAGTCGAAGGAGTTCTGGGACGTCATCAAGACGGGCCGCACGCACCTGCAGGACGCCACGCCGATCCGCCTGGGCCAGGAGTTCCGGGGCTACGCGGGTCAGATGGAGCGCGCCATCAAGCGCGCCCACCGCGCGCAGGAGGAGCTCTCGGAAGTCGCGCTGGGCGGGACGGCCGTCGGTACGGGCGTGAACACACACCCGGAGTTCGCCACCCGGGTCTGCGCGCTGCTCTCCGAGGAGCTCAGCGTAGCGATTCGCGAGACGGACAACCACTTCCAGGCGCAGAACACACTGGACGGCGTGCTCTCCGCCAGCGGCGAGCTGCGGACGATCGCCGTCAGCCTCTACAAGATCGCCAACGACATCCGCTGGCTCGGATCGGGGCCGCGCGCGGGCATCGGCGAGATCTCGTTGCCGGAGGTGCAGCCCGGCAGCTCGATCATGCCGGGCAAGGTGAACCCGGTGATCGCCGAATCGGTGCTGCAGGTGGTCGCGCAGGTGATCGGCAACGATGCGGCGGTGCTGCAAGCCGCACACGGCGGCGTTTTCGAGCTGAACATGATGATGCCGGTGGCCGGCCACAACCTGCTGGAGGCGATCGCGCTGCTGGCCGCCGCTGCCCGCAACTTCGCGGACCAGTGCGTCGCCGGCCTCAAGGCCACGGAGAACGGCCCCGCTATGGTGGAGCGCGGACTGATGCTGGGCACGGCGCTGGTGCCGGCGGTGGGCTACGACAAGTCGGCGGAGATCGCCAAGACCGCCGCCAAAACGGGCCGCACGATACGCGAGGTGGCGCGCGAGGAGACGCAGCTGTCAGAGGAAGAGCTGGACCAACTGCTGAACCCGGTCAGAATGACGGAGCCGGGGTTCGGCGGCGGGCCGGCGTCCGGGTAGTGGCGCCGCTCGCCGCGCCCTAACGCGTACGCGGGTCCAGCGCGTCCCGCAGACCGTCGCCAACGAAGGTGAAGCTGAGCATGAGGACAGCGATCGCCGCCGAGGGGAACACCACGATCCAGGTGTTCCGCTGGATGTACGTGTAGCCCTCCGAGACCAGCCGGCCCAGACTGACCGTCGGCGGCTGCAGCCCGAAGCCGAGGAAGCCCAACGCCGCCTCCGCGAAGATAGCGATCGGCACGCCAAAGGTGACGGCCACGATCACCGGCCCCAGCGTGTTCGGGAGCATGTGCGTGAAGACGATCCGCCGCTGTGATGCGCCCATAGCCCGCGCGGCGGTCACGTAGTCCCGCTCCTGCAATGAAAGCATCTGCCCACGCACGAGACGAGCCAGCGTGGTCCAGTTGATCAGCGCGATGGCCAGAATGACCTGCACCCTCGCATCACTGATGATGGGCCAGTCGCGGTCTTGCAGGACGGCGCGCATCAGGATGATGAACAGCAGGTCCGGGAAGGCGTACGTGATGTCAGTGATGCGCATGAGGATGTTGTCGAAGAACTTGCCGCTTAGGGCCGCGAATCCCCCAACGGTCAACCCGATGATCACAACCACGATTTGCGTCCCCACTCCGATTTGCAGCGAGACCCGGACGCCTTCCAGCACCCGCGCCCAGTTGTCGCGACCCAGGTTGTCGGTCCCGAAGTAGTGTGCGGAGCTTGGCCCCTTCAGAAGCGCGTCGTAGTCCTGGTCATAGAATGGGTCGTATCGCTCGATGGCGTGGATGAACTCAGCGGAGAAGGCCAGCACTATGAGGGCGACGAGGACGATGGCGCCGAACACGGCCAGCCGGTTGCGGCGCAGGCGGCGGAAGGCGTCTCCCCACAGTCCATGCTGTTTCGTCGTGACCGCTGCGCTCAGCGGCGCCAGCTCCAGCGTCTCTTCAGGGTAGGGAAGCGCCATCTTACGAGTACCTGATCCGCGGGTCCACGACGGCGTAGGCAATATCAACGAGGAGGTTCATGGCGGCGACGATGCCGGCGTAGAAGAGCGTTGTCCCCATGATCATCCCGTAGTCCCGGCTCGTCACGGCCTGGACGAACGAGCGGCCGATGCCGGGGATGGAGAACATCGACTCCACGATGAAGGAGCCGGTGACCAGCGCCGCGAAGATCGGCCCCAGCACGGTCAACACCGGGATCATCGAGTTCTTGAGCGCGTGGCGCAGGATGACCACGTAGAACGCGAGGCCCTTGGCGTTTGCCGTGCGGATGTAGTCCTGGCCAAGCACTTCCAGCATGCTGGCCCGCGTGATCCGGGCGATGTACGCGGACGGCAGAAGGCTGAGCGCGATGACGGGCAGCACCATCTTCCGCGGCTCCCAGGCGGAGAGATGGAACGTGTCACCCCAGTCCACCGGCCCGCCCCAGCCCACGAAGTCGAACCAGTGCAGGTTCACTGCGAAGACGATGATCAGGAACACGCCCGCGATGAAGCTGGGCACGCTGGCGCCCACAGTGGCGAAGAACACGCCGATGTAGTCCAGGAAGCCGTTGCGGTTGAGGGCCGAGATCACGCCCAGGAAGATGCCCCACGTCAGCGCCACGAGGAAGGCGAGTGTGCCCAGTTGCGCCGTCACGAAGAACCCGTGCTTGATCAGGTAAGACACGTCCCTATCGCCGCGGAAGGAGAGGCCCAGGTCCTGGTGGACGAAGATGTCCCAGAAATAGGACAGGTACTGCTTCCACAGAGGCTGGTCCAGGTGATAGCGCCTGTTGAGGGCCAGCATCACCTGGGCCGGCAAATCCCTGTCCTGTGTGAACGGCCCGCCGGGCACGGCGTGCATCAGGAAAAACGTGATAGTGGCCACGGCCCAGAGGACCGGGATCAGCCAGAGAACCCGCCGGATGATGTATGCCGTCATGAGAAAACCACCAGGGCGGGGCCCCGCGTGAGAGCCCCGCCCTGGTCTACATTACGCTCTATATCCCAGCTACGACTTCTTCACGTACCAGCACTCGGCGCACCAGTTGCCCGGCTGGCCGGCGTCAATGGTGCCGTTGGCCTGTACTCCGCCCATCTTGGGGGAGACCAGGTAGGGGAGGCCCTCCTGGAGGAACGGCGCCACTCCGCAAACCTTGGTCACGATGAGATCCTCAGCGTTCTGGAACTGCGCGATGTGATCGGCTAGCGTCGTGGCCTTTGAGCCTGCCGTGATCGCCGCATCGATGCCCGCGTCGCTGCAGTTGTATTTGTTGTTGCCGCCGCCCGTGTCAAAGAGACCGATGATCGGGTTCTCCGGGTCCGGGTAGTCCAGCTGCCAGCCACCGATGAACAGCTGGAAGTTGCCGGAGTTGAACGCGGCGGAGCGGGTCTTGGCGTCCACGGCCGTGATCTTGATATCGATGTTCAGAACGTCCTTGAACGCGGCCTTCAGGAAGTCTGCCTGGGCCTTGCGCACAGGGGTGTCCAGCACGGTCAGCTCCAGCTCCGGGAAGCCAGCGCCGTCCGCGTAGCCCGCGTCCGCCAGCGCCTGCTTGGCGGCGGTCGGGTTGTAGCCGATCGCGGTCTTGAACTTGTCTCGCCCCTGGTAGCCGGGCAGGCCCTTCACCAGCCAATACTCGGCGGGAAGGCCGACGTTGCTCGTCGTGACCTCTGCCAGCTTGTCGCGGTCAATCGCCTGGGAAAGCGCCAGCCGTACCTTGTCTTTCGCCAGTACGGGGTCGGTCAACTGCATCTCGAGGGCAGTGATGCGGGCTGAGCCGACGACCAGCGTCTGGTCCGCGTACGTGGAGTCAGCCTGCAGCGTGGGGACGTCTGTGTCCGGGACGCGTGTCTGGTCCAGCTCCCCGTTCTTGAAGGCCAGCTCGGCGACGCTGTAGTCGTCGATGAACTTGACGGTGAGCTGTTGCAGCTTTGCCTTCCCGTCCAGGCCGTAGTTCGCGTTGGGCTTCAGCGTTACGTGGTCCTGGGGGACATACTCGGTCAGAGTGAACGGGCCGTTGACCACGATGTTCGCGGGATCAGTCCACTGGTCGCCGAACTGCTGGATCACATCCATCCGCGCCGGGAAGGTGACCCACAGCGAGAAGACGTCCTCGAACGTGGAGGGCAGCTTGGCGTCGACCAGGGTGATCTCCAGGGTCGTGTCGTCGATTGCTTTGGCGCCGACGGCGTCGCGCAGGGCGGCCAGCTCGGCGTCTGTCGGCGTCAGCGGCGCGTCGGCGGTGCCCAGGGCAGCCGAGTACTCGTCGCAGCCCTTGACGCCGATGATGCCGCCGACGGCAGCGCTCTGCAGCAGGTAAGCGTACGGGCTGGCCACGGCCGGGTCACAGCCGCGCTTTACGCCATCCGCGAACTGCTCGGCGGTGATCGGCTCGCCGTCTGACCACGTCAGGCCGGACTTGATCTTGACGGTGAAGACCTTGCCGTCCGCCGAGACGGTCGGCTCGCCATCGGCGTAGGCGGGCTCCACTTCTGCGCCGCCGCTCGAGGTGGACACCAGCCGGTAGAGGCCGCGGAAGAGCATGCGCTCGATGGCGATGTCCTGCTCAAAGTTGGAGCGGTGCGGGTCGAAGAACTGCGGCTCCCCGGACTGCGTGACCAGCTTCTGCTGGTCGGCCGGGGCCATATCGTCTCCGCCGGCCGTGGTCGCCCCGCCGGTAGGGGTGGGGCTGCCGCCGCTGTCATCGTCACCGCAAGCGGCGAGCGCCGTGAGGACGAGCACGGCGACGATGGCGAGCGAGACGAACCGCCATTGTTTCAGAAGACTCATAGTGGACCTGTCTCCTTTCAGTTCCCTAGCCTGCTTCTGCTTCTTGCGGTGAATCTATTCCTATTGCGAACTTGAAGCAATAGATTTGGGCTGCCAATAGAACATTTAAATGAGCCGAAACAAATTCACGCAATATTGCAGACGTGTGAAGACGACGTCACGTTTCGTAGGAAAGGAGGCTTAACGTAAAAAGTCCAAGGAGAGCAGCGGGCGCTCGCCGGATTGACTGGCCAGGAAAGGGAGTCTGGATTCCTATGCTCCAGACAGCAAGAAGCGCCTCCACGCAGGAGCGGATCCCGAGTCCGCACCGAGTAGGGGCGCTATTCCGTCCGCCGTATAAGGGCGACCCCGTCTTGCATTGCTCGTACTGAGCGGGTGTTTAGCCACGAGAGATAGGCACTCAAGATCCCCCCTTTCGGATTGATTTCCCAATATCGCTATTGGTGAGCCAATTTATGGCACAGGGTTATAGGGATGTCAAGGTTTGACTTAACAGAATGTTGATAACTTCCCGCGCCCCTGTTCTGACCGTCAGAAACCGGGCAAAAAAAAGGGCCGGGAGGCGTTATCCCGGCCCTTGCGGACGTCCTTTTTCGGGTCAGCGGCACCAGGTGGCGACGAGCGGTGCACCGGAGGTACCGGGGACGTACCTCATCACATGCAGGTCCCCGCTCGGGCAGCCACCGGCCAGGACCTCGTGGCCAAGGACGGTTCCGTAGTCGGCTCCCGGGAAGGCCGGCGTACAAGCTTCCCGGTCACACGATGTGGCGTCAGTGTTGGTTGCCGTGGCGTCTGAGTGAAAAAGGGCGTTCTGTCCCGCGATTGTGGCTATGAAGAGCGCCAACGCGGCGACGAGTGCGCGCAGGGGCATCAGCTAGGCGAAGAACGGGCTGCTGGCAGCCACGGCTGCGAGCATAAGCGCCAGGACCACTACCAGTCCGTTAAGCGTGATCGGTGTGGTCCTCAAGGTCCTTCGACTCCTTCGATGCGCCTGGTTCGCCGGCCCTAGGAGAAGGCCGGGCTAATCGCGACTACCGTGGCCATGGCCAGGGCGGCGATCGTGACGATCCAGTTGAGCTTGGTGGTGAAAATTGCGGGCTTCATGGTGATTTCAAGGCCTTTACGCGAAATTAACCCGGCGGCCGGCCGTCTGCGTCTCGTCTTCCCGGTTCCACTTGATCATGTTCCGCGTCTTCTTCATGTCTGGCTCCTGCTTGTTTCTCTCTGTGGCCTCAGTATCGCAACCGTGTCTCGCCGAAAACTCGCCGGATTTCTCGCCTACCCGAAAATGACCTGCCGGCGGCCTGCCTGGCCACCGTCTTCCCGGTTCCACTTGATCATGTTTCGTGTCTGCTTCTTCATGTCTGGCTCCTGCTCGTTTCTTCCTGTGGCCTCAGTATCCCAAGCACGTCTCGCCGAAAACTCGCCAGATTTCTCGCCTACCCGAAAATGACCTGCCGGCGGCCTGCCTGGCCACCGTCTTCCCGGTTCCACTTGATCATGTTTCGTGTCTGCTTCTTCATATCTGGCTGCTCCTCGTTTTCTCTTTCCACGCACAGTGTCGCAAGCCCCTCTCGCCAAAAACTCGCCGGATTATGGCGAGTTCTCGCCAGATACGAAGAAGCGGCCCCTGGAGGGGCCGCCGATGCGGTTCTCGCCGTATCTGAGCGCTATCTGAGGGGCTTGCCGCCCGTGATCTCCCGGACCAACTCCTCGAAATCGGGCAGATCTTCGTCCATTTCGCCTTCGGAGACGATCTGGACGTAGCGGTTGTAGCAGTATTTGGCGGCCTCGCCCTGGTCAGAAAGGATGTAATTGCTCATCAGCCTATACCAAGCCGCCTCGTTGAACTCGTCCACATCCAGGATCTTCTGGCAGACTTCGGCGCTCTTTTTGTACTCCCCGGTCTCGCTGTAGGTGGCGGCCAGGGTTGCCAGCATGCCCATCTGCTGCTCTTCCAGCTGATAGCGCAGGGTCTGGGCCCACTCCGAGTAGAAGTCAGCCGCAAATGGCCCCGTGTACAGGCTGAGCGCCTTCTCCATGGCGGCGATGGCCTCCCGGCTGCCGGCCGCGGCGGCGTGGGCCTGCTGGAGCGCCTTCTGGTATTCGTCAACGTCGAAGGTGAAGGTGGCCTGGGGGTCCAGGATGTAGCGGCCGGACTCTTTGGCGATGACGTCCTGGTACAAAGCTTTGCGCAACCTGTACATGTTCGAGTGGAAGGCGCTGGTGGTCTTGGCGTCCGGCATGTCCGGCCAGAGCGCCGCCACTATCTCCTCTTTGCGCAGCGCGCGCCGGTTGGCCATGAAGAAGAAGAACATCTCCTTGCTTTTCTCGGAGCGCCACTCCAGGTCCGTGATCTCGCGGCCGCCCATTTCGACGCGCAGATGGCCGAAGCCGAAGGCGTAGATGGCGCCGGCGGCCGAGGCGGCCTGCTCCGCGGACACCTCGCCATCGGGTTCGCTCTCGCCGGCAGCCGGGGCCTTGATCAGCTTCAACATGCGGGTGAAGTAGCCGTCCGCCAGCTTGTTGGCAGAGGCATACTGGACGAGCAGGGGGTTGCGGGCGGCTTCGACGACGAGGAAGTGATCGTAGCCCAGGCCCTTCACAAGCTCCGCGCACTTCTCCAGCGACTCCAGCGCCAGGCTCTTCTTCTTCAGCGAGAAGTAGACGCCGGCCAGGTGGAAGTGAGCGAGCACCAGCTCCCGGGACGATCCCTTGTCCTTCAGGTACGTGATCGCCCGCTCCAGATCGCTGACGGCGCTTTTGAGATCGTCCTTCTGGCGTTTGACTTGAGCGCTGGTGATCAGGCACATCCCCATCTCCAGGGCACCGCCGGTCTTCTCCGCCTCCGCGATGGCCCGCGCCGACCACGATTCCGCTGCGGAGATGTCCCCAAGCAGGCGATGCGTGCCCGCCACGGCGTCCATCAGGTAGATCCGGATATAGGCGTCGTTCACAGCCCAGGCCTGCTCCAGGAGAGAGGAGTAGGCGTCCAGCGCCTGCTGGAGCTCGCCCTGATCGCGCTTGATATCGGCGATGGAGCTCACCAGGTACATCTCCCACTTGAGGTTGGCCGTGCGCTGCGCCACCTGGACGCCTTGCTGAAGAATGGCCTCAGCTTTATCGAAGTTGCCCGCGAGGTAGTAGCTGACCCCCAGCGAATTCAACGTCTGAATCAGGAAGTGATCGTTGCCAAGCTGGCTCCAGATGCCGCGGACGCGCTCCAGGGTGACTGCGGCTTCAGCCAGCCGGCCGCTCAGCGCCAACGAATTGGCGAGCTCAAGGCCGGCGTGGGCGATGTTGTACTGGTCGCCGTTGGTCTCGTAGACGCCGACGACGGTCTGCAGTTCCTGGATCGACTCGCTGAAGTCACCGCAGCGGCTGAGCGTCATGCCCAGCTCTTTGCGGGCCTCCGTGATCAGCGCTTGCGGCGAGCCGTGTTCGACGAGGATATCGCGGGCGCGGACCAGCGCCTCGCGTGAGGGTTCGTAGTCGCCCTTCACGCGCAGCGACATGCCTCGCGCGGTCAGCGCCTCCGCCAGCGTCTCCCAGTCGCCCCCGGCCTCGGAAACCTGCACCGCCTGCGTGAGCAGGGCCAGGGCCTTGTCGGTCTGGTTGAGGTAGTGGAGCACGCGGGCCTTCCAGAGAGTGAGCTTGGGCTCGCGGGCCAGCTCGTCCGCCGGGATGGCGTCCAGCCATTCGGCCAGGGTGTCCCAGCGCCCCTCTTCGAACATGCGGGAGCCGTGGCGGTCCGCCACCTGCACGATGCTTTCCCAGGCGCCGGCCTGGATGTAGTGGTAGACCGCATCGTCCCAGCGCCCGGCCTGCTCGCTGATCGCGGCGGCCTTCATGTTGAGCTCGCGGAAGCGGGCGGCATCGCTGCCGCGCAGGTTGCTGACCAGGAATGCGCGCATCAGGTGGGGGTAGCGGTAGGGCTGCGAGGGATCGCCGGGCGGAACGACCAGGTTGTTCTGGGCCAGGCGTCCCAGCTTCTCCTCGGCGTCGGCGATGCCGAGCAGGTCGTTCACGAAGGCCACGTCCTGGGTGCGGAGGACGGCGCTGGCGCGGAGGAACTCCTTCAGTTCCGGGTCCTGCGGCTCGAACTGCTCGAGGTCGATGTACTGGTAGAGGGTGTCGCTGGAGCGCAGCTGCTCGAGGGCCGCTGGGCCGTGCGTCTGCACCTTGTCGGCCATCAGGATCAGCGCGCCGGCCCAACCCTCAGTCAGGTCCGCGAGGCGCTGGGAATCGTCCAGCGAGACATCCTTGCCCAGGACGTCGCGGAAGAGCAGGGCCACCTCATCGCAGCTGAACGAGAAATCGGCGGCGGTGATCGTAGAGACTTCCTGCCGCACGGTCATCATCGGCAGGACAGCGATCTGCGGGTGCGTGCGGGCGGAGAGGACGACGTGGACGTCCGGCGGCAACCGGTAGATCCAGCCTTCGATGGCGGCGCGGAACTCTGGGTCGGCCGCGTCCAGGCAGTGGAAGTCGTCCAGGATGAATGTGAACGGCTCGCCCGCGGAGGCGGTGGCGGACACCAGGAGGTCGGTGATCTGGCTGGGCGTCATGGCGCCGGCGGACTCGATGGCCTGAGCCAGCTCCTCGCCGAAGCCGGGGAAGTTCGCACGGCCGGCGGCGACGAAGTACTTCAGGAACGTGACAGGGTCGCGGTCGCGCTCGTCCAGGGAATACCAGCAGATCTTCTGGGCCGATGAGTGGGCGAAGTCCAGCAGCAGCGTGGTCTTGCCGTAACCGGGCGGCGCGCTGACCACGGAGACGCGGCGCTTGGTGCCCTCTACAAGCGCCCCGATGAGCCGCTGGCGGTGGACGATGGCAGTCCTCTGCGCCGGCAGCTGTGCTTTTGTGGGATACGGTACGTCAACGGACGTAAAGCGCCCCTGGTTGGCCCTGGTCTGTTCTGCCATCTTTCCCCGATTTAGAGCGCAAACCTGGACTAAGGCCATGAAGGCCCCCTACGCCGTCCAGCTAGCGCCCAACGCCGGCGCCGCAGCCACTCTGCAACGCCTGTAAAGTAAAGACGAAGCTATTAACCGCCCGTTACACGTCGATTAGGCGGCTTCTTAACGTCCCCTCAACGCAGGGAAAGCGTTTGACCTCCCCCACGCGGGGCGGGCACAATCGTTGGGACTCCGGGAGCACGCACGCTCCGGAGGAGGAAGCCATCGCCCGCAAGACCCGCCTCCAACTGATCACGCTTTCGGCCGCCTTTGCGCTCGGCGCGCTGGCCCTGGTCATGCTCGCCCAGGCTCCGGCCGGGTCGGCCGATCCGGCGCTGGACTCCGAGGAGTCGGCGTTCCTGACCCTGATCAACGACTACCGGGCGCAGAACGGCCTCTCGCAGCTCGTCGTGCAGGAAGACCTGGCGGAGGCGGCCGACTGGTACGCCACGGACATGGCGACGAAGAACTACTACGGCGACTACACGTACTGCTTCGAGAACTTCGGCATCCAGAGCGCCCACTGCGATTCGACGGGCGGGCTGCCGCAGAACCGCATCCCGGCGTTCGGTTACGGGCCGGCGACGATCGGCGAGAACAGCGCCGGCGGCTTCTCTTCCGCGCAGTCCGTGTTCGACGCCTGGAAAGGCTCGCCGGGGCACAACCAGAATATGCTGCAGAGCTTCTGGGTGGCGATCGGCATCGGCCGGGCCTGCCAGGCGGGGACGCGCTACGGCTGCTACTGGGTGACGGACTTCGGGAACGTGAACTCGCCGCCCGGCGCCAACCACCCCTACGGCACCAGCGCCACGCCGTCGCCCAGCGCCAGCCCCACGGAGAGCCCGACGCCAACCCCGGAGCCGCGCCTCTGGCAGGACCTGGACTGCGACGACGCGATCACCTCCGCCGACGCGCTGGCGCTCCTGCGCGGGAATGTTGGCCTGCCGGCGGCAGCCGGGGCAGCCGCGACGGCCTGCCCCGTCCCGGGCCAACGCCTGGCCGTCGGTAGCTTCACGCGTACGTGGGGCGACATCGACTGCTCCGGCGAGATCGATGCGCTGGACAGCGTGGCTCTGCTGCGCCTGGTGAGCGGGATCATTACGGCGGTGGGGCCCAGCAGCTGCCCGAACCCCGGCGTGCCGTACTAGACACCGGTTGACGGGCGGGCCCGCGCCGGACAGACTTGGCGCGAAACATGTCGACAGATGTCCCCGCCGCCGAGATGGACTTCCGCAACGCGATGGCGCGCTTCGCCAGCGGCGTCACGATCGTCACGACGCACAACGCGCACGGCGAGGCGGTGGGCTTCACGGCCAGCGCCTTCTCTTCACTCTCGCTGAAGCCGCCGCTGCTGCTGGTCTGCCTGCAGAAGGACGCCGACTGCTACGCCGCCTTCATGGCCACCGAGCACTTCGCCGTCAGCATCCTCGCGCACGGCCAGGACGACATCGCCCGCCGCTTCGCAACCAAGGCGATCGACAAGTGGCAGGACACGCAGGCCACGCCCGGCGAGCGCACGCGCATCCCCGTCATCGACGGCGCGGCCGCCCAGACCGAGTGCCTGATGCTGGACCGGGTGGACGGCGGCGACCACACGATCCTCATCGGCGAGGTGATCTCGGCCGTGTCTACGCCGGCCGAACCGCTGCTGCACTTCAACCGGCAGTTCGGACGTTTCGTGGGTGAAGAGCCGAGCAAATGATCAAGCTGGTCTTCTGCCTGCGCCGCAAGCCCGGCATGACCTTGGCAGAGTTCCAGGACTACTGGCTGAACAAACACGGCCCGCTAGTCCGCAGCCACGCGAAGACGCTGCGCATCCGGCGCTACGTGCAGACGCACACGCTGGACGACCCAGGGGCACAGCAGGCGCTCGCCCGCTCTCGCGGTGCACCGCAGGGCTACGACGGCGTGGCCGAGCTCTGGTGGGACAGCCGGGAGGAGATGGCTGCCGGCGTCGCCACGCCGGAGGGCCGCGCCGCATCCATCGCGCTGCTGGAGGACGAACGCAAGTTCATCGACCACACGAACTCCCCGCTCTGGCTGGCGGAGGAGCACGAGATGCTCTCGTAAAGACGCGTGGTACACTGCCCACGACTTTCGTTCAAAGAGGAGGGCCACCACATGAGAACAACTCTGCTCCTGGTGCGCCCCGCAGTCCGAGCGGCCTAGATACTCCACAGCAGTCTCCGCTCGACATCGGGTGCGCTCCTGGCCCGGCTGTCATTCCGCATAGCGCCGTACCCGGCGCACACGTAAGGAGCATCACTTGTCTAACTCTGTACCTGAGGCCGTGGCCGGCGTTGCCGAGACCATGGCCGCCTATCCCGGCCGCTGGGTCCTCTGCGGCGGCTGGGCCGTCGACGCCTGGCTGGACCGGGAGACTCGCGACCACGGCGACATTGACGTCTCGGTCTTCCTTGACGAATCGCAGATCCTGTACGAGTACCTGGCAGACTGGGAGCTCGTGGGCCACGACGCCTTCACAGACGACACCAACGAACTCTGGAACGGCCGGCTGCTAACGCTGCCCGCGCACCTGCACGGGCGCATCGCCCGCCCGGGGGAGGAAATCCCGCGAGAAGGGCCCCTCCTCGCTGACCGGGGTTTCGGGGTGGAGTTCGTGCTGAACGAGCGCACTGCCGGCGATGAGTGGGTGCTGTACTTCACCCCGCCGGACGGAAAGGCGTCCGCTCACGAGCCCGTAGTGACGATCACGTTCGATCGGGGCGTGCAAGAATCGCGCTTCGGGGTGCCAACGCTGGCGCCGGAGGCAGTGCTCTTCTACAAGGCCACCGCCTACAAGGACACCCGCCACTACCTGCGCCAGCGCGATCACATCGACTTCGAGCGTCTGGTCCCACGGCTGAACGGCGAGCAGAGGGGCTGGCTGTCCGACGCAATCGCTCGGGTGGAACCCGATCATCCGTGGCTAGGGGTGCTGGCCATGTGACCGGCGCGTGGGGGCGCAGCGGCGCTGCGCCCCCCGCATCGGCCCCTGTAAGCCGCACCGCAAAACCTGTACCCTATGAACGTGAAGCCGCTCATCGCCATTCCGCGCTGGAAGGCCCCAACCTGGGAGCGCACCGGCTACTACCTGGACTCGCTGGAGGCCGCGGGCGCCCGCTGCCAGCTGGTGGAAGAGAAGAAGCTGCCGGCGGACGCTCAGGGGTTCCTGCTGATGGGCGGCGTCGACGTCAACCCACGGCTTTACAAGGAGAAGCGCGGCAGCTTCACCGACCGCCCGCACGAGGAGCGCGACACCCACGAGCTGCGCCTGCTGGACGAGGCGTTGGAGCGCGACATCCCGGTGCTGGCGATCTGCCGCGGCCATCAACTGCTGAACGTGGCGCTGGGCGGCTCACTGCTGCAGCACATCGAGGACAACGCGCACCGCTGGACGGACGGCGGCGAGTCCAGCTGGCACGACGTCTCTTTCGAAGCGGGCCGGCTGCAGAGCGTGTACGGAAGCGGGCCTGTGCGGGTGAACTCGCGCCACCACCAGGGGATCACCCCGGAGCGGCTGGCCGGCGGACTGCGCGCCGTCTCCGTCTCACATGACAGCTACGTTGAGGCGATGGAGGGCGAATCGCACCGCTGGACCGTGGGCGTGCAGTGGCATCCGGAGCGCCCGGAGATCCGCCGGGAGTCGATGGACCTCTGGCAGGCGTTCGTGGCAGCGGCCGCGCGTCCGGACTAGGCGAAAAAGTAACCTTGTAAACCGGCAACCGTTTTTACGGCGAGAGTATGGCGTTAATTCGCCTGCTATCATTCCTGCATGACACAACTGGTCACGAAACCTGAGGAAGCCGCGCCTTTCCGCGAGGAAGGAATCATCGTCGCGCGGCGGCTCGCCAAGCGTTATGGCGACTTCACGGCGGTGGACGGCATCTCGTTCTCGGTGCGGGGCGGTGAGTGCTTCGGGCTGCTGGGCCCGAACGGCGCCGGCAAGACGACAACGATCCGCATGATCAACTGCGTCTCGCCGGTCAGCGAGGGCGAGCTGATGGTGGACGGGCTGGACGTGCAGACCTCGCCGCGGCAGGTCAAGCAGGTGCTGGGCGTGGTGCCGCAGGAGAACAACCTGGACCCGGACCTCACCGTGCGACAGAACCTGCGCGCGTATGCCCGCTACTTCGATATGCCGCGCCAGGTCGCGGAGGACCGGATCGATGAGGCGCTTCATCTGTTCCAGTTGACTGATAAGCAGCACGACCGCCTGGACGAGCTTTCCGGAGGCCTCAAGCGCCGCCTGACGATAGCGCGCGGGCTGCTCAACCAGCCACGTATCCTGGTGCTGGACGAGCCGACCACGGGCCTCGACCCGCAGGCGCGGCACATGGTCTGGCAGAAGCTGCGGTATCTGCGCTCCCAGGGTGTGACGATGCTGCTCACCACGCACTACATGGAGGAGGCGGACCACCTCTGCGACCGCATCGTCATCATTGACCGCGGGCGGATCATCGAAGAGGGGGCGCCGGCCGGTTTGATCGAAAAGCACGCGGGCAGCGAAGTGGTGGAGATCCACTTGGGTGACCTTGACGCGGCGCCGGTGATGCAGGAGCTGCTGAGCCACGACGGCCTCAAGGTTGAGCGCTCCGACGACATCCTCTACGTGTACATGAACAGCGCCGGCGACTTCGACCCCAGGCTGATCGAGGAACGTGCGGAGCGGGTGGTCTACCGCCGTGCGAACCTGGAGGACGTGTTCCTGAAGCTGACAGGCAGAGGGTTGGCGGCGGAATGACGGCGGTCGCGCTGCCCACCGCCGCAGGACGACGCCGCGTGCGCTGGCAGGCGCCGCAGGTCACAATGCGCTGCCTGCATGTGTGGCGCCGCAACCGCGACGTCTACCTCAACATCTGGCGCAGCGAGCTCATCTGGCCGATTGTCGAGCCGCTGGTCACGCTGCTGGCGCTGGGGCTCGGCCTGGGCGATTTCGTAAAGCTGGAAAGCGGCCAGGATTACATCGACTTCTTCGGCCCGGCCATCATCGCCGTCTTTTCGATGTGGACGGCCACCGCCGAGTGCGGCTGGGGATCCTACACGCGGATGGACGCGCAAGGCACGTACGATGCCATCATCGCCACGCCGGTGAGCGTGGACGAGGTGACCACCGGCGAGATCATCTGGGGCATGAGCCGCTCCCTGCTGGGCGTGTTCTACATCATGGTGATGGTGGCCATCATGGGCGGCATCAGCTCGCCGATGGCGCTGCTGATCTTCCCGCTGGCGCTGATCCCGGGCATCATGTTCTCGGCGATTTCGCTGGCCTACACGTCGATCGCGCGGTCGGTCAGCTCGCTCAACTACTTCTTCGCGTCGTTCATCACGCCGCAGTTCTGGCTGTCCGGCTCCTTCTTCCCGCTCTCGGAGCTGCCGCACTGGGTGTCCGTCGTCGCCTGGTTCACGCCGGCCTACCATGTCGTGCGCCTGTACCGGGCGCTGGCCAACGGCGACCTGCAGACGGACCACCTGATCGACGTCGGCTGGATCCTGGTGGTTTCGGTGGTCGCCTACCTGTTCGCGATCACGATGATGCGGCGGCGGCTCATAAAGTAGCGGCATCGCCGCCTGATACTCCACTCCGCCCATTGGAGGCCTGCAGGCCTCCGCGACGCTCCCCTTATGCGAGCTTCCCGGACGCGATGCGTGAGGCGACGTTGCTGTAGACCGCGTACTCCTGGGCTCCGACGACGGCGAACTTCTCGTTGAAGACGACGGTGGGCACGCCGGTGACGCCGGCGGCGCGCGCCCAGGCCAGCTGCTGCTCGACTTCGTCGGCGTAGCGGCGGTCCTCCAGGGCGCGGCGCAACTCATCCGCGTCGAGGCCGATGCCGGCGGCGACTTCGCAGACCACGTCCGTATCGCCGAGGTTGCGCTCCTCCTCGAAGTAGGCGTGGAAGAGGGCGCGGTGTATCTCCCACAGCTTGCCATGCTCCTTCGCGAACTCCGTGGCCTCGTGCGCCTTGCGGGTGTTAGGCACGATAGGCGGACGCTTCATCTCGATGCCGGACGCGGCGGCGAGGTCGCGGAGGTTGTCCAGGTAGCCCGGCGGGTAAACGCGGCCCTTGCTCGCCTCTGAGCGCGGGATGCCCTCCGGCGGAATGCCGGGCCGCAGCTCGTAGGCGCCGACGCTCAGCTCGACATCGAACTCGGCCCGCAACTGCTCGATGCGGGTGAAGCCGATGTAGCACCAGGGGCAGATGTAGTCGGAGACGACGAGCAGTCGGATCCCTGGCCGCGCGGGCGCCGCGTCTACCTCGATGCCGGCGTGGCGTTCGACGTCGATGTCGCCGTCGAAGCCGATGCCCCAGGACTCGCTCATGGGACGAGTATACGCTCGGCAAGTGTCGTCGCACCGCTCGTCCTTTCGAGAACCTCAGGATGAGTGGTGGTTGCGGATAGAATGGGCCGCGAGGTGACACATGACTGATCGGCAGAACATATCGTCCAACTCTCCGTACGAACCGATCTTCGGGTACTCGCGCGCGGTTAGGGTGGGGGACCAGGTCTTCGTCGCCGGCACCGTGGCCTGGGGCGACGACGGGGAGATCGTCGGCATCGGCGACATGTACACACAGGCGAAGCAGACGCTGCGCAATATCGAGAGGGCGCTGGCAGCGGCCGGCGCGACGATGGCTGACGTGGTGCGGACGCGGATGTTCATGACGGACGTCTCGCGCTGGTCAGAGGTGGCTAAGGCGCACGGGGAGGTCTTCGGCGAGATCCGGCCGGCGGCGACCGGTATCGAGGTGAAGGCGCTGGTCCAGCCGGAATTCCTGGTTGAGATCGAGGTGGACGCGGTTATCGGCACGCGGTAGAGACGGCCCGGCGGGCGGTCTGCGGGGCAGGGGTGATGGGGTCCGCGACCTTGCCGGCTGCCACCGGCAAACGTGGGTTCAGACGCCTCGGCGAGATGTCTCGACAGGGGAGCCGTCCACGCGCGCCATCAGCTCCTCCACGGTGTAGGAGCCGGGGCGGCGGCCGTCGCGGACGGCCTCGGCGGCGGCGAACTGCAGCATGCGATTGAAGGGAGTGGCGATGCCGTGCATCGCGCCGAGAAGGGCGATCTCGCCGTTCAGGTAATCTGTCTCCAGGGTGCCGCCGCGCTCCATGCTTTGCCACGTGGAGCCGCCGAGGTGAGGGGCGCCCTCGACGGGCTTCATCGTCAGCTTCGCGGAGTCGGCCGCGAACTCCGCCTCGTCCGCCACCTCGATGCCGGCGGCCTCGTAGACCATCAGCGCCTCGTCGCGCACCCGCCGTACGATGTCGCCGGCGGCGGCCATGCCGCAGAGCGCCTGCACGGTGTTCGCCAGGTTCATCAGCAGCTTGGCGTACTTCTGGCGCATGATCTTCGGCTCGGCGTGGGAGATGAACTCGCTGCCGTCCAGGTCCATCGCCACGCGCATCGACAGGTGGTCCGTTCCCTCCGGGTAGCAGCCCAGGTCCAGCACACCCGTGACCGGCGCGGAGTGGGCGATGACGACGCCGGGCTCCAGGTGCGTGGCCGGCATGCGCACGTTCAGGCCGTAAACGCGCGAGAAGACGCGCAGAGCCATCGCCTCGTTCGCCACGCCGTTCTGAGCGCAGATCACCGGCACGTCGCCGGCGGCCAGGCGCAGCGCTTCCAACGCCGCCCAGGTGTCCTGCGATTTCATGGTCAGGAACACGGCTTCGTCGCCCTGCCATCCGATCTCGGCCGGGCTGCCGGCGGCGGGGATCTGCAGCCGCGTGTCGCCGTCCGGCGTGCGCAGAAGCAGGCCATCGCGCCGGACGGCTTCCAGGTGGGGGCCCCGGCAGATGAGCGTGACGTCCTGGCCGTGCTGGGCCAGCTTGCCGCCGATCGTCCCGCCGATAGCGCCCGCGCCGTAGACCACGTACCGCATGGCTCGCAGTATAACGCTGCCTTAGAATGTGAGCGTCATGGTGCAGTCCGGCGTCCAGTACGTGACGACCAGCGATGGCGTGAGCATCGCCTATGTTGTGCGCGGCGAAGGGTACCCGGTCATCCACATGCAGGGACAGCCGTTCACGCATGTCCAGGCGGAGACTCACCTGGAGAACTACGCCCGCTACAACCAGGCTGTGGGCCACAACCGGCGCGCTATCCGCTTCGATACCCGTGGCAGCGGCCTATCCCAGCGCGGCATCCCGGAGTTCACGCTGGACGGCATCACTGAAGACCTGATCGCCGTCGCCGATCGCCTCGAGCTGGAGCGGTTCGCGATTGTCGGGACGCAGGCCGGCGGCCTGATCGCCCTCAATGCGTACCGGCGCATGCCGGAGCGCGTCTCGCACATCGCGTTCCTGGATGCGTATCCGAGCGGAGTGCGCTTTGGGGAAATCCCGCAGGTGCGCGCGTTCATGGCGTTGGGTGGCACAGACTGGGAGCTGTTCACGGAGTCCCTGGCTCACTCGTTCTTCGGATGGGACGCCGGCAAGCAAGCGCGAGACTACGCGAAGTTCCTGCGGGAGTGCGTGAACCAGGACGAGGCCATGCGCATGTTCAATGCGCTCTTCCAGATGGATCTGACGGACATGCTGCCCACGGTGAAGATCCCAACTGTTGTACTTCACCACAGCCGCTCCATCATCCCGGACATGGAGGCGGCCAGGCTCCTTGCCTCGCGGCTGCCGCAGACGGAGCTGGTCTTGCTGCGGGGCTACTGGAACGACTCCCAGGACGACCTGGAAGTGGTCGACGCAGCGATCACGAAGCTGCTTGGCGGAGACGCGGCACGGCCGCCGTCTGCGACAGCAACACGGGCACCCAGCCCCGGCGGACTGGTGACGATCCTCTTCACGGACGTCGAAGGCTCTACCGCGCTGACGCAGCGCCTGGGCGACGTGCGGGCGCGCGAACTGTTCCGGAAGCACGAGCGGATCACGCGGGAGGCGCTGGCGGCACACGGCGGCTCTGAGGTGAAGACAATGGGCGATGGGTTCATGGCCTCTTTCGGGTCTGCCAGCGGGGCGCTGGAGTGCGCCATCGCCCTGGAGCGGGCCTTTGCGGAGCACAACGCCACCGCGGAGACGCCGGTCAACGTCCGCATCGGCCTCAACGCGGGCGAGCCGATCGCCGAGGAGGAGGACCTCTTCGGGACGGCGGTCATCACGGCGGCGCGGATCGCCGCGCAGGCGAAGGGCGGCGAGATCCTGGTCTCCAACGTGGTGCGGGAGCTGGTGGCCGGGCGCGGGTTCATGTTCGCCGACCGCGGCGAGGCGCTGCTGCGCGGCTTCGAGGACCCGGTGCGCATCTTCGAGGTGCGCTGGCGGGAGCCCTAGATGGACCAGCCCCGTATCCAGTACACGCGGACGCGGGACGGCGTGAACATCGCCTTCTTTTCACTCGGCGAAGGACTGCCAGTGATCTATATTCCGCCGATCCCGTGGAGCCATCTGCAGCTGGAGTGGGAGCACCCGGGCTACCGGCGCTGGTTCGAAGCCAATTCCCGCGGCAAGCGGGTGATCCGCTACGATAACCGTGGCAGTGGCATGTCCGACCGCAACGTGACGGCGTACCAGCTGGAGGACTTCCAACTGGACATCGACGCCGTGGCCGGCAAGCTTGGCCTCGATCGCTTCGTGGTGATCGGGGTGTCAATCGGTGGGCCGGTTGCCATCACCTACGCGGCCAATCACCCGGAGCGAGTCGAGAGGCTGGTGCTCTGGTGCTCACCTTCGCGGATGGAGGACATCAACAACCCGGCGGGCCAGGCCATGCGGACGCTGCGCGAGACTGACTGGACGCTGTTCACGGAGACGGCCGCACACGCGATGGTTGCCGGGTGGGGATCGAGCGACGAGGCCCGGCGTTTCGCTGAGGTCATGCGGGGCTCCGTAAACGCCGACGATGCCTTCGCCCACCACATCCTGCGCTCCGAGCCGGACATCGACCAGGTCCTGCCACGAGTGCAGTGCCCAACGCTTGTGCTGCAGCGCCGCGAGTCCGTGTTTCCGGACGTCGCCGCCGCCCGGCACATCGCGGCGCGGGTGCCGAACGCAGAGCTGGTGCTACTGGAAGGGGCCTCGCTGCTGCCCTGGGCTGGCGACATGAAGGAGGTGGTTCGGGAGATCAACCGCTTCCTGGGGGTCGACGCGGGCGAGGCGCCAAGCCCTGCTCTGGCCACGGGGCAGCGGCCGCCCGCCGCCGGCCTGGTCACCATCCTCTTTACGGACATCGAAGGCTCCACCACGCTGACCAGGAAGATGGGGGACGCGGCGGCGCAGCAGGTGGTGCGCGCCCACAACGCCATCGTGCGCGAGGCTCTCGCGAAGCACGGCGGCAGCGAAATAAAGCACACCGGCGACGGCATCATGGCCTCGTTCCCGCTGGCCTCCAGCGCGATCGAAGCGGCGATCGACATACAGCGCGGTGTGGCCGAGCACAACCTCGCACAACCCGAGACGTCACTGCGGGTGCGGGTTGGGTTGAACGCGGGCGAGCCGGTGATCGAGGACGAAGACATGTTCGGTACGGCGGTGCAGCTGGCCCGCCGCGTCTGCGACGCCGCTCAGCCCGGCACGGTCCTGGTCACGGACGTCGTGCGCCAGCTGGCCGCGGGCAAGGGCTACATGTTCGCCGACTGTGGCGAGTCCACGCTGCGCGGTTTCGAGGACCCTGTTAGGCTCTTCGAAGTAAAGTGGACGGAGGAGTGACATGCCTGACTACGACATCATCACGGTAGGCGGCGGAATCGGCGGGGCGGCTATCGCCGGGGCCATGGCGGCGCGAGGTTACAGGGTGCTGGTCCTAGAGCGCGAGACGAAGTTCAAGGACCGCGTGCGCGGGGAGTGGATGGCCCCCTGGGGCGTGGCCGAGACGAAGGAGCTGGGCATCTACGAAGCGCTGATGGCCGCCGGGGCCCACCACCCGCCGGTGATCGCCGCCCGCGCAGGCCCGGCTGAGCTGCCGCAGCGCAACCTGGTCACGGAATCCGCCCTGGGGCTGCCGCCGCTCACCATGTACCACCCGGACTTGCAGGAAGCTGCCCTGGCGGCGGCGCAGGCCGCAGGCGCCGAAGTCCGGCGCGGCGCCAAGGCGACCGGCGTGATCCCCGGCAAAGAACCCGCAGTGGAAGTCGATGGGCGGAAGCTGAGCGCCAGGCTGGTCGTCGGCGCGGACGGGCGGAACTCGCTGGTGCGCAAGTGGGGCAACTTCGTAGCGACGGAGCACGAGGCGCAGCAGGTGCTGGCGGGCGTGCTCCTGGACAACCTTGCGGTGGATGACCAGAAAAACAACATCATCTTCAACCCGTTCCTCAGCCAGATCGCCTTCGTCTTCCCCCAGAAGGGCGGGACGAAGGCGCGGGCGTACTGGGGCTGCCGGACGGCGGCGGGTACGCGCCTGCAGGGGGACGGCGACTTCCAGAGGCTGATTGATCTCAGCATCCAGACCGGCGCCCCCGCCGAGCTTTTCGCCGGTGCAACACAGGGCGGACCCATCGCCACCTTCGAAGGCTATGACTCCTACGTGGAGCACCCGTATAAGGACGGCATCGCTCTCGTCGGGGACGCCGCGCAGACGAGCGACCAAACGTGGGGCCAGGGCCTTTCGATCACACTCAAGGCCGCCCGCTTGCTGCGCGACGCCCTGCTGGCGAACGACGACTGGGACGCGGCGGGGCACAAGTACGCCGAAGCCGCCAACGAGTCCTTCCAGCACATCCGCCAGGTGGAGGACTGGATGACGCTGATCATGATGAACCCGGACGAGGAGGGCCAGGCAGCGCGCGCGAAGGCGCTGCCGAAGATCGCCGTCGACCCAGGCGTCTTGCCGGACACGCACATGGTGGGGCCGGAGCTATCCCCGGCAGACAAGACCGCATACGACAAGCTCTTCGGATAAACCCACGCGCGGCTGATTCGGCGTAGAATACAGTAACCATGCCGCTGTTTATGGACCGCCACCGGGCCCCGTCCGGCACAATGCCAGAAGACATTGCCGCCGCCCACATGCTGGACCTCGCCGTCGAAAAGCAGTACGGCGTTCGCTACCTCACGTACTGGTTCGACAAGGACAACGGCGGCATCTTCTGCCTGGCCGACGCCCCCAACGCGGAAGCCGCAGTCCGCGTCCACCGTGAAGCGCACGGCATGGAACCGGAAGAGATCATCGAAGTGGTGCCGGGCGCCGTCAACGACTACCTGGGGCGCTCCGCCGACCCCCCTGGCCACGAGCCCGGCCAACCGCTCAGCGATAGCGCTTTCCGCACCATAGTGTTCACGGACATGGCCGGCTCCACCCGGCTCACGCAGCGCCTGGGCGACGAGGGCGCGATGGAGTTCCTGCGCCTGCACAACGACGTGGTGCGCTCCGCCCTGCGCGAGCACCAGGGCAACGAGGTGAAGCACACCGGCGACGGCATCATGGCTTGCTTCGTCTCCGTGACCGACGCCCTTGAGTGCACCATCGCCATCCAGCGCTCCCTCCGGGACCACAACGCCGCACGCGAATCAGACCAGCTCCTGGTGCGTATTGGACTGAGCGCCGGCGAGCCCGTCTCCGACAGCGGCGACCTCTTCGGCGCGGTGGTGCAACTGGCGCGCCGCATCTGCGACGTCGCCGAGCCGGGATCGATCTACGCCTCCAACGTCGTGCGGGAGCTGTGCATCGGCAAGAGCTACCGCTTCAAGGACCGCGGCGAATCGGCGCTGAAGGGGTTCGACGCACCCCAGCGCGTCCATGAGCTGCACTGGCTGCCGGAATAGACGCGCTCCCCCGCTAGTGCTATCGTGCCCGGTGCACCGCCAGTTGGCGGATGCTGAACATCGGGGAGCAATATGGCCTCTTCTGACACAACACAGGTCGCGATCGTTGGCGCCGGGTTCGCCGGTCTCACAGCCGCGCGGGAGCTGACGAAGCGCGGCATCGACGTCCGCGTCCTGGAGGCGCGGGACCGCGTGGGCGGCCGCACCTGGACGCTGCGCAAGGACGGCTACTGGCTGGATCTGGGCGGGCAGTGGACCGGCCCGGGACAGGACCGGATCATCGCCCTCGGCGCGGAGATGGGCGTCGCCAGCTTCCCCACCTGGCCTGAAGGCGAGCACCTGCAGTACACGGAAGGGATGGGTATGCGCCGCTGGACGGGCGCCGTCCCCACGACCGACATGGAGACGATGAGCAAGACGGTGCAGGCGATCATGGCCTTCGACCAGCTCACGCACGAGATACCGGTCGAAGCGCCGTGGAACGCCCCGCACGCCCGCGAATGGGACGGGATGACCATGCAGGGCTGGATCGACCAGAATGTCGAGTCGCCCAGGGCCCGCGACCAGATGACCACGGCGATCGAGGCCGTCTTTGCCGCGGAGCCGCACGACGTATCGCTGCTGCACGCGCTCTTCTACGCCAAGGCCGGCGGCGGCATGCTGTACCTCGTCTCGACCGAGGGCGGCGCTCAGGCCGACCGCTTCGACGGCGGCATGCAGCTCGTCGCCGAGAAGGTGGCCGCCGAGCTGGGCGAGCGCGTGCGCCTCTCGTCGCCGGTGCGCCGCATCTCGCAGGAGAACGGAAGTGTGACGGTGGAGGCGGACGGCGTCAGCGTCAAGGCGAAGCTCTGCGTCGTCACCGCGCCGCCATCGCTGGCCGGCCGGATCGACTACTCGCCCGCCATGCCGCCCCTGCGGGACCACCTGACCAGCCGCTCCCCGATGGGCAGCGTGATCAAGGTCTACGCGATCTACGATACGCCCTGGTGGCGCGAGGAAGGCCTCTCCGGCCGCGTCGTCAGCGACACCGGGCCCATCAAGGTCGTGTTCGACAACAGCACGCCGGAAGGCAAGCCCGGCATGCTGATGGGGTTCATCGAGGGCGGCGACGGACGCCGGCTCGCCAACATCGACGCGGCGGAGCGGCGCAAGCTGGCGCTGGAGTGCTTCGTGCGCTACTTCGGGGACAAGGCCGCGAAGCCCGCCGAGTACATCGAAGGCAACTGGCCCGCCGAACAGTGGAGCCGCGGCTGCTACGGCGCCGTCTTCCCTGCCGGAACGCTGGTATCGTGCGGCACGGCCCTGCGGGAGCCCGTGGGGCGCATCCACTGGGCCGGCACGGAGACATCGGAAGAATTCCCCGGGTACGTGGACGGTGCAGTGCGCTCCGGTGAGCGGGTAGCCCGTGAGGTGGCGGAGATCCTGGACTGAGCGGCGGGCAGTGGGCGATGGGCAACGGGTAATCGCCCGGCAGCCCCCCACCCAATCGCCCGTCACCCGAAAGGAGGCCGCTATGGCCACAGCAACTAAGCCCCGGAACGCAGCGAAGACGGCAGCCGGCAAAGGCACGACAATCGTCACCGGCGCGTCTTCGGGCATCGGCGAGGAGTTCGGGCGGCAGCTGGCCCAGCGCGGCTATCGCGTCGTGCTCGTCGCTCGGCGGCGGGACCGGCTGGAGAAGCTGGCGCAGGAGATTGGCGATGCGGAGATCATCGAGGCCGACCTGAGCACGCCGTCCGGCGTCGCCGCTGTCGAGGAGCGCATCGCCAGGGGCGATATCGACGTGCTGGTGAACAATGCCGGCTTCGGCACAAACGGTGACTTCGCGGAGCTGCCGCTGGAGCGCGAGCTGGAGGAGATCGACCTCAACGTCCGCGCGCTGACACAGCTCTCGCACGCGGCCCTGGGCCCGATGAAGGCGCGGCGCAGCGGCACGATCATCAACGTCGGCTCCACCGGCTCCTTCCAGCCGGTGCCCTACATGTCCACATACGCTGCGACCAAGGCCTACGTCCTCTACTTCAGTGAAGGGCTGCACGAAGAGGCGAAAGCCTACGGCGTCACCGTCACCTGCCTGACGCCGGGGCCCGTCAAGACGGAGTTCCAGACAGTCGCCGGCGTCGACGAGAAGAGCTTGCCGGCCGGCTGGTCGACGCCCCGGCAGGTGGTGAAGCTGGCGCTCAACGCGGCGAAGTCCGGCAGCGCCATCGCCGTGCCGGGCATGTACAACAAGGCCACGGCCAACATCTCACGGGTCGCCCCGAGGTTCATGGTCCGCAAGATATCGGGACGCATGTTCAAGAAGAAGGAGTAGCCCCATGGGCAAGAACGGTAAGAACGGCAAGAACGGCAAGCCGGGCAAGGAAGATGCCGGCATCATCCTGAAACTGGCGGAGCTTTCCGCGTTGATGAACACGCAGGCCGGCTCCGAGTTGATCTGGAACCCGGAGTTCCAGGCGGACCCGGCCAAGCACGGCCCGGGCACGCCGGAGCACACGGCGCTCATGCAGCTGATGCGCTGGATGGAGACCATCGGGACGCTGTACCGCAACGGTCTGATCAACGAGGACCTGTTATTCGACTGGCTGGGGATTACCGGCACCTGGGACCGCGTGAGGCCGATCGCCCTCGCCATCCGCGAGCACGTCGGGCCCGCCATGTGGGAGAACTTCGAGTACATGGCCGAGCACCAGCGCGACTGGAAGCCGAAGCGCTAATAGCGCGGGCCGCCCGGGTCAGGGCTGAGACCAGACTTACAAAATGTAGCGGCGACCTTCCGGTCGCCACGGGGAGGGTGGGGACACTCGCCCGCCAGAGGGAGACACACATGGGCAAGCTAGACGGCAAGACAGCGATCGTGACCGGCGCCAGTTCCGGCATCGGCCTGGCGATCGCGCAGGCGCTGGCGGCGGAAGGCGCGGCGGTGGTGCTGGCCGGGCGCACGATGGCGCCGATGGAAGAAGCCG
>DATKKM010000006.1:0-2986 GCA_035542855.1 Dehalococcoidia bacterium
ACGGGACTGGAACCGCGTGGTCAAGGCGATGACCGCCGCCGTTCAGTGGGAGGCATGATGTCGGGCCGGATCCCGAGTGTGTTCCGGAACCTTTTCCGCAAGGGCGCGGTCGAGCAGGCGCTGGACGAAGAACTCCGCGCAGCTCTGGAGATCCTGGCCGAGGAAAAGATGAGGGACGGGCTTTCGGCGGCGGCGGCACGCCGCCAGGCGCTCATCGCACTCGGCGGCATGGAGCAGGTGAAGGAAGAGGTGCGTGCCATACGTGCCGGGCGCTGGCTCGAGGATTTCGCCAGGGACCTCCGTTACGCGCTCCGCACCCTGGCTCGGTCGCCCGGCTTCACCGCCGTGGCCGTGCTGACACTGGCCCTGGGCATCGGCACCAACATCGCCATCTTCAGCCTCCTGCACGACCTGGTCTTCAGCTCGCGCCCGTACCCCGACGAGCGGCAGGTGGTCCAGCTCTACACGCGGGACAAGAGACCGCAAGGGCTCTGCCGTCAGTTCTCATATCCCACCTACCTCGACATCCGGGAGGACAGCGCCGTTCGCGCCGTCTTCTCCGATGTCATGGCCCATGCCATTACCGCGGTCGGCGTGGGGGAGGGTGAGGGCTCGCGCCGCAGCCTGGCGGCGGTGGTCAGCGCGAACTACTTCCGCACGTTCGGAATGCCGATGGCGCGGGGCCGCGACTTCCTGCCCGAGGAGGAGAGGCCCGGGGGGGCCATGGCGGTAGTCGTTGCCAGCTATCCCTATTGGAAGAAGACCGGCTTCGACCCCCAACTGGTGGGGAAGACCATCCGCGTCAACGAGCGGCAGTTCACAGTGGTCGGAATCGCGCCGGAGCGGTTTACGGGAACGATGGTGGTGTTCGGTCCGGAGCTGTATTTCCCGCTCGGCGATTACGATCTGCTCAAGAACGATGCCCAGGGCGATGCCAGGCACAGCCTCGAACGCCGCGACCTCTACGATCTCTACCTGGTGGGGCGGCTGAAGCCGGGGGTCAGCGCCGCCGCTGCGGGCAGCGTACTCAAGGTGGTCGCCGCGCGGCTCGAAGAGGGGCAGCCAGCCGAGCAGAAGGACCAGACCTTCCTCATCGGCCGTCTGCCGCGCCTGCGCGTGAGCACCTACCCCGCCGATGAGAGCAGTCTCACGGTGATGGGCCTGATGCTGTGCGGGCTGGCCGGGATCGTGTTGTTGATTGCCTGCCTCAACCTGGCGAACGTGCTGCTGGCCCGCGGCGTGACGCGCCGCAAGGATGTCGCGATCCGCCTGGCGATGGGCGCAGGGCGCGGGCGAATCATCCGCCAACTTCTGACCGAAGGGCTAGTGCTTTCGCTCGCGGGCGGGGCCGGCGGGTACGTGATCGGGCTCGTGTCCTCGAACCTGTCGGCGTCCTCGATCGGCGCTCACATGCCGGTCGCCGTGTTTCTGCGCGGCGGCGCGGATCCCGCCGTGCTGATGGCCACGCTCGGCTTCTCCACGCTGGCGGTGCTGTTCTTCGCGCTCGGACCCGCGCTCAAGCTGACGCGCGCCGACCTGGTCACCGATCTGAAGGAGAGGGCGGGCGAAGGTGCCGCTCGGCGCCGGCGCCGCTGGCTGCCACGCAATCCGCTGCTGATGGCGCAGATCGCCCTGTCGCTCGGCCTGATGACCGTGGCTGGGCTCTTCATCCGCGGCGCCCTCAAAGCCGGCAGCGTCGAAACCGGCTTCCGAGCCGATTCCACGCTTCTGATCGAAGCGGACGCCAGTCTGAGCGGCTACGACCAGGCCCGCAGCCTCCAGCGCTATCGCGCTGCGACTGACCGTCTGGCCGGGCTGCCGGGGGTCGAGGCCGTGAGCATCGCATCGGTCGTGCCCTTCGGCACCCTCACCATCAACCGTCCTGTCGGCCGGGCTGGAGTGACGGCTGCGCCTGACTCTCACCCGGCCACGGCAGCCGAAGGCCTGGCGTTCAGGGCGCGCTGGAACAGCGTCGGCTCGGACTACTTCAGAACCCTGGGGCTGCCCGTGTTGCGCGGGCGCTCGTTTACCAAGGCTGAGACCGAGGTTGCCGGCGCGCCCGCCGTCGCCGTTGTCGACGAGGTGCTGGCGAAGAAGCTGTGGCCCGGGGGCGACGCGGTGGGCCAGCGCATCCAGTGGGCGGAACGCGACGCGCCCACGGCGGCCGGCGGAGGCAACGGCACGATGGGTTCGAACGACGACCTGGCCAGAGCGGCCCAGGATCCCCGGTCGGTCGAGATCGTGGGGATCGTTCCCGCCACCCGCTCGGAGTTCTTCGAATCGGAGGTCGGCGGGCAGATCTTCGTGCCCTTCGCACAAGGGGTGCGGAGCGCGGTCTTCTTCCAGGTGCGGATGGCGCCAGGAGGGCCGCGGGCGGATGGCGGGCTGTTCGATCTCCTGCGCCGCGAGATTCGGCTGGCCGCGCCCGGCGTGCCGGTGTTGACGGTGAGGACTTTCACGCAGCACGTCGATGCCAGTCCGCAACTGTGGATCGTGCGGACCGGCGCCTACACCGTCTCCGTATTTGCGGGCCTGGCTCTGGCGCTGGCGATCGTGGGCGTCTACGGAGTCATGGCATATGCGGTGGTGCGGCGCACGCGCGAGATCGGAATCCGCCGAGCACTCGGCGCGGAGACGGGCGAAGTGCTGGGCATGATCTTGCGCGAGGGGCTGAGCATGACATTCGGGGGCGCCATGCTGGGCCTCATGCTCGCGCTCGTCCTCGCCCGCGGGCTGGGCAGCATGCTGTACCAGGTCAGTCCGGTCGACCCGGTGGCCTTCAGCTTGGCCCCTGCCGTCCTGGTTGCGACGGCGGTGGCAGCGTGCTGGGTGCCGGCGCGTCGGGCAGCCAAAGTCGCGCCCATGGTAGCGCTGCGCTTCGAGTAGGCCCGCGTACAAGGAACGGCGTACGAGAGGTCGACACCGGCGTGGGCCGATGTCGCCGCGGCCGCCTGCACTATCCGAACGACGCTAGCGCGAAGTAGGC
>DATKKM010000007.1:0-30457 GCA_035542855.1 Dehalococcoidia bacterium
TGCGTCACGTAGATGAACGTCGTGCCCAGGCGCTGGTGCAGCTTGCTCAGCTCCGTCCGCGTTTGCACCCGGAGCTTGGCGTCCAGGTTTGACAGCGGCTCGTCGAAGAGGAACACCTGCGGCTCCCGCACGATCGCCCGGCCCAGCGCCACGCGCTGCCTCTGACCGCCGGAGAGCTGCGCCGGTTTGCGCTTGAGGAGCGGCTCGATGTCCAGGATGTCGGCCGCCACCGCCACCCTGCGGCGTATCTCCTCCTTGGGTTGCCCGTGCATCTTCAGCCCGAACGCCATGTTGTCGAACACTGACATGTGCGGGTACAGAGCGTAGGACTGGAACACCATGGCGATGTCGCGGTCGCGGGCCGGCAGGTCATTGACCAGCCGGTCGCCGATGTAGACTTTGCCCGCGGTCAGCGTCTCCAAACCGGCCAGCAGGCGGATGACGGTCGACTTGCCGCAACCCGAAGGCCCCACGAGGACGAGGAACTCCTTGTCCTCCACTTCCAGCGTGAGGTCGTTGACGGCGAAGACTTCGCCGAACTTCTTGGTGACGTTCTCGTAGTAGACCCGTGCCATCCGCTGCTCGCCGATCTATTGCGCGCTCAAGGCACCCGCCATGAGACCGCGCATGAAGAACCGGCCCAGCAAAATGTACACGATGAGCGTGGGAAGCGCAGCGATTAGCGCGCCGGCCATCTGGACGTTCCACTCCACGATGAAGCTGCCCGCCAGGTTGTTCAGCGCCACCGTCACCGGCTGCACGTTCGGGTTGCTCGTCAGCGTCGCCGCGAACAGGAAGTCGTTCCAGATCGAGGTGAACTGCCAGATCGCCACCACCACGAACCCGGGCAACGAGAGCGGGAAGATGATCCGCGCGTAGATGCCAAAGATAGAGGCGCCGTCTATCTTCGCCGCCTCCACCACCTCCGTGGGCACGCCGGCGTAGTAGTTGCGGAAGATCAGCGTTGTGATAGGGATGCCGTACACCGTGTGCGTGACGATGAGCCCCCAGAGCGAGCCGTACAGGTGCCCCTGCTGCAGCGTCTTCACCAGCGGGATAAGGATGCTCTGGTACGGAATGAACATCCCGAACAGCAGCAGGAAGAAGAGCACATCAGATCCACGGAACCGCCACTTCGTGAGGACATACCCGTTGATGGAGCCCAGGAAGCAGGACAGGATCGTGGCCGGAATGACCATGCGGAAGCTGTTCCACATGTTGTGGTCCAGCGCCTTGAACGCCTCCCGGAAAGAGCTGAAGTGGAACCCGGAAGGCAGGTCCCACATCTGGTTCAGGCTCACCTCGCGGAAGCTCTTCAGGCCCGTCACAACCAGCACGTACACCGGCATCAGGTAAAGCGCGGCAAAGAGCACCAGCGCAGCGTAGATGATGATGCGCGTCCAGCGGATCGTCACAGCCGCGACTCCCTGCGCAGGCTCCAGTACAGGTACGGGATGATCAGGAAGCTCACTGACACCAGCATCACGATGGAAACGGCGGCGCCTCGCGCGAAGTTGTTGGCCCGGAACGTGCTCTGGAACATGAAGAGCGCCGGCACGTCAGTCGCGAAGCCGGTGCCGGGGCCGGTCATGGAGACAACAAGGTCGAATATCTTGAGGGACTGGTGCCCCAGGATGATGATCGCGCTCAGGGTCACCGGCCGCAGCAGCGGCAGCGAGATGTGCTGCAGCACCTGCGCCTCGTTCGCGCCGTCAACGCGCGCCGCTTCCTTCAGTTCCTCCGGGATTGCGCGCAGGCCGGCCAGGTAGAGCACCATCACGAAACCGGACATCTGCCACGTCGCCGCGATCACGACGGAAACCATCGCTACCGGCAGCCCGTAGTTGGGGTTCGCGAGGAACCCTAGGCCGATCGCGTGCAGTGCATCGCCCAGGCGTGAGCCATGGTGCACGTAGACGATCTTGTCGTCCGTGTACCAGGCGTAGTCCATGTGGAACCACGTCGTCTTGGAGACGAGCAGGTTCACCCCCGCCCGCGGCGCCAGCAGCCAGCGCCACACCACGCCGGTGACGATGAACGAGATCGCCATCGGAAACAGGTAGATGCTCCGGAACACGCCTTCGCCCCGGATGTGCCGGTCCAGCAGCGACGCCAGCACGAAGCCGATCACCAGGCAGGCGATGATAAACATCAGCGTGAAGGCGATCGTGTTGCGGATGTCTATCTGGAAGCGGAAGTTGTTGAACAGCGATTTGAAGTTGTCCAGGCCCACGAAGCTGTAGTCCGGGTTGATGTTGTGCCAATCGCTGACGGAAACTACCGCGCTCCAGCCGATGAACCCGTAGACGAACACCAGGACGAGGACGACAGAGGGCGACACCATGGCAATGGCGATCGCCCGTTCGCTGCGAATGGCCCGGAGGGGGCCGGAAGAGAGAAGGCGAGGCAGCCAGCCCACCCTGGGGCTGGCCGCCTCGCTCTTCATCATCTCTCTGAGTCTACCTCAGACCTCAGCCTTAGCTGCAGACCCCAGCGTCCTGGCACGCTGTCGCCAGGCGGCCCTGGAGTGTCGCAACGTCCCGGTCGGCAACGAACGCCGTCACCGCATCGCTAATGTCAGAGGCGAAGCTCGGCGAAGCGGCAGCACCGTGCGCCAGGCTCGGCACGATCGTGTCGGTCTTCCAGTCGTCGATCGCAGACTTCAGGTAGGTGTCGAACAACGATGGGTCACAGTCCGTGCGGGCGCAGATCGAACCCTTCTTGGGGTTGAACGCTTCCTGCCCGGCCTTCGAACCGACGAGCTTCAGCCAGCAGTTGACGGCATCCGGGTTGGGCGCGCCCTTGGGCAGGCCAAACGTGTCGGACAGGGCGTCGTAAGAGCCGCTTGTCCCGGGGGCCGGCACCCAGCCGGAGTCCGTGAAGCCCTTGGCCGTGTTGTCGCCGTCCAGCCAGTCGCCCATGATGGTCATCCCGGCCGTGCCGTCGATGACCAGCTGGTTGGCCTGGTCCCACGTGAGGGAAGCGTGGTCACTGTTGGTGTAGGACAGCATCCTCTTGAAGGTCTCCAGCGCCGTTGTGACGTCAGCGCCGGACCAGTCGGTATCCCCGGTCCAGAGGCCCTTGTACTTGTCCGGGCCCAGGGAGCCCAGAAGCGTCGTCTCCAGCAGCTGGACGGAGGCGAAGGCTTCCTTGTCCCCCAGCGCCAGCGGGGTGATGCCGGCCGCCTGCAGCGTGTCGGCAACCTGGAAGAACTGATCGAATGTTGTTGGCGCCGTCAGGTTGTGGGCCGCGAACGTGGCCTTGTTGTACCAGAGGACGTTCGCCCGGTGGATGTTCACCGGCACCGAGTACGGCACGCCATCCTTGGAGACGATGTCGATCACGCCCTGCGGGAAGATGTCGTTCCAGCCCTGTGACGCGTACAGGTCAGTCAGCGGCTCCATGTCGCCGCTGGCCACGTAGGAGTCCAGCAGCTCATGGCCCATGTGGATCTGGAAAGTGCCCGGCGGGTCGCCGCCTTGCATTCGGCTGGAGAGGACCTGGCGTGCTGCGTCGCCGCCGCCGCCCGCGATCGTGCTGTTCACGATCTGGACGTCGCCGGGGCACTGCTGCGGGTACAGGTCGTAAAGGGCCTGCAAGCCTGCGGCCTCGCCGCCGGTTGTCCACCAGCTGAAGATCTCCAGCTCACCGGTTAACGGCGCGGCTGTTGCCGATGCCGTGGGTGACCCACCAGTGACGGTGGGTGTTGGCGACGCCTCTTCGCCGCCGCCGCACGCCACAGCGAGCACCGCCAGCGCTGCCCCAAGGAGCGGTATGATGGCGAGACGCCATCGCTTTGTGAATGCGTTCATTTTTGCCTCCTTTGCTTGCTGCTCAGAATCCTGACATCGCACGCCTGAACACGCAGTGTGCCATTTGGCCCATATTCAGAGAGCCTTTGATCCCCATCAGCCTTGTGATTTCGGGTTGCCGTCAAGGGAAAGACGCCGGACAAGTGGGCAGGATTACGGCAGGCGAGATGCCCTGGCCACGCCGGCTTCGCGCCGGCCCAGGCGATTCTGCGCGGGATGCGCCCATATTGGGCGCTGACGCAACCGCTTGCCACACGGAACCTCCACAACTGATCGGTTGTCGTGCTGCGGACGACGGTCGGATGGTTCGTACGCCCGTAACGATTCCGGCGCTATTGTACCCGCGTTGTACTCTGCATTACACCTGTCTAACGGCCCTTTTCGTGGACACGCAAATCGCATAAAGTCCTCTCGTGACCATCGCGCCCCAGTCTGACCGGATCACGGCCGACGACGAAACCATTCGCCGGGCGCTGGAGGACGCGTTCCTCCCCGCCCTTATCCCGGCCCTCGCCCAGGCCACGGGGGACCTCTCGCTCTTGCGTGACGAGATCCGCCCGCCGGGCCTGGCGCCGGGCGTCCCGCAGGGCGGGATGACGCAGCAGCAGCAGGACACCGCCAGGGCCCTCGCCTTCGATGCCCTCTGCGCCCTCCGCGACAGCGCCCCGGCGCCCGTGACTCACGACCTCGATGCGCTGCGCCAGATCACGCAGTGGATGACCGCCTCCCCCGCCTCGGACGACTACATCCCCCTGCTAATCGAAGAGCTGGCCCCGTTCGAGGAAGACCCGCGAGCACCGGACTGGCGCGCCCCAGCCGGCACGACGTTCACCGTCGCGATCATCGGGGCCGGCATGTCCGGCATCCTCGCCGGCGTACGCCTCAAGCAAGCCGGCGTCCCCTTCGTGATCCTGGAAAAGAACCTGGACGTCGGCGGCACCTGGCTGGAGAACACCTACCCCGGCGCCCGCGTGGACGTGCCGAACGCCTTCTACAGCTACTCCTTCGCCCAGAAGACCGACTGGCCGAAGTACTTCTCCCCGCAGGCCGTCCTCCTCGACTACTTCCGCGCCTGCGCCGACCACTACGGTCTGCGCGAGCACATCCGCTTCGGCACCGAGGTCGAGTCGATGGCGTTCGACGAAGAAACCTGCAAGTGGACTCTCCGCGTCAAATCCCGTGACAAGGGCGAGGAGACCATCGAGGCGCAGGCCGTGATCAGCGCCGTCGGCCAGCTCAACCGCCCGCGGATGCCGGACATCCCGGGCGCCGGCAGCTTCGCCGGGCCCTCGTTCCACTCCGCGCGCTGGGACCACAGCGTCGGCCTCAAGGGCAAGCGTGTCGCCGTGATCGGCACGGGCGCCAGCGCCGCGCAGTTCATCCCGGCCATCGCGGAGGATGTCGCGGATCTGACCGTCTTCCAGCGCACGCCCACGTGGTTCGTCCCCGTACCCAACTACCATGATGACGTGCCGGGCGGCCTGCTCTGGCTCTTCGCGCACGTGCCGCATTACGCGCACTGGTACCGCTTCTGGTTCTTCTGGGCCATGACCGACGGCCTCCTGCCCGCCGCCACCGTCGACCCCAACTGGGACGGCAACGAGGCCTCCACCGGCCAGGCGAACGACCAGGTGCGCATGCTCCTGACCATGTACCTGCAGTCGCAGTTTCGCGACAGGCCGGACCTGATCACCAAGGTGATACCCGCGTACCCGCCCACGTCCAAGCGCATGGTGCTGGACAACGGAATCTGGGCCCGCACGCTCAAGCGCGACAACGTGCACCTTGTCACCGAGAAGATCCGCGAGATCACCCCGCGCGGCGTCGTCACAGAGGACGGAACGGAGCACGGCGCCGACGTGCTGATCTACGGCACCGGCTTCCAGGCCTCCCGTTTCCTCACGCCGATGGAGGTGGCCGGCCGCGGCGGCGTCAACCTGAACGCGCAGTGGAACGGCGACGCAACGGCGTACATGGGCATCACAGTACCGAACTTCCCTAACTTCTTCATGCTCTACGGCCCCAACACCAACATCGTCGTCAACGGCAGCATCATCTTCTTCTCCGAGTGCGAGGTGCAGTACGTCATGGGCTGCCTGCGCCTGCTTTTGGAAGGAGGGCGCCGCGCCATGGACTGCCGCCGCGAAGTCCACGACGCCTACAACGTCCGCATCGAAGCCGCAAACCGGCAGCGCACGTGGGGCGTCTCAAAGGTCAACAGCTGGTACAAGAACGAGAAGGGGCGCGTCACCCAGAACTGGCCGTTCAACCTGATCGAGTACTGGCAGCAGACCCGTAGCCCCAACCCGGACGACTACGTCTTCCTGTAGCGGCCTCCGGGCCCCTCACCCGGCGGCTGCGCCGCGAAAAACCTCCCGTCGGCGAGTTGCCGCAGCGTTTCTCGGCTGAACCGTCCCTCTGCGAAGCAATATGGCCCCGAGCGACGTCTACCTGCCGAATGGCCCGTCAACAATATGCGGAATGCACACTTCGGGCTCGCTCTGCAGGCGGTCTAATAGCAGTGGAATCGAAGGAGGTAAACAAATGATCGATCGAATTCTGGTTGCCCTCGACGGCTCGCCACTCGCTGAGCAGGCGCTGCCGGCCGCCGCGGGGCTCGCCGAGAAGACCGGCGCCGAGATCGTACTGCTCACCGCCATCGCACCGATGGAGCGCTGGGCCAATAGCTCGACGCCCGTCTGGGAGCGGGAGGAGGACGCACTGGCCCACGGTTACCTGGACACGGTGGCGCGCCCGCTGCGCGACAACGGCGCCAGGGTCACGACGCGCGTAGTCTGGGGCCGCCCGGCCGAGACGATCTGCAGGACGGCCGAAGAGGAGAGCGCGGACCTGGTGCTAATGACCACGCACGGCCGCTCCGGCATCCGCCGCTACCTCATCGGCAGCGTTGCCGATAACGTACTGCGCATCATCGACCGCCCGCTCCTGCTGCTCCACGTGCACGATGAGGCGCCGGGGGAGCTGCACGTGCGCCGCGTGCTGGTGCCGCTGGACGGGTCGGCGCTGGCCGAATCGGTAATCCCCTTCGCCCGGCGCTTCGCCCAGGCGGTTGGCGCCTCAATCATCCTGGAGCGCGTGGTGGTGCCGCCGACGTTCCTCTACGCGGAGCAGTACCTGCCCTCCGCGGCCCCCATTCTCGAAGACCTGGAGGCCGACGCCGCTGATTACCTGGACGACGTCAAGCCGCGCATCGAGAACGAGGGCGTGAAGGTGATCACAAACGTCGAGTCAGGCTTCCCCGCCGAGACCATCATCGACGCCGCGCAACGGCTCGCCGCTGATGTCATCGCCCTCACGACTCACGGCCGCACCGGCGCCGCCCGCACCCTGCTGGGCAGCGTGGCCGACGGCGTGGTCCGTAACGCCGGCCGCCCGTGCCTGGTGATTCCGGCCCGCGTGACTGCTGTCCCACAGGAAGAGTCGGAGCTCAAAGCGCCGTCCATGCTCGGCATCGAGCCGGCGCCGACGGTGGTGCCGCCTCCCGAAATGACAGAAACGGGCGCCCAGAAGCGGCGTCGCCCGAAAGCGCCGGCGGTCCGGCCGGGCCGCCCCGAGAGAAAGCCCTAGGAGGGTTCAAATGAGAACTCACATCGCACTGATCGTCGCCGCCGGGTTCCTGGCGGCCGTTGGCGTCGCCTGCGGCGGCGGCGGCGGAACGCCCACTCCGACACCCCAGATCCGCTCGCAGAGCGGCCTCCTGGTCGCGGCCGCCGTCCAGGCCGGGCAGCACGCCGAGGACCAGCTCGCCGCCAGCGGGGAGAAGACGGCCGCCGGGGCCGCAGTGCCTGGCGCCGCCACTCCGGCGGCGGAAGCCGCAGCCCCTGCCGCGTATGCGTACGGCAACGAAGGCCTCACCGTCACCGGTTACGGAATGGCCGCAACTGACGCTGACAGCGCAATAATGGAGCTTTACTTCAGCACCAGCGCCGTCTACCCGCGCGAGTCCAGCAGCGACTCGCAGTCCGGAAGCGCGGCCACTCCGGCCGCGACGGGCATCTCCGAAGCTGACCTGCAGCCTGTCATCGACGCGTTGGTCAACGCCGGCGTCGCCCGCTCCGACATCGAGTACATCGGCGGCTCCTATTACGATCCGTACTACGCCAGCGCTACGCTCCGCGTGACCGTGCACGACGTCAGCAAGCTGGGCGACCTGGTGGACGCTGCAACCAGCGCCGCGGCCGGCCTCACCGATGTGTACCTGCAGAGCAGCTACGTCAGCTACACGCTGTCCGACTGCTCAGCCCTGGAACAGACGGCGCTGGCGGCCGCTGTCAGCGACGCCGATGCCCGCTCAACCGCGCTCGCCTCCGCGCTCAATGTCACCCGCGGCGCGATCAAGGGCGCCTCAAACGAAGCTTACTGGCCGTACGGCGGAACCGCCTGTGGTGGCGGCTACGTGGGCCCGTACCCGGTTGGCGGCGTGGCCTTCGCTGAGGGACAATCACGTCAGGTGACGGTCTACTCGACGGTCAGCGTCACCTACGCAATGCAATAAGGAGGGACCCAGTGTCAGCCGTCTACCCCATCACCGCGTATCCGAAGGAAGTTCAGCTGCGCGACCAGTCCTCTGTGGTCGTGCGGCCGTTGGCTGCCGGTGACGCGGACGCGCTCCTCGCGTTCTTCCTCTCGATCCCCGAAGACGAGCGATACTACCTGAAGCACGAGGTGACGGCGCCCGCGCTCATCGCCAACTGGGTGGAGAACCTGGACTTCCACCGTGTGCTGCCGCTCGTCGCGCTTGAGGGCGACCGCATCGTCGGCGAAGCCGTGCTCATCCGCGAGCGCGGCCTGGCCCGCAGCCACCTCGGCGAGCTGCGAATCGTCGTTTCGCCCGGCTATCGTGACAAGGGCCTCGGCACTATCCTCATCCGCGAGCTGTGCGACATCGCCTCCGACGCCGAGTTCAACGGCATCCTCTTCGAGGTGATCCCGGACACCGAGCCCGAAGCCTACGAGACCGCCCAGTGGCTCGGCTTCATCCGCACCGGCACGATCGAGGGCGGCGCCCGCGACCGCAGCGGACATCTGCACGACGTGGCGCTGATGGTGATGCCGCTGGGCAAGTGGTACGAGTGGTCGAAGTACTAGCCCCGGACCGGGTCCCAGCCGCCTTCCGCTGACTCCGACGCGAACCGCGCGCCGAGTTGCGGTACCAGTGCCCGAATGCCTTCGCCCTTGACGCGGGCCGCCAGCGCGGCCGCAGCCTCCGGCTCGCCGTGCGTCAGGAACACCGTCCGCGGACGCGCCGGGGCCGAGTTCAGCCAGCGCATCAGCTCGTCGGAGTCGGCGTGGGCGGATAAGCCTTCTACCGAGATGAACTGGGCACGGACCGGGATGTTCTCCCCGTGCATCCGGACGGCAGTCGCGCCCTCCTGTATCGCCCGTCCGCGCGTGCCGGCTGCCTGGTACCCCACCAGCACCAGCAGGTTCTTCGGGTCCGGCAACAGCCTCAGCATGTGGTGCAACACCCGGCCTCCCGTCAGCATTCCGCTGGACGAGATGATGATCCGCGGTCCCGGCAGGTCGTTCAGCCTGCGCGACTCCTCCACCGTGCGGTGAAAGGTGACATCGCGCGGGAACAGCCGCCCCCCGCTGCGCGCACTGAGATCGTCCAGCTCGTCGCTGCGCATGTAGTGCTGGTACGTCTCCGTGACGTCGACGGCCATCGGGCTGTCGATGTGCACCGGGACTGCGGGCAGGTCACCGGCGTCGATCAATTGAGTGAGCAACAGCGTCACAAGTTGCGCTCGCGCCACTGCGAAGGCCGGGATCAGGATCGTCCCGCCGCGGGCGATGGCGGCCCTGAACGGCGCGCGGATCTGGTCGATCACCGGCGTCGGATCGTGCCGGCGGTCGCCGTACGTGGACTCCAGGACCAGGGTGTCGCAGGGGACCAGGCCGTCGGGGTCGGCGTGCAGCGGCGCAGCGTAGCGGCCAACGTCGCCGCTGAAGACAACCGTCCGGCCGCCCGGCGCCAGCTCGACGAAGGCGGAACCAAGGATGTGGCCGGCGCCATGCAGCCGCGCCGGGATCCCCGCCGGTTCGAACCACCGCTCGTGCTCGATCGACTGGAAGTGGCCGAGCGCTGCCACTGCGTCCGCCTCCGTGAAGAGCGGCAGCGCGGGCCGGTGCTTGCTGTAGCCCTTGCGGTTGGCGTACTCCGCGTCCTCCTCCTGCAGGCGCGCCGCGTCCCGCAAAAGGATCCCGGCCAGGTCCCGCGTCGCCGGCGTCGCGTAGATGGGCCCGCGATATCCCGCCTTCACCAGCCGCGGCAAGTAGCCGCTGTGGTCTATGTGCGCATGAGTGAGCACCACCGCCGCGATAGAAGCGGCGTTGAACGCGGGCGGCTGCCAGTTCATCAGGCGCAGCTCCTTCAACCCCTGGAACAGCCCGCAGTCGATCAGCAGCCGCTTGCCGTCAGCTTCAACCAGGTGCTTCGATCCGGTCACGGTTCCGGCGCCGCCGTGAAAGCCTATTGTGAGGCTCATACGGCGGGCGGGATCACACCCGCGGGCGTCTGCATGCGCTGAGTGTCCTCTCCAACGGCCACGTGCGCAAGATGCGGACTCAAGGGGCCGAAAGACCTGCCAATGTCAGGACTCCCGGCACTGGCCACGCCCACCCCCGGCGAGGACGATTGGCATGGAAGACTAGCATGAAGGGAGGGACGCTGAGATGGTGACCGTGATGTACGCTCCGGGTGATCTCAGAGTCATGGGCGTCTGCGATGGGCCCGATCCCCGCGGCCGCTGCCCCAGGATCGCCGCCGGCGAAGAAGTGCCTTGCTGGGGCCTGGACCTCGTGCTCTCAGGCGATGACGCGCGGCGCCCGCACGGCGCAACCGGCCGGCCACGCCTCCGCGTCGCACCCGGCACAACGGCGTGCCCGCTGGGTGATATGGGCTTCCATCGCCACTACTTCAGCCCCTTCTCCCAGAGGGCCTAGTCGCCGATCCGGCCCACCATCTGGCCGTCCCGCATCTCCATCACCACGTCCGCCTGCCGCGCGATCGAATCGTCGTGTGTGGCGATCAGAACCGTGCGATTGTCGTTCGCCAGGTCGCGCAGCAGCTGCACGATCAGCCCGCCTGTCTTCGAGTCGAGGTTCGCCGTCGGCTCGTCGGCCAGGATCAGCGGGCAGTCGTTGGCCAGCGCCCGCGCGATCGCCACGCGCTGCTGCTCTCCGCCGGAGAGCTTGAACGGCCGCCTGATCCAGCGGTCCTCCGCCAGCCCGACACGGCCCAGCAGCGCCTGGGCACGCTCCTTCATGTGGTTCTGGCCGCCCGCCAGCTCCATCGGCAGCGTCACGTTCTCTATGGCGGACATCTGGGGCATCAGGTTGAACATCTGGAACACGAAGCCCACCTTGCGCCGCCGGTATTCCACCTCGCTGGCGCCGCCCAGCTTCGCCACGTCCACGCCGTCCACCATGATCGTCCCGGAATCCGGCTTGTCCAGCGCGCCCATCAGGTTCAGCAGCGTGCTCTTGCCGCAGCCGCTGGGCCCGCGCAGGACAACCAGCTTCCCGCGCGGCACCGTGAAGCTTATGTCGTCCACCGCCTTCACCTGCCCGCCGCCGGACGGGAAGAACTTGCTCACGTGCTCCACCACGGCGGTGTTGGCCGCCGTCAGTGTCGTAGCCCCATCACTCATGTCGCAGAACCTCCGCGGGCCGCACCCGCCCTACGTACCAGGCCGGCACGACCGTCGCCAGCAGCGCCAGCCCGACGGCGATCGCCAGCGCGTAGAGGAATACCTCCGGCGATACCGCCACGTTCACGCTGCCGAGCAGGTTGCTCGCGCGCGTCGCCGCGGCCCCGCCGCCCGCGACGAAGAACCGGCCGCCTCCGCCGCCGGGGCCGGTGACATTCGTAGCCGGTCCGCCTGTCGATGGATCGGAGACCAGGTTATCGGCCACTGTCTGGGCCAGCGGGAACGTGGCCAGCGCGCCGATGAGTGCCGCCACCACCGCGATCGCCGCCGTCTCCACCGAGAACTGGCCGACCACGTTCCAGCTGGATGCGCCGATCGCCTTCAGGATGCCGATCTCTCTGATCCGCTGCCGCGCCACCAGGCCGATCGAGAAGAGGATGATGACCGCGCTGGCCACCAGCGCCGCGTACATCCCCACCTCGCTGCTGCTCTTGGCGTCGGAAAGCGGCGCGCTAATCCCCGCAATTGTTGACTCCGCAGTTGTGACGTCGGCCTTGTCCGCACCCAGCGCCGATTTGATGTCGGCCGCTACCTGGTCAACGTCATCGACAGTCGAGGCTTTGACGATTGCCGAGTCAACCTCAGTGCCGCGGTTGAAGATCTCACGCGCGGTATCGATCGGCAGCGCGATAGCGTTGTCGGCGAACGTCGTGCCGGAGGTGAAGATTCCGATCACGGTGAGCGTCGTCGTTGTCGGCGTCGCGCTCGAGTCGCTCGTTGTGTTCGTCAGCTCGAACGTGTCACCGACGCTGAGGTTGTTGGCGTCGGCGATCGCCTGGCCGATCACGGCCACCTTCGCGCCCGCATCGTCCGCCGTGAAAGATCTGCCGGCCGTCAGTGTCGTGCTGGAGCCGCCGAGAGAGACGAGGTTGGCCGGGTCGTCCGTGCCGGTGACGATGATCGGCGGCGAGAACGATCCGCCCTGACCCCCGATGAACCGTGGCCCGCTGCCGTTCGCTGTGTCCGGCGTGACAGTGCCCGCTTGCAGCGTGTCGCCGGTGTAGACGTCCTGCGTTGCCCGCGTGATGCTCGCGATGTTGGCGATCGAAGTCAGCTGTTGCAGGTCATCGTCCGTAATCGTCGGCCGGCTGGAGTCGCTCTGGTCCGAGTTGTCCGGCGTCACGGTGCCACCGTTGTTGCCGTTCGGGGCCGCGCGGAAGCTAAAGCCGCCGAAACTGCCCGCGGGGCGCACGGTGATGTCCGTGCCTACGCTGGCCTGGATGTCGTCCAGTCGCTGGGCGAAGGCGCCGTTCACCGTGATCATGATCAGCGCCAGCCCGATGCTCACGCCCAGCACACCCACCAGGAGGCCGGCCCGCAACGGGCTGCGCAGCAGCGCTTGAAGCGCGCGTCGTATCGTTCGCATAAGCACGTACCGCCTTCCGCTCTTCGGCTTGCCATACACGTTCGCAGACGCGGCTTAACGCGGGATGAAGCAGACATTAGAGTGCGTTAACTTCCCGGCGGGCTGCCGTTTGTGGATAATCGTTAGCACTCATGACTCGCGGGATGCTCACTCTCGAAGAACTCCGCGCACAGGTCGAGTCCGGCGCCATCGACACCGTGATCCTCGCCTTCGCGGACCACTACGGCCGCCTGCACGGCAAGCGCTTCGACGCCACGTTCTTCCTGGACGAGGTCTGCGACTCCGGCGCCCACGCCTGCGATTACCTGCTGACCGTGGACATGGAGATGAACCCCGTCCCCGGCTACGACTACGCCAGCTGGGAGCGCGGCTACGGCGACTTCCACATGGCGCCTGACCTCCCGACGATGCGAGTCGCCTCCTGGCTGGACCGCACAGCGATGCTGCTCAGCGATGTCCACGACACGCGCACGCATGACCTGGTTGCGGTCGCGCCGCGCTCGGTCCTGCGCCGGCAGCTGGCCCGCGCAGCCGAGACCGGCTTCGCCGCGAAAGGCGCATCGGAGCTTGAGTACTTCCTCTTCGAAGACAGCTACCGCGCCGCCGCCGACAAGCGCTACGCCGGCCTCACGCCCGCCGGCTGGTACCTGGAGGACTACCACCTCCTGCAGGGCGCGCGCGAGGAGCGCTACAACGGCGCTGTCCGCCGCCACCTGGCCGCGTCCGGCATCCCCGTCGAGAACTCGAAGGGCGAGTGGGGCCGCGGCCAGCACGAGATGAACGTACGCTACACAGACGTCCTCCAGATGGCCGACCGCCACTCCGTGATGAAGCTGGCGATGAAGGAGATCGCGGACGGGCTGGGCTGCAGCGTTACGTTCATGGCCAAGCCCTCCGCCGGCGAGGCGGGCTCTTCCTGCCACATCCACCTCAGCCTGTGGAGTGGCGACAAGCCCGCATTCCCCGGCGACTCATCGCTCGGCCCGGTGAAGTGCTCGGACACGTTCCGCTGGTTCCTCGGCGGCTGGATGGCGCACGTGCCGGAGCTGATGCCGTTCTACGCCCCGACGGTCAACTCCTACAAGCGCTACCTGCCCGGCTCCTGGGCGCCCGTCGGCATCGCCTGGAGCTACGACAACCGCACTGCCGGCTTCCGCGTTGTCGGCGAGGGCCCGTCGCTGCGCATCGAGTGCCGCATCCCCGGCGCCGACTGCAACCCATACCTGGCCTACGCCGCCACGCTGGCCGCCGGCCTCGACGGCATCGCCAGGAAGACGGAGCCGCCCGCTGTCTTCGTGGGCGACGTCTACCAGGCCGCGGAACTGCCGCGCGTCCCCGCCACCCTCCGCGACGCCACCGACGCCTTCGCCGCCAGCGCCTTCGTCCGCGAGGCCTTCGGCGCAGACGTGCAGGCCCACTACACCCACTTCTACCGCGAAGAGCAATCCGCCTACGACCGCGCCGTCACGGACTGGGAGCGCTGGCGCTACTTCGAACGCATCTAGGAGAACGCAAAATGCCTCGACTGGACGGTAAAGTCGCCCTCATCACCGGCGCCGGCTCCGGCATCGGCCGCGAGTCCTCCACCCTCTTCGCTGCCGAGGGCGCGTCCGTCGTCGCCGTCGACGTCAACGAAGACGCCGCCAAGGAAACGGTCGCCCTCATCGAGAAGGCCGGCGGAAAGGCCATCGCCGTTCGCGCCGATGTGACCTCTGCCAGCGACTCCGAGGCCATGGTCACCGCAGCCGAAAGAGCGTTCGGCAAGCTCGATGTGCTGTTCAACAACGCCGGCATCATGCACTCCGCCGACGACGACGCTATCACCACCACGGAGGACGTCTGGGACCTGACGATGGAGATCAACGCCAAGGGCGTATTTCTCGGCTGCAAGTACGGTATCCCGGCGCTCCAGCGTGCGGGCGGCGGCTCCGTCATCAACACCGCGTCGATCGTCGCCGTCATGGGCTCGGCGACGGCGCAGGTGGCCTACACCGCATCCAAGGGCGCCGTGCTGGCGATGACGCGGGAGCTGGCAATCGTCCACGCCCGCCAGAACATCCGCATCAACGCGCTCTGTCCCGGCCCCCTGCGCACCGAGCTGCTGATGAAGTTCCTGGACACGGAGGCGAAGCTGCAGCGGCGCCTCGTGCACATCCCCATCGGCCGCTTCGGCGAGGCGAAGGAGATCGCGAAGGCCGCCCTCTACCTCGCCTCGGACGAATCGTCGTTCATGACCGGCGCAGAGTTCATCATCGACGGCGGCATCACCGCCGCATACGTGACGCCGGAATGATCATGGGCGTTCTTGTGGCGGCCATACCCCTCGGTATGGTCTCGCTCGTGATACTGGCGGCGGCCATCGCCGCCGGCAACGTTCAACTGGCGATAGCCGGAGGAGTGGGCGCGGTTGCCTCGGCCTGGCTGATCGGGTTTAGCCTGAGACGCCGCCCATGACCACCCTCGGCCTCTACATCAACGGCGAGCACGCCGCCGGCGGCGGCGGCGAGACCACCGTCCGCGACCCCAGCACCAACGCCGAGATCGCCCGCGTGGCCCGCGCCTCCAGCGACGACGTCGACCGTGCCGTAACGCTCGCCCATCAGCGCTACGTTGAGGGCGTATGGCGTCGCGCGCCGGTGCGCGAGCGCCGCGACGTCCTCCGCCGCATCGCCGACCTGGTGCGCCGCGACGAGGAGCGCCTGGCCAAGCTTGAGTCGCAGAACGCGGGCAAGCCGATCGCCGCCGCGCGCGGGGAGATCGGCGCCGTGGCGGCCAGCTTCGACTACTACGCCGGCGCCGTCGACAAGTTCGGCGGCGAGACCGTCCCCGGCCAGGCCAAGGGCACTCTCCTGACCTTCCGCGAGCCGATCGGCGTCTGCGCCGCCATCACCCCCTGGAACTTCCCGATGGCCATCCTCTCCTGGAAAGCCGCGCCCGCCCTGGCCATGGGCAACTCGCTCGTCGTCAAGCCGGCGGAGGTCACTCCGCTGACCGCGCTCGCCATGGCGGAGCTGGCGAGCGAGGCGGGCCTGCCGCCCGGCGTCTTCAACGTCGTCCCGGGCAAGGGCTCGGAGGCCGGCGAGGCGCTGGTCCGCCACCCGCTCGTGCGCAAGGTATCGTTCACCGGCTCCACAGAGGTCGGCGCGCGCATCATTCAGACCGCGGGCACCGACATCAAGCGCGTCTCGCTGGAGCTCGGCGGGAAGTCCGCCGGCATCGTCTTCGCTGACGCAGAGCTCGAAAAGTGCGTCGAGTCCTCGATCTGGGCCGTCTACGACAACGCCGGCCAGGACTGCTGCGCCCGCTCTCGCATTCTCATCGAGCGCGCGGTCTTCGACGAGTTCGTGGAGCGATTCGCCGCCCGCGCGAAGACCATCCGCCTGGGTGACACGGCCGATGAGTCGACCGAGATGGGCCCGCTGATCACGCCCGAACACCGAGAGAGGGTCGAGTCCTACATCGAGGCCGGCGAGTCTGAAGGAGCGCGCCTCATCTGCGGCGGCGAGCGCCCGGCCGGCGACGGCAACTACCTTTCGCCCGCTGTCTTCACAGGCGCGAAGCCGCACATGCGCATCGTCCGCGAAGAGATCTTCGGGCCGGTCGTGGCGATGATCCCCTTCGAGGGCGAGGACGAGGCGATCCGCCTGGCCAACGATTCGATCTACGGCCTCTCCGGCTCCATCTGGACCCGCGACATCGGACGCGCCCTGCGCGTCGCCCGCGCTGTCGAGACCGGCGTGCTCTCGATCAACTCGTCGAGCTCCGTGCACATCGAGGCGCCGTTCGGGGGCGTCAAGCAGTCCGGCATCGGGCGGGAGCACGGCCTCGCCGCCCTCGCCGACTATTCGGAGTACAAGGCCGTCTTCATCGCGGACGAGTAGAAGAGCAGCAGTAAGAACAACGGTCCGCTCTCCTGCTGCTTGCTACTTTCCAGCGCCGGCGTTAATATCCCCGCGTCAAGCCGCTCCTAGACGCCCCGGGAGGTGCTCGATGACCGACTACCCCGCCACCTTCGACATCGCCAAGCCCGCCAAGTTCGAACGCCCCGCGGTCTTCATCCGCATCATCGGCTACTTCATCCTCGGCATCGTCAACTGGCTGGTGATCGTGCTGTTGCCGCTGTACGCCGCGATCAGGGTCGCCTCGAAGAAGGACAAGTTCCTGGCCGAGGACGGCGAGACGATCAAGGGCTGGCTGCGCAGCTACGTCGGCCTCTACGCGTACGTGATGGTGCTCACCGACAAGTTCGACGGCGTCAGCGATCCGTCCTTCCGCTTCGACGTGACGCCGGGTGGCACTCCGACGGTTGGATCTGCGCTGCTGCGCTGGATCACCAACATCCCGCACCTGCTGATCGTCAGCGCCCTGGTATCCGTCAGCTTCATCATCTGGATCATCGCCTCGGTCATGATCTTCTTCACCGGCACCTACCCGGACGGCCTGTACGACTTCAACCGGGGCGTTGTGCGCTGGATCGCGCGCATCGCCCCCTACCACGGCTCGCTGGTGGGGGAGTACCCGCCGTTCGCCTTCGACATGGGAGCGGCAGGCGGCAGCGCGCCGGCGGCTACTCCGCCTTCGTCACCCCCAGCGTGACCTCGCCTCCCTCGATCTTCGCCGTCTCGCTGGCGCCGGCGTCCTCCGGCTCGCCTTCGATCAGCTCGTTGGCCAGCGTCTCTTCCCTCACGTAGCCCGCGTGCTTAGCGAAGACGTCCCGCACGCGCTCCGATCCGGCGTAGTGCACGACGATCCGGTCCTCGATCTCGAGGCCGGCTGACTTGCGCAGCCCCTGGATGCGGTGCACCAGCTCCCGCGCGAGGCCCTCCTCCGCCAGCTCCGGCGTAATCCGCGTGTCGATCGCCACGGCGTAGCCGGCGTCGTCCTCGGCGATGGCGTGCCCATCGCCCGCCACCTTCAGCAGACCGGCGGGCCGCTCGAACGGAGTCTTGAACTCATCCGCGATCGACACAACCCGGAGCGCCTTCACGTTCGACTCCTCGAGCACCTGCTCCGCGAGGCGCTCCAGCGACTCCTTCTGTGCAGACGTGTGTACGAACGCCGTCGCCCCGGCCAGCGGCTGCCGCACCTTCATCTGCGCCTTCTGCCGCGCGGCCCGTGCCAGGCTCGACATCCGCATCACCAGCCGGGTGTCGTCCATCAGCGCCTGGTCGATCTGCAAAAGGTTGGGGACGGGCCACTCCGCCAGGTGCACGCTGTCCGGCGCATCCTTGTCCACCGTGCAGACAAGGTTCTGGTACACCGCATCGGCAACGAACGGCGCGAACGGCGCCAGCAGCTTCGCTACGGTCACCAGGCAGGTGTAAAGCGTCTGGAACGCCGCCGTCTTGTCCTCGTCTACCTCGCCCTTCCAGAAGCGGCGGCGGCTGCGGCGCACGTACCAGTTCGAGAGGTCATCCACGAAGTCCTGGATCGCACGGCCGGTCGTCGTCGGATCATACGCGTCGAGCCCGTCCGTCACCCGCTGCACGAGCGAGTTCAGCTCGGAGAGCACCCATCGGTCGAGCTCGGTCAGCGTTCCCGGGCCGTGCTGCACGGGGTTGAAGTCGTCCAGGTTGGCGTACGTCACGAAGAAGCTGTAGGTATTCCAGTACGTCAGGAAGAACCGCCGCAGCGACTCCTGCACCAGCTGCGGCGAAAAGCGCCGCGCATCCCCCGGCCGCGTCGCCGTGTACAGGTACCAGCGCAGGGCGTCCGCGCCGGACTGGTCTATCACCGTCCACGGGTCGACCACGTTGCCCAGCGATTTGCTCATCTTGCGGCCCTTCTCGTCCAGGATGTGACCCAGGCAGATCACGTTCTCAAAGCACAGCGGCTGCCGGAAAACGTCCGGTTGCGCCGCGTTCAGCAGAACGGACTCCGCGTGCAAGGTGTAAAACCAGCCGCGGGTCTGGTCCACCGCCTCGCAGATGTAGTCCGCCGGGTACATCCGCTCGAACGTGTCTCTGTTCTCGAAGGGGTAGTGCCACTGGGCATATGGCATCCCGCCGGAGTCAAGCCAGACGTCCATCAGCTCCAGTGTGCGCTTCATGGCCCCACCGCAGGACTCGCACTTCAGCTCGATGCGGTCGATGTAGGGCCGGTGGAAGTCGTCCAGCGTGTCGACGGCCGCTGGGTCAACGGCGCGCGCCCGCAGCATCTCCTTCGAGCCGATGCAGTCCCGCGCACCGCACTCGCAGAGCCAGATCGGCAGCGGCGTGCCCCAGTAGCGCTCGCGGGAGATGCCCCAGTCGATGTTGTTGCGCAGCCAGTCCCCGAAGCGCCCGTTCTTGATGTGCTCCGGGTACCAGTTGATCATCTGGTTCCCTTCGATCAGCCGGTCCTTGACCGCCGTCGTCCGGATGTACCACGTGGGCTTGGCGTAGTAGAGGAGCGGCGTGTCGCAGCGCCAGCAGAAGGGGTAAGTGTGCTTGATGGTGCCGCTCTTCAGCATCAGGCCGCGCTCCGCCAGGTCTTTCGTGATCCTGGGGTCGGCCTTCTTCACGAACTCCCCGGCCCACGGCGAGCCGGCCGGCATCTGCCCGCGCAGATCCACCGGCTGCAGGAAGAGCAGCCCGTTCTCCTTGCCCAGCGTGAAGTCCTCGCCGCCGAACGCCGGCGCGATGTGCACGACGCCCGTCCCGTCTTCCAGCGACACGAAGTCGCCACCGAGCACCGTGTACGCAGCGGGCACCTCTCCGGTCTTCGCCGCGACGAGGCGCCCGCTCTGCGCGCGATCGAACGTCATCGCCGGCACGCCCCACGTCGTCGGATCGTACAGCGGCTCGTATCGCAGGCCGGCTAACACATCGCCCGTTCCCCAGCGCACCGCTTCCGCGCCGTCACCGAGCACGCTCTCGGCGAGCTCCTTCGCCACGACAAGCAGTTCGCCGTCGCGCTGGTAGAAGCCGTACTCCGCGTCCGGCTTGACTGCGAGCGCGGTGTTGCCCGGCAGCGTCCACGGCGTGGTCGTCCAGGCCACGAGGATGATCGGTTCGTTTCCCGGGATCTTCGCCGATTCCCGCAGCTTCTTCGCCGATTCCGCCGTCAGCCGGAACTTCGGGTAAACGCTGGGGTCCGGCGTGTTTTCCTTGTAGCCCAGCGCCACCTCCGCGTCCGAGAGCGACGTTCCGCAGCGCGGGCAGTGCGGCGTGGAGCGATAGTCCAGATACAGCAGGTCGTTCTCCCACATCTGCCGGACGAACCACCAGACGCTCTCTATGTATTCGTTGTGGTAGGTGACGTAGGGGTCGGTCATGTCCACCCAGAACCCGATGCGCTCCGTCAGGCGCTCCCACTCCTTCACGTAGCGGAAGACGCTGTCCCGGCAGCGCCGGTTGAACTCCTCCACGCCGAACTCCTCGATCTCCGGCTTGCTCTTGAGGCCCAGCTCGCGCTCCACCTCCAACTCCACCGGCAGGCCGTGCGTGTCCCAGCCGCCCTTGCGCGGCACGCGGTAGCCCCGCATCGTCTTGTAGCGGGGGAAGAGGTCCTTGAAGGCGCGCGCCAGGACGTGGTGCAGCCCCGGCCGCCCGTTGGCCGTCGGCGGGCCCTCATAGAAGACGTAGGTCTTCTCGGCCGGCCGCTCCTCCACGCTCTTCTCGAAGGTGCGGTTCGCCTTCCAGAACTCGAGGACTTCCTCCTCCAGCTTCGGGAAGCTCTGCCTGCTATCTACCGGTTTGAACATCTGGCTCACCTTCTTCGGTTGTCTTCGGCCCCACGTAAAAGGCCCGTCCCACAAAGGGACGGGCCTGTTGGCTCGCGGTACCACCCTGGTTTCCCCGCCCGGGCGGGGACACTCCGTTCGGCGCACGTCCGCAGGATTATGCGCCTGCCTCTGCTAACGGGGGCTTCCGGCCGAGTCTACTCCCTGCACGCGGCGGGTTTCGGTCGGCGGCTCGGGAGTGATCTTCCGGCGACTGTACCGTGCCCCGCTCGCACCGTCCGGGGCTCGCTTGACGGTCCGCCTCAAGTGGACGCCGTACTCGTCTCCGTCAACGCCTTGCTGTTCGGTTGTGCGATCAGTTTAGGGGCGCTCCGGAACGCCCGTCAAATGGCGGGGCTTCGCCCTAGGGCGTCGGCGTGCCCACCAGGTCAAACGTGGCGAAGCAGATCACCTGCCGGTCGTGGGCCTTATCCCAGCTGTCCTGCGTGGGCCCCAGGTACTGCACCGTCGTCGGCGGGCAGCCCCCGCTGGCGGACGCCGCGGAGCTGACCGCGCTGTCTCCCGGGAACGCCGCGGCGTCCGGCATATCGAACACCTTGATGACGATCAGCGACCCTTCCGTGCCGCAGTCGACGGTCTCGATCCCGGTGACGTTTCCCTCGCCACCGGCCCCCACGCAATCGCCCACCTTGAGGCTGGTCAGGCTTTCGTCGAGCTTGGAACCGCCCCCGCAAGCGACGAACAAGGCACAGGACAAAACGGCCGACAGTAGTATCAGTGCCCGCATTGGCGTCCTGTCGGGGTGCGCATTGCCATCAGTGTAGCCAGGCGGTGGCGTTGGCGCTAACCCTGCCCGCGCGTCCGCGCGCCTGCCGCGCGCCGAGAAGTCGCGTAGCACTCAGAGCAGAGCACCGGGCGCTCCCCGCGCGGCACGAACGGCACCTCGGTCATCTGGCTGCACTGCGCACAGACCGCCGGGTGCATCTGGCGTGGCGTCCGTCCGCCAAAGCTGGCGAACGGCCCGTAGTGCACGTAGCTGCCGTCGGTCATCGGACTGTCGTTCGTCGCCACGCCCCGGCGGTTGGCCCGGCAGGCGGGACAGCGAGTCGGTTCGTGGACCAGCCCGCGGCTGGCGTAGAAGGTCTGCTCACCGCTGGTAAAGGTGAAGCTGGAACCGCATTCGCGGCAGAGCAGGGCGCGGTCGGCGTGGGGCACGGGCGTCTCCTGTTATGGCTGGCGATTATGTCAGGGCGCTAAGATTGGCGACATTATAGGCAGCGTTCCTCTGAAAATCAATGGAAGTCCATAGGTTTATCGAAATGTGACACTCGCCCTCGCCTCCCGGCCGGCGACCGGTGCCAGAATGGGCGTGGATGAGCACCTAGTTTCCCGGGAGGAGCGGAAGTTGAAGATCGAACGCACCACGACACTGAACGGCGCGCTGGAGCAGGTGACAACGCTCGCCGAGTGGATCAAGGCAGGCGGCCCCGGCCCCGTTGACGGACGCGAGTACAAGATGGATGACGAGGTCTCGCTGGAGATCGAGTTCGAGGTGAAGGACAACAGCCCGGAGCTTGAGTTCGAGATCAAGTGGCGGCGCGCCGCCGAAGGTCAGCCTTCCGGCGAGGAACAGCACAACTCCTGGGACTAGCCCGGGAAGCACCGCTTTCCCGCGGTCGCCCGGCGGTTTGTAGGTTTGTCGCCCGCTACGTCAGCAGGTCACCGGTCGCCGTGCTCGTCTTGCCTGTCTCCTGGTAGGCCGCGATCACATTGCGCGCGATCGTCTGCATGTGCACCTCGTCCGCGCCGTCCACCAGTCGCGCGGAGCGGGCATTGCGCATCATCCCCTCCAGCGGCGTGTCCGTAGAGTACCCCAGCGCGCCGTGCACCTGGATCGCCCGGTCGATGATCTTCCACAGCGTGTTCGCCACGTGCACCTTCGCCATCGAGACTTCCTGCTTGAACGGCATCTTGTTCTCAATCTTGTAGGCCGCGTGGAGCACCATCAGCTTCGCCGTGTACATCTCGATCGCTGATTCCGCCATCATCCACTGGATCGCCTGCTTTTCCGCCAGCAGCGAGCCGTGAGCGTGGCGCTTCAGCGCGCGGTCCACCAGCATCTCCAGCGCGATCTCCGCATTCCCGATCCAGCGCATGCAGTGCGCCAGCCGCGCCGGGCCCAGGCGGTACTGGCCCAACAGGTGACCCTCGCCGCGCCCGCCCAGCATGTTCGCGTTGGGCACGCGCAGGTCCGTGATGCGGATCTCGCAGTGGTTGCCGCGCCCGTGCATGGTGTCGATGTCACGCACGATCTCGAAGCCCTCCGCCGGCAGGTCGACCAGGAAAGCGCTGTTGCGGGCCTGCGGCGGGTCGGCGTCCGGGTCCGTGCAGGCGATGAGGATCGCGAACTGCGCACCCTTCGCGCCGCTGATGAACCACTTGTGCCCGTTGATCACCCAGTCGTCACCGTCCTTCACCGCGCGTGTCTGGATCAGCGTCGGGTCGGAGCCGGCCACTTCAGGCTCCGTCATCGCGAAGCATGACCGCGAGACACCCTTCGACAGCGGGCGCAGGTAGCGCTCCTTCTGCTCATCCGTGGCCCAGTGCAGCAGCGTGTGCATGTTGCCTTCGTCCGGGGCCTGCGCGTTGATCACGAACGGCCCGATGCCCGTGCGCCCGGCCTCAGCCGAGACGAACGCCATCGCCACCGGCCCCAGCCCCATGCCGTCGAACTCCGGCGGCAGGTGCGGGTTCCAGAGGCCCAGTTTGAACGCCTTCTGCCGCAGGTCGATGATCGCCCGGCGGTAGCTGTCCCGGTCCGCCTCCTGCTCGATCAGCCCCCGCTCGACAGGCCGCACCTCGCTGTCCATGAACGAGCGCACCTTCAGGCGCACTTCTTCGACGTCATCCGGCAGGCGAAAATCGATGGGCATGGCGAGACCTCTCCTATTCCCAGCTTTGTGGGGCCGATTCTAGTCGCGTTAGGGTAGAATGTCACCCGCGCTCACGTTTACACGGCAGATACAGGGGACATATGACAACTACTGAAGCACCACCCGGAATCAACTACGCCACGCTGATCCCCTGGTTCAGCGAGCACGTCGCGCCCGTGAAATCGCTCACCGCCACGGTCATCGGGCACGGGCGCTCCAACATCACCTACCGCCTCGACTCGGACGACGGTCGGTCCTGGGTGCTGCGCCGGCCGCCGCTCTCCCACGTGCAGGCCACCGCGCACGACATGTCCCGCGAGTTCCGCGTCATCTCCGCGCTCCACCCGACGGGCTTCCCGACGCCGGAGACCTACGCCCTCTGCACCGACGACTCGGTGCTCGGCGCGCAGTTCTACATCATGGAGTTCGTGGACGGGATCATCGCCGTCGACGCCAACGACACCGCGAAGCGCTTCGACGAGAAGAAGCGCCACGAGATCGGGATCGAGCTGGTCGACGTCCTGGCCCGGCTGCACGCCTTCAAGCCGGAGGAGATCGGCCTCGGCGACTTCGGCAAGCCGCAGGGCTACCTGGAGCGCCAGGTCCGCCGCTTCTCCGACCAGCTCGACGCGATTCGCTACCGCGAGACGCCGGAGCTGGACGAGCTGGCGAAGCGGCTGAAGGGCGCGATCCCGCCGGAGCGCACGGCCGGCATCGTCCACGGCGACTACCGCCTGGACAACGCGATCATCAACGCCGAAGGCCACGTCATCGCCGTGCTGGACTGGGAGATGTGCACGCTCGGCGACTCTCTGGCGGACCTCGGTCTCCTGCGCATGTACTGGGGCCGCCCGACCAGCGCGCAGGTGCTGATCGGCAGCAGCAGCGTGATGTCGCTGCCGGGCTTCCCGACGTGGGAAGAGGCCGCAGCCCGATACGAGGAGAAGAGCGGCGTCAGCCTGGCCGGCCTCGATTTCTACACCGTGCTCGCCCACTTCAAGCTGGGCGTGATCCTGGAGAACATGTACAAGCGCTTCCTCGGCGGCGGCACTGTCGGCGCCGGCTTCGAGATGATCGGCCAGCAGGCGGTGATCCTTGGCAAGCAAGGCCTGGAAGTCGCCAACGCCAGCGCCATCCCGGAACTGCGCGGCTAACCCCCGCTCATCCTGAGGCTCACGAAGGATCGCCCTGAGGCTCTCCAGGAACGAGTGGAGCCACCGCGCCTCGGATATCAGTCCGGTACCGTCACCAGGCTCCCGATGTCCGGGCAGTTCGCCACCGCGTCAGGCTGCACGCCCAGCACAATGTAGCGCAGGATCGCCAGCGCGTCCTCCGGTGTGAACGACTCCGTGCAGTCCGCGTCGAGCCGGCGTCCGCCGGCGAAACGCAAGGCCGAGGAAGTGTTCATCTCATGCCCTCCGCTGGCCGAGTCTAGGACTGAGAGCAGACTCAGGCAAGCTCGGTGGGATCTTATGTCTAGAGGCGCCGCCGGCGAGCTACTGCTGCTGCGCCGGGTCCTGCCGGTTGAAGCGTATCGGCGCCTCCACGATGCGCGCCGGCCTCCCGTAGGTCACCGCCATCGCCACGCCGTTTAGCGTCTCGTCGCGGATCAGCGTCAGCACCGCCTCCGCGATCGTCTCCGGCGCGATCAGCGGTATCGACTTCAGGAAGGCGTCCCGCTGCATGCGTTCTTCGGTGGTCAGGTTGCGGTCCTCCAGGCGCACCATCGGCGTATCGACTACGCCCGGGCAGACACAGTTCACCCGGATGTTGGCCTCCGCCTTCAGGTGCTCCATCGAACGCGTGAACCCAACGACGCCGTGCTTGGCGGCCGCGTAGATCGGGTCCGGCGCGTACGCCATCAGCCCGGCGATCGACGCCGTGTTGATGATGATGCCGCCGCCGCGCCGCTTCATCGCCGGCACCGCCACCTGCGCCCCGGCGATCACCGCCCAGAGGTCGATCGCCAGCGTCCGCTCCCAGCCCTCCAGCGGGGAGTCAGGGAAACGCGGCCTCGGCGTGCCGACGCCAGCGTTGCTGTGCAGGATGTCCAGCCCCCCGAACATCATCTCCGTGAAGGCGATCATCGCTTCCAGGTTCGCCCGGTTCCGCACGTCAACGCGCGTGAACGCGGCCCGGCCGCCCAGGTCCTCGATCTCCACCACCGTCTCCCGGCCGCCGTTCTGGTCCACGTCCGCCACCACTACCGCGGCGCCGGCCTTAGCCAGGGCCAGCGCCGTCGCCCGCCCAATGCCTGAGCCCGCGCCCGTAATGAGTGCAATCTTGCCGCTGGGGTCCATACTTCTCTCCTTCCCGTCCGCTGAGTCTATCAGGAGAGCGCCCGCTGTGGAAAAGTTGCCGCAGCGTGGATAACCGCGCCTATAATTCGCCCCGGTGCCCAGATGACCCGCCTGCAACTCGTCGCCGTTGAAGCCGGCATCCTCCTCGTCTTCCTGATCGCCCTCTATGCGCTCGTCGGCTGGCCCTTTGGCGGCAGCGGCGGGGACGCCGGCGTCGTGTCCGCCGACCCTTCTCGCACGGCCTCTCCCACACCCACCGGGGCGTCGTCGCCGGGCGCCACGACGGCTCCTGCTCCCTCCCCGGCCAACGGCTGTGCGCCCGCAGTCACGCGCTCCTTCCTCTCCGCCAACCAGATCGTCTCCTTCTACGGCAACCCCTACGCGGAGCAGCTCGGCATCCTGGGACAGCACCCGCTGCAGGACCTCCCCGGGCTCCTCCAGGAGCAGGCGGCGAGCATCGATAGCCTTAACGGCCTGCGCGGCGTGCAGCCGGCCTTCCATATCGTCTACGCCACCGCCCAGGCCGATCCCGGCGAAGACGGCCTCTACCTGAACTACGTGGACCCGGACACCCTGCAGCAGTACATCGACCTCGCCTGCCGGGACCACTTCCTCGTGTTCCTGGACCTGCAGAACGGCCGCGGCGACCCCGTCTCCGAGCTGAAGAAGATCGAGCCGTACCTGCGCGACTCGCACGTGCACGTGGCCATGGACCCGGAGTTCACGATGAGCGAGGGCCAGGTACCGGGCCAGGTCATCGGCCACCTGGACGCCGCTCAGGTCAACGCCGTGCAGCAGGAACTGGAGTCGTTCGTGGAAGCGAACGGGCTCAGCGACAAGGTGCTGATCGTCCACCAGTTCGACGAGGGCATGATCACGAACAAGGCGGACATCCAGCGCTTCTCACGCGTGCATCTCGTGATCGATATGGACGGCTTCGGGAAGCCGGAGGTGAAGGTGAAGAAGTTCGCCACCTTCGCTCAGCCAGCGGAGCACGCCGGCATCAAGGTCTTCTTCCACCAGGACGACCCGCCCCTGACGGATCAGCAGATCGTGGACCTGGACCCGGACGTCATCATCTTTCAGTAACGGGCCCGCGGTCCCGGCTGGTCAAAAGCCACAGCGTCACCAGGCCGACAAGGCCCGAGAAGAGCGACCCGGCGAGGATGCCCAGCTTCCCCTCGTCCGTCAACAGCGGATCGTCAAACGCGCGCTCGTTGACGTACAGCGCCACGGTGAATCCAACACCACCCAGCATTCCGACGCCCAGAATCTCCGGCCAGCGCGTCGCCCTGGGCAACGTGGCGAGCCCGCAGCGCACAGCGATCCACGAAAGCGCCAGCACCCCCAGAGGTTTCCCAATCAACCGCCCGAGCACGATCCCCAGCGCCGGCGCGCTTGAAAGCGAATCGCTCAGGGTGTGCGAATTCAGAGACAGTCCCGCATTCGCCAGCGCAAAGACCGGCACGACGACGAGGCTGGTGTAAGGGTGCACCAATCTCTCCAATCGCTCCAGCGGGGACTCCCCCTCCGACTCGCTTCCGCGCTGACTCGCGATATCGGCCTCTCGCCGCTCCGAACCGTGAAAGAGCTTCGAGATCGTGCTTAGGTTGCCTCGCAGTGCGCCCCACCCATAGTGCTCATGTAGAGGAGTCAGCAACGCCAGCGAGACGCCCACCAGCGTCGTGCTCACCCCAGATTCGAAAACAGCGATCCAGAGACAGACGCCCGCCGGGACATACGCCACGATCGCACGCACCCCCACCAACCGCATCGAGTACGTCAGGACGATAATCGCGGCCGCCGCGCCCAGCCATACGAAATCCACCGAGCCGGAGTAGAAGAAGACGATCACCAGGATCGACAGCATGTCGTCGACTATCGCCATGGCGAGCAGGAACACTCGCAGCGACGACGAGATCCGCGGCCCCAGCAGCGCGAGCACGCCAAGCGCGAACGCCAGGTCCGTGGCCATCGGGATGCCCCAGCCGTGCGCGCCATCACCGCCGGCGTTCAGCGAAGCGTAGATCAGACCCGACATCACCATCCCGCCAAGCGCCGCGAAAACTGGCAGCAGCACCCGGTCGTGGCCGGCGAGCTCGCCGCGCAGGACCTCCCGCTTGATCTCCAGCCCAACGACGAAGAAGAACGGCGTCATCAACGCGTCGTTGATCCAGTGACGCACGTCAAGGTCAATCGTGAACAACCCGGCGTCGATGGAAATGACATGCTCGAACACATCACGGTAAGAGCTGTCCCACGGCGAGTTCACCCAGACGAGCGCAGCGGCCGCCGCGAAGAGCAGCACCACGCTGCTCGTCACCTCGGTCTGGACGAACGCCCGGATAGGTTGGACTACGGTGCGCACAACGGCGCCGGGAAGCTTCACGTGCTCTCCTCGTGAATGCAAAAGAGGAGCCTGCATGACAGACTCCTCCACGTCTACGCTATTCGCCTCTGCGGCCTGTTTCCCACGGCGATTGTAGCACCCGCTAGCCGTCCCGCTTCCTGAACTCCGCCGAAATGCGGGAGGGCGTCGGTCCCGTCTGGCCCTGGTACTTGGAGCCCAGCTCCGGGCTGCCGTATGGTCTGTCCACCGGAGTGGTCATCTCCAGGAAGCTGATCTGGGCTATCCGCATCCCGTAGTACAGCGCGATCGGCATCTGCGACTGATTCGAAAGCTCCAGCGTCAGCTTGCCCGTCCACCCCGGGTCGACGTACCCCGCCGTGGCATGCACCAGCAGCCCCAGCCGCCCCAGCGATGACTTGCCGTCCACGCGCGCCACTATGTCGTCCGGCAACGTGATCGTCTCCACCGTCGAACCCAGACAGAAGCTCCCCGGCTGGATCACGAACGGCTCCTCCGGCGCGATCTCCACCAGCTCCGTCAGGTCATCCATCGGCTGCTGCACATCCACGTATGGCCGGCTGGTCACGCGGAAGATGCGGAACGTCGAGTCCAGCCTGACATCCACCGAGGCCGGCTGGATCGCGCCTTCGTCCAGCGGTTCGATACCGATGCGGCCGGACTTCAGCGCCTCCCGTATCGTATGGTCGCTCAGTACGCTCATCGGCTACTAGCGTAGACGATGCCAATCTACAAACCAACAGACCGGCATCGCTTCCGATGCGCGTTCACGACCCCCGGTTTGTGGGTTCGTAGGTTTGCCGGTTCGTTGCCCGCCTTGACCGCCGCGCCGCACTCGACACACAATCACAGCAAGCCCTTGCGACGCGCCCAACCTGCCACTGCCCCACCTCTACCCGTGAGAGGAGTCCCGTGCCCGAAAAGGTAAGCATCGACGTCATCCAGGACATTCGCGACGCCGTCTTCGATCTCGTCTCCAAGTACGCCAGGGGCAAGCGCTTCTGCCGCTACGCCGACGCCCGCGTCGAGATCAGCGAGGGCAAGGGCGCCGTCTCCGAGAACGGGATGGACAAGTTCTCCGGCGAAGACTACGGCTTCGCCTTCGGAGTGCGCGTGCTGGCCGGGGACCGCATCACCGCCCCCGGCTACTTCAACGAGCTGGTGGGCGCCGCCGACCTCCCCCGCCTGAACGAGCGCCTGCGCGATGCGCTGGACCACGCCTACGACCGCGCCGTCGCCAACGCCCGCTCCAAGGAGGGCGCGCGCACCCGCTTCGGGGCGCTCGGCAGCAGCCTCTACGACACCCGCCTGGCGCCCATCGACGTCTGCCAGGACACCATCGACGCCAAGTACGAACTCGACCCGCGGGAAGTCCCCCTCGACGACGTCTCCCACTACGTCCGCGACGTCAGCGCGCGCCTCTCGGGGCTCGACAAGGCCGTCGCCTACAACTACGTTTCCGCCACAACCCAGCTGGAGCGCCAGCTCTTCGTCAGCTCGGAGGGCGCCAACATCCAGCAGACCCGCGCCATCACCCAGGGCACCTGCTTTGTTATCGCCGCCAGCGAGGGCGGCTACCAGGAGCTGTACGACTTCTGCGGCCACATGCGCGGCTGGGAGCTGATCGTCCACGGCATCGACACCGAATTCATCCAGTACGACGACCTGATGGACTTCTCGCTGGCCCTCGCCCGCGACACCGTGGCGCTCGCCGCCTGCCGCCCGCTCAAGGCGACCGACAAGGAGGTCGTCGTCGTCACCGACCCGCACTACAACGCCCTCGTCTCGCACGAAGTCGTCGGCCACCCCACGGAGCTGGACCGTGCGCTCAAGTTCGAGACGGGATACGCCGGCCGCTCCTGGCTCCTCCGCGACATCCACGACAACCAGCTCGGCAAGCGCGTCGGCTCCGACCTCGTCACCGCCTTCAGCGACCCGACCGTCGACGGCTACGGCTACTACGCGTACGACGACGAAGGGACGCCCGGCAAGCGCGTCTACCACATCGACAAAGGCATCTTCAACGGCTTCTCCAACAGCCGCCAGACCGCTGCCCTCTTCAACGCCGAGCCCAACGGCCACTACAAGGCCACCGATGCCTCCTTCGTGCCGCTCATCCGCATGTCCAACACCGCCTTCGTCCCCGGCGACCGCGATCCGCACGACATCATCCGCGAGGTGAGCGACGGCTACTACGTCGTCGGCCACCGCATCCCCTCGATCGCCGAGTCCCGGGAGAACTTCCGCATCACCGCGCAGAAGGTGTACGAGATCAAGAACGG
>DATKKM010000008.1:0-17627 GCA_035542855.1 Dehalococcoidia bacterium
CAGGTCTTCGTCAACGGCAAGAAGCTGAGCGACTGGAGCCGCTTTATCCCGCACGACGGCGACCGCATCCAGATGGTCTTTGGCCCCGAGCAGGAGCTGGTTCAGCTCGACGACCGCCAGGTGATCGACGAGGCCCAGGCCACGCGCACGATCGAGATGACAATCAACGGCGACGAGGGCGCGACCACGTTCAGTCCCAGCGCGCCCACCGTAGAGGTTGGCGAGACCGTGAAGATACTCGTCCACAACAAGGGCACCCTCTCCCACGGCCTCCGCATCGCCGGCCCGGACGGCAAGTACAGCACAGCGGACGACTTCGTGGCCGTTCCTGTCGGCAGCGACCCGAAGACCGTCAGCGGCGGCGACCTGATCGAGCCGAATACGGACGGGTTCGCCATTCTCCGCTTCGACAACGCCGGCCAGATCAAGTTCCAGGACCCGACAGCAACCGACCCCAACACCTCGGAGTCGTACGCCACCGGCGCGCTGATCGTTGAAGGCACTGCGTCCGGCTCGCCGACGCCGGGACCGGAGGGCCAGTACGATCAGTCGGCGGACGTGGCGATGCAGGACAACGTCTTCGACCCGGGCACCATCACCCTGGAGGCCGGCAAGAAGTTCGGGATCAAGCTGACCAACAACGGCCAGTTCGTGCATAACCTGCGCATCGATGGCCCCGACCGCCAGTTCGATACCGACGACGACATCATCTCGCCGGACATCGACAAGGGCGGCGGCACCGGCACGGCGATCGGCACCCTCGACGCGGGGACATACAACTTCCGCGACGACTTCAACCCGACGCTGATGACCGGCACGCTGACGATGCAGTAGGGATAGCCTGTAACGGAAACGATACCGGGCCGGGCGTTGACAGCGCCCGGCCCGCCTCTATACTGAGGGCGCCTCGTGAGGGGGCGAATGCGAGGCGGGAGGTCAGCCAGATGCCGGTGATCACTATGTCCGGCGAGATGACGAGCGGCGCGCGCGAGGTTGGCCGGCGCGTGGCCACCCTGCTCGGCATTGACTTCGTCGATCAGCAGCTGATGGTGCAGGCCGCGCGCCGCTGCGGCGTCCCTGTCGGCGCCGTAGCCCGGCACGACGAGCGCTCCGCGACGTTCCGTCAGCGCGTAGCCGCGGCGATAAACTCGATGCTGGAAAGCTCTACGGCCAGCGGGGCGGACCCCGCGGGCGCCGGCGCCGGCCTTGAGGCGGTGCTCTCCCAGACCTACGCTGATATGGCGCGCCCCCAGGAAGAGGCCGGCATCACCGACAAGCGCTACCTGGAGACGATGAGCACGATCATCCGCGAGATCGCCGCGTCCGGGCGAGTCGTCATCCTGGGCCGCGGCAGCCAGATGATCCTGCGCGATGTGCCGCGCGTCCTCAACGTGCTCTGCGTGGCGCCGCCGGAAGTGCGCTGGGCGCGCGTGGCGGAGCAGGACGGCATCACGCTAGAGGAAGCGAAGAAGCGGGCCACCGGGCGCGACCAGGCCCGAGCCGCCTTCCACCGCAAGTTCTGGAAAGTGGACGTGGAAGACCCGCGTCTCTACGACGTGACCGTCAACACTGCCCGCCTCTCCTACGACGCGGCGGCCGAGGTGATCGCCGCCGCTGCGCGGATCAAGGCCGAGTCTTAGGTTCAGGGCGTCATCGCCTCGCGTCACACACGCGCATTTCGATGACAGAGTGAGAACTAGTGAGCTGCAATCGCGCTGCTGGGCCGCAGCGGGCTACGTGCCCACCGGAGAGAGAGAGAGACTTTGACAGGCTGACCCTTCGGGGCTAGTTTGGGGGCGCCATGAGGAAGCTGCCAATTCGCCTCATTCCCCTCGTTTTGGTGCTCGCCGCTATCATCGGTGATCCAATTCCGGCAGCCCGCGCACACAACATGACGCCGGTCCCAGGCGCTTATCAGTATACCTGCGTGAATGGCGGTACCAGCGTCGTAACCACGCAGTACAACAACCGAGGGCCGACGAATAAGAATTGGGCGATCACTTTCACGCTTTCACTAGACGGTGGTGGCGACAGGTACCAGGATGCCTGGTTCGACTCCACCGTCTGGGATGACGCGACTAACGCTGATTGGCACTTCCAACACTCGAACTACGATTGGATCATCCCGGGTGAGGCGCAGTTCAGCAGCACCATCAGCCCACATGTTGGTTCGACGTTTGACATGCTTACGACCGTCAACAATCAGGACTTTTTCTCACAGTGCTTCTATCTGCAAGCCGACGCGGGGTATTACTAGGGTGCCCGAAATGGCTGGGGAAACATTCGTTTCGACCCTGTGCCGTGAGTTACTGGCGGCTGTGGGGCTCGCTCTATTGTGCATAGCCTTCTGGCCCGGGGGTCCGGTATCTGTGAGCGGCCACAACGTTACGCTGCTCCCAGCGTCGAGCGGGCATGTTTACGTGGCCGCGAGCGCGGAGCCGTATTTCCAGCCTTATTCGAACACGGGGCCGAATGACAAAGATTGGACCATTGACACTCGAATAACTCTCTCCGGCGGGGATAATCTTCAGACGGTTTTCTTTGATTACCAGGTGTTCGATTCCGACATGATCTATTGCTGCCTCGTTGGAGACTATGGCGTTCCCGTTCGCGACTGGGGAAGCGGGCGAACTTACGGCAGTACCATCACGACGCACGCTGGCGGAAGTATGGCTGTGCAGCTATGGATCCACAATATTGATGCCAACGGCCAGTGGTTTGACTTCAGAGCAAGGGCGGGATACCAGTGATCGCCAGGCTGTTCGCGTTTGTGGCGGTCATCTCATTTGCGACCGCATTGATTGCGGGCGCGCTGTCGTCGCTTTCTGCTGGGTCCGCAGAGGACGGAGAGTGTTCGAGCCACCTCTGCCCCGGATATGTTTATCAAGTCCTGTACGATGAAGACACCGGCAAGGTTTCAGCGATGTTGAGCTGGGATCCAGCCGTTTCTGATCCGATGAAGCTGGGCACAGGATTCGTTCCTCATCCGGGTCAGCGCACCGCCATCGTTCATGCTGACGACATTGCTGATGGCACGTTCCAGGATCCCGCCACCGATAAGTACGTCTTCGATGCTTCTAACGGTCGTATCCTGCGCGTGGGTGAGGGCCGGCGCGGCGTTGAGGAAGGTCTTCTGAATTGGCTAACTTCCGTGGCTGCATCTTCGGCCGGCATCCCGGTCTTCAGCTTCACCCTTGGCCTGGTGATGTCGGTGGCGGGCTTCGCCTTCAGGAGGCGCACCAACCTGCCATGACTTCCAAGCAGGCGAGCCACCCATGGAAAATTGCCGTGATAGGCATCGGTGCCGTCGCACTCTGTCTCTTCGCTGCGCCACCCGCTGCCACACATGCATATACCCTGAACTATTACGGCACCGTGGATCAAAACGTCTGCGTTGCTGCGAACGGCTTAGCGTCCCGAGGTCTCTTCTCGGGCGCGAGCCCATCCGACAAGACCTGGGTGGTGCAGAGCTACATTGGTCTAAATAACGGTGACGATGTCCAGGATGCATACTTCCAATTCGACCTTGTAAACAATGAAGGCAAGTTCCGTGGCGCCGCGCGCAATTGGATTGCGGTAGGCCTCATTAGGCCCTACAAGGGAACCATTACAGCCCATTCAGGGGGCACAATGACCCTCCAGTTGGTCATCGATAACCATGATTCGCAGCAAGCCTGCTATGGAGTGGCCTCCGTGGCCCTGTGGAAGTGAGGGATGCACCTCAATGAGTCGATTCGTGATCGCGTCAGCATTGCTACTCCTCGCCTCCTTGGCTCCGTTCTGGAGTGCCAGATTGGCGTCCGCTGCCGGTCCTACCCCGTGGCCGCAGTTTGGCCCTCCACTCATGTGTACAGACCATCCCTGTTCCGGTGATGCTTACGAGGTGGTCTACCGAGTAAGCGACGGACAAATACTGTCCTTGACACAGTATGATCCTTGCGGACCGCCCTGGTTCGATTGCGAAGCCAAGAAGCCAGTCGCGATTCTGCAGCCCGGCGAAGACTGGGTGAACCTCAACGGCGATCCACGGGTTGGTGAAGTGATGAAGGACTTCACAAACTTCAGGGTCGACGTGAACACGCGAGAAGTAATAGGCCCACTGAAATCCAGTGCACCCGTTCCCGGTGCGCCCGCCGAAAGCGCAGACAGCAGCGAAGGAGGCGCGGTCGAATTGGGGTGGCTGGCACGCTACCTGCTCCCGGCGCTAGGGCTGGCCACGCTCGGAATCGTGACGGTTACCGGCGTCCGCAGGCGGCCGCGCTAACGCCGCGATCAGGCTCCGGCTCGCGCAGCCACGACGTCCCGCAGGAACGCCTCCGCCCGCGCCAGCCGGGACTGCATGCCCCACTGGTTCGCCGGGGCCAGCGGCAGCCCCCAGCCGCGCGCTTCCGCGCCTTCGCCGACGATCTCCAGGAAGCCCGTCTCCTGCGCCGACCCCTCGCCGAAGGCCGTGACCAGGATGTGATGTGTCTCGTCCACCCACTGGCCGTACCCGTACGAGACGGGGCCGCGGCCGCGCAGCGCGGCCACCTGGCCAAGCTGGCGCTGCAGCTTCTCGATCGGCGTGCTGCTCATGACGCGTTCAGGGTAAACCGGCAGCCCCGCAGCAGCAACCGCCGGAAGGGCCTGGGTGCGTAGCGGAGGTCTTCAGACCTCCATCGGTGTGGGGGCGCCGCACGTTGGCACTCCGCCAGACGCCGCTGGAAGCCTGAAGGCTTCCGCTACGAGCGGAGCGGCGATGCGAACCTCAAGCGAAAGCCGTTGGGATCGCGCATGATGAAGTCGCGCAGGCCGTAATCACGGTCGCCAATAGGGTGCATGACCGGCGCCACCTCGCGCACCCGCTCGTAGACCGTGTCCACGTCCGGCACCATGACCCGGATGTCGAGGCCGGCGCCGCGGCCGTCCAGCTCGGCACGGGGGCCGGTGTACCAGCGGTCGCTCATGAACATGATCGTGGCGCCGTTGATATGGCCGATGGCGAATGTCGCCGGCTCGCCTTCCTTGCGCAGAAGCGTGTAGCCCAGCACTCGCTCGTAGAAATCGACGGCAGCATCGACGTCCGGCACGAAGAGCTCCGGGGCGATGGGGGCCAGCTCGAACCTATCGTCGTGGGTCACGTCAGATCGCCGCGAAATCGCCCCAGCGGCGGGCGTGGGCGGCGCGCAGCTCGTCGAAGCGCGCCCGGTAGCGGCGCGTCAGCACGGATTCGATCGTCAGCACGTAGGCGTCCTCGTGGTTGTCCGAGTAGTAGCGCGGCCGCCGTCCGACCTCCTGGAAGCCGTACTTCTCGTAGAGGGCGATGGCGGCGTCGTTGGAGACGCGCACCTCCAGCGTCACCAGCGGCTGGGAGCGGGCCTGCGCCGTCTCGATGGCTGAGATGAGGAGCGCCTCGCCGATGCCGTGGCCGCGGTGGGTGCCGCGCGTGGCGATGGTCACGATGTGCGCCTCGTCGGCCATCATCCAGATGCCGATGAAGCCGACGACGAGCTCCGGCCGCTGGTCCGGCGGGGGTAGCGGGACGTCCTCATCGCCGGCCAGCATCTGCTTGATCTCGCCCAGGAAACGGCCGATCGGGCCGGGCGTGGACGGTTCGGCCTGGTGAGGGACGCTGGGGTTGTCTTCCACGACGACGATGTAGTGGGCCAGGCGGTTCTGTTGCAGCTCCCGGCGGAAGGCCGTGGGCGGCCACATGGTGGGGAAGGACTCCCGCTCAATCTCCATGACCTGCGGGATGTCTTCGATCCGCATCGGGCGGACAAGGTAACGTACGGCGATGACCATGGCTCACCTAGGATACCGGATTGATTCGTGAGAGGAAGCACTAGTTCCGTCAATCTTGTTACAGAGTTTCGCGCGGCGTATGCTTCAAGCCGCCCGCATGTCGAAGAGGATTGCGTTCGCCGCGCTGCTGGCAATGATGGCCCTGGTTGTGGGTGGCGGCGTCACGCCTTCGCTTGGTCTTCTCTCACCCTCGATCGTTGTGAACCCGCCCTGCGGCGGGGTGATCTATCTCACGTCGGCCAACAGCATCCACGAAGCGGTCGCCGAAGCGCAGCCGGGGGACACGATCCTCGTCTGCCCCGGGACGTACTTTGAGCCGGCTATCACCGTGTCTCCGGCCAACGTCACCATCCTCGGCCCGGCGGCGACGGGCGGGCAGGTCTCCGGCGTCGCAATGGTCCAGCGTGCCGATCCCGCCAACGGCGTGGACGTCTTCACGCTGTGGGGCGCCGGCGACAAAGTAAGCGGCCTGGACATAGACGGCTCACCCCACGCCAGCGACTCGGGCGTCACCGTGGGGGTGGTCATGACAGGGAGCGGCCAGGAAGTGTCCATGAACACGATCCACGGTACAAACGGCGCCGGAGTGATCGCCAATAGCGCGCCGATACCCTCCAACCCTACCATCAGCCACAACACGGTCTCGGCGTCAGAGGGTTCGGGCATCATCTGCATCTGCGCGGGCGGCAGCATGGACAACAACACCGTGGGCCCGGTGGGCCAGACCGGCTGGGGCATCTCCATCCAGGGCGGGCACGATACCTACGTTCAAGCGAACACCGTGAACGGGACGAACATCTACATGACCGGCGGCAACAACATCCATATTCGCGCCAACACAGTCGACGGGCAGGGCGGGAACGTGACCCTCATCCAGGTCGCCGGCGGCTCCGCGGACATCGACATCAACACGTTGAAGAACACCGACGCGACCGCCATCGAAGTAGACGGCACGTTCGGGATGGTCGCGAGCAACACATCCGTCATGATTTCCAACACCCAGTTCTACTCGGTGCGGAACGGGATCAGGCTCATAGACCCTGACCCGAACGATTCGGCGACCATCCTGGCGACCATCGGTTCGGCGATGGACCGCACGAACGTCTTCCACACGCCGGCCATCGATTTCGCGCTCTATTTGCAGGGCGTAAGCGGCAACATCAACGCCGAGTACAACAACTGGGGCTACTGTGACGCCGTGCAGATTGAAGCCAAGATATACCACCACCCGGACGACTCGTCGCTAGCCACCGTGGACTACGATCCGTTTGTGAACCCGAATCCGTGCCCGACGGCGACACCAAGCCCCTCACCAACCCCGACACCCAGTCCGACGCCGACGGCCGGCCCCACCCATCGCAAGCAGGGCGATCTGAACTGCGACGGCTCCGTCAGCGCGAAGGACGCCCTGGGCCCGCTGGATCACACAGCAGCAGTGTCATTCGGGCAGCATCTGCCTTGTCCGGGAGTTGGCGACGGCGTGCACATCAGCGCCGTCGACACGGCCTGGGGCGACGTGGACTGCTCCGGCGCCGTCGACGCGCAGGACACGATCGCCGTTCTTGAGGCGGCCGCCGGGCTGCCGTACGCGCATAGCGCCCAATGCCCGCTGATCGGGCACAACGTCACAGTCAACCAGCAGCAGCCGGGTTAGCCGGGCGCGCGCTCGGCTGTGCCCCTGGTCTGCGTCGCAGGCACAGGCGCCGGTCAGTATCGCCGCTGCTCCTCTATAACGGACGCGCTTCCTTTACGTTAACGGTAAGGTCTCGTTACAATCGAAGGGCCAGTCATTCCCCCAGCCCCGAAACTTTCGCGAATGTATGCTCTTCGGCTCCTGGGCTTTCTAGGCCCTTACAAACGGCGCTCGGCGCTCCTGCTCTTCTGTGTCATCGCATCCAGCGCCGCCATCATCGCCATGCCCCAGGTCATCCGCTGGGCGATCGACTACGGCCTCGACATCCAGAAGGAGAACGGGGAGTACGTGGCGCACGGCCACAAGCACCTGCTCGTCATCGCGGCCGGCGTCATCCTCGCCACCGCCGTCGTGCGTGGGGTCTTCGCCTACGGCCAGACGTTCCTCGGAGAGTGGATCAGCCAACGCGTCGCCTACGACATCCGCAACCGCGTCTACGACCGGCTGCAGCGCCTCTCCTACGCCTACCACGACCAGCAGCAGACGGGCGCCGTGATGTCCCGCGCCACGCAGGACGTGGAGGCCGTGCGCATGTATATTTCCATGGGTCTGGCGCGCGGCTTCTACGTGGTCCTGTTGCTGGTGGCAGTGCTGGTCCTGATGCTGATCACCAACTGGCAGCTCGCGCTTGTTGTCTGGCTGTTCATCCCGATCATCGCCTGGCGCTCGACGGTGATGGCGATCACGCTACGCCCGCTCTGGTACCGGATACAGGAGGGGATGGCGCGCATGGCCACGGTCCTCCAGGAGGCGCTCTCCGGCGCGCGCGTGGTCAAGGCCTTCGCCCGCGAGGAATACGAGAGCGCCAAGTTCCGCAAGGAGGCGCGCGCCCTCTACGATAGCGCGTACGAGTCCAGCCGCGTCACCGCTGTCAATTCGCCGGCGATGACCGGCCTCTGGCTGGCGGCGACGGCCGCGACGCTCTGGGTGGGCGGCGTAGAGGTGGCCCACGGCAACATGGACGTTGGTGAGTTGACGGCGTTCCTCCTCTACCTCACCGTCCTCCAGGCCCCCGTGCGCGTGCTGGGGTGGATCATCATGATCTCGGCCCGCGCCAACGTGGCCGGCCAGCGCCTGTATGAGGTCCTCGACGCCGAGTCGGCGATCCGCGACAAGCCCGGCGCGATCGAGCTAACGAACGTCCGCGGGCACGTTCGCTTCGAGGGCGTGTCCTTCGGCTACGACGCGGTAGCGCCGGTGCTGAGCGATATCGACATCGATGCGAAGCCGGGGCAGGTCATCGCCCTGATGGGGCCCACCGGCAGCGGTAAGACCACCGTCGTCCAGCTGATGCCCCGCTTCTACGACGTCACCTCTGGCCGCATCACGATCGACGGGCACGACATCCGTGAGGTGACGCTGGCCTCGCTGCGCCGGGCGATCGGCATCGTGCAGCAGGACGTCTTTCTGTTCAGCGCCACCATCCGCGATAACATCGCCTACGGCGCTATCGAGGCCACGCAAGAGCAGATAGAGGCGGCGGCGAAGGCCGCGCACATCCACGAGTTCATCACGAGCCTGGAAGACGGCTACGACACCTGGGTCGGCGAGCGCGGGATCACGCTCTCCGGCGGCCAGAAGCAACGAGTCGCCATCGCGCGGACGCTGCTGCTGGATCCCCGGATCCTGATCCTGGACGACTCCACCTCCAGCGTCGACACGCAGACCGAGTACCAGATCCAGCAGTCAATGACGCGCGTGATGGAAGGCCGCACGACGTTCGTGATCGCGCAGCGGCTGCGCACGGTGAAGATGGCGGACGAGATCATCGTCCTGCGCGAGGGACGGATTGTAGAGCGAGGCCGCCACGAGGAGCTGCTGGCCAGCGACGGCATCTACCGCGAGATCTACGACCTGGAGCTGCGGGACCAGGAAGAGGCGCTGTCCGGCCAGGACAGCGCGCTGGCCACGGCGGCGGGGAACTAACGGTGGGACTCTGGGGAGGCGCCGGCGTCGGTTGGGGTGGCGGCATGGCCGGGCGGCCCGGCGGGCCGGGCGCGGGCAACCTGCGCCGCAGCACCGACGGCTGGGACGACGATGAGCTGGGCAAGGTTTACGACCAGAAGGTGATCCGGCGCATGGCGCCGTACCTCAAGCCCTACCGGCTGCAGGTGGTCCTGGCGACGTTGTCGATGATCATCTTCGCCGTCGCTTCCACGGCCCAGCCCTACCTCATCGGCAAGGCCACCGACAAATACATCGCCAATGGCGACGTTAGCGGCGTCGCCCGCATCGGCGGTGCGCTCGCCGCACTAGCGCTCGTCGGCTGGCTCACGCAGTGGATCCAGCAGATCACGACGGCCTACGTCGGCCACCGCGTCCTCCTGACCATCCGCACGGAGATGTTCGACCACATCGAGAAGCTCTCGCTCAGTTTCCTGGACCGCAACGAGATCGGCCGCGTGATGTCCCGCGTCCAGAACGACGTGGCCGTCCTCCAGGACTTGCTCACCACCGGCGTGCTCACCGTGCTGGCGGACTTCTTCGGGCTGTTCCTCGTCGTCTTCTTCCTCATGATCCAGGACGTGCAGCTTTCGCTGATCACGTTCACCACCGTACCCGTGCTGATCGTCATCATCGCGCTCTGGCAGATCAGGGCGCGCCAGTCCTTCGTCCGTGTGCGCCAGGCCATCGCCGTCGTCAACGCCAACCTCCAGGAGAACGTGTCCGGCGTCCGCGTCATCCAGAGCCTCTCCCGCGAGAGCGAGAACGCCCGCCGCTTCGACCGCATCAACGCCGAGAACCTGAACGCCAACGTGGACGCGGGGCGCATCACCGCCGCTGTCATGCCGATCGTAGAGATGCTGGTCGCCGTGGCCACGGCGCTGGTCATCGTCTTCGGCGGCTTCCGGGTGCTAAACGGGACGATGACCGTCGGCGTCGTGCTGGCCTTCGCGCTCTACGTGCAGCGCTTCTTCGACCCGGTGCGCAACCTCGTCCTCCAGTACACGCAGCTCCAGCGCGCGATGGCCGGCGGCGAGCGCATCATCGAGGTGCTGGACACCAAGCCGGAGATCGTCGACGCCGAGAACGCCGTAGCCCTCGCCGACATCAAGGGCGAGGTGGAGTTCGACCACGTGACCTTCGAGTACGTCCCCGGTACCAAGGTGCTGGACGACGTCAGCCTGCACGTGAAGCCGGGCGAGACCGTGGCCATCGTCGGCCCCACAGGCGCCGGCAAGAGCACCCTCACCTCGCTGGTGGCCCGCTTCTACGATGTCACCGCCGGCCGCGTCCTCATCGATGGGCACGACATCCGCGAGATCAGCCGCGGCTCGCTGGCGCGACGCCTGGGGCTGGTGTTGCAGGACCCGTTCCTGTTCAGCGGCACGGTGAAGGAGAACATCCGCTACGGCAACCTCGACGCGACGGACGCCCAGATCGAGGAAGCGGCGAAGACCGTTGGCGCGCACGACTTCATCAAGCGCTTGCCCCAGGCTTACGACACGGAGCTGCACGAGCGCGGCCAGAACCTCTCGGTCGGGCAGCGCCAGCTCATCGCCTTCGCGCGAGCCGTCATCGCCGACCCGCGCATCCTCATCCTCGACGAGGCGACCGCAAACGTCGACACGCGCACAGAGGTCGTGATCCAGAACGCCCTCAAGCGGCTGCTGAAGGGCCGCACGTCGTTCGTCATCGCCCACCGCCTCTCGACGGTGCGCGGGGCGGACCGTGTCGTCGTCGTGCAAGGCGGGAAGATCGCAGAGATGGGCACGCACGCGGAGCTGCTGGCCCGCGGCGGCATCTACGCCAACCTGTATCGCATGACCTACGAACAAGCGCCTGCCACAGACGGCGACGGCCGCCAGGCGGGCGCCATCGCGCCGCAACCGGCTGGCTAAGGCGATTCCTGTTCAACGAACGGTCTCCGGCCCAACGAACAACGAATCAGGCGGTCAGCCCCTGCAGGTGTGATTCGTTATTTCGGTCTCTCATTCGTTGAGAGGAGCGCCACGCCAGTCCGCGGCCATTCGTATACCCCGCCGTCTGCTAGAATTAGCGAACCATATGGTTGCTGAAAGAAGCCCACAGGAAACCGATAACCACCGCCGGTTGCTGATACCGGTCGTTCCGGTACCGAAGCAGAAGCCGGAGGAGCGCATCCACAACTGGGACGAGTCCTACCTCGGCTACAGCCTGGACTCGGCTGTCGTGGAGGCGGAGCGCTGCATCCACTGCCCGGCCGCGCCCTGCCAGGAAGCGTGTCCCACCGGCAATGACATCCCGCGCGCCCTCCTCTTCCTGGAGAAGGGCGATATCAACAGCGCGGCCGCCGTCTTCCGGGAGACGTCCAACCTCCCCGATATGTGCGGCCGCCTCTGCCCGCAGGAATCGCTGTGCGAGGGCAGCTGCGTGGTGGGCTTTGCGATCAGGCCGGCGCCGTACGGCAAGCAGCCGCCGGTGTCGATCGGCAAGCTCGAATCGTTCATCGCTGACTACCAGCGCACACACGGCGGCGTGCCGTTGCCGCTCATCCAGCCCGACACCGGACGCAAGGTCGCCGTGATCGGCTCCGGGCCCGCCGGCATCGCCGTCGCCGAGCAGCTGCGCAAGCACGGCCACGCCGTCACCGTGTTCGAGTCGTGGCCGGTGCCGGGTGGCGTCCTCCTCTACGGCATTCCCAACTTCAAGATGCGCAAGGAGATACTGCAGTCGAAGGTCGAGTACCTGGAGCGCATGGGCGTCGAGTTCAAGTGCAGCACCCGCATCGGTGAGGACGTGACGCTCGACGACCTGTTCAAGCAGGGGTACGACGCCATCTTCCTGGGCACCGGCGCCCCGATCGGCGGGCGCATGCGCATTGAAGGCGAGGAGATGGCCAACATCTACCAGGCCACGGAGTTCCTCGTCCGCGGCAACCTGGAGCCTGAGCTCCTGCCTGAACGCTACCGGACGCCCCTCGACGTCGCCGGCAAGCGCGTGCTGGTCGTCGGCGGCGGCGACACCTCGATGGACTGCGTGCGCACGGCGATCCGCCTCGGCGCTAGCGAAGTGACATGCATGTACCGCCGCACGGAGGCCGAGCAGAAGGGCCGCGAGGAGGAGCGCAAGCACGCCCGCGAAGAGGGCACCGAGTTCATGTACCTGACCGTCCCCTACCGCTTCGTTGGCGAGGGCGGGGCCGTCGCCGCGGCGGAGTGCCGGAAGATGCAGCTCGGCGCGCCGGACGAATCGGGCCGCCGCCGCCCGGAGCCGATCCGTGGCTCAGAGTTCGTGCTGAACGTCGATATCGTCGTGCTGGCCATCGGCTACGAGCCGGATGACCTGCTGGAGAAGACCACGCCCGGCCTGCGCACCACCAACTGGAAGACGGTCCGCGTGGACGAGGACTACCAGACCACCCGCCAGGGCGTCTTCGCCGGCGGGGACAACGTGAACGGCGCCGATCTCGTCGTCACGGCCATGGCGGACGGCCGCCGCGCCGCAGAGGCTATCCACAACTACCTCGTATCGCTGCGCTAAGCGCGTAGCCGCAGATTCGCGCAGGGTTTCTTGCAGGTTGAGGCCTGCTCACAGTGATACGTTCGCTGGTTGGGTGGCCGGCCTGGCCCGTCTTCACACGTTGAAGAACGAAAGCACGATCCCCGCCGCCAGCAGCGTGTCCCCCACGCTAAAGCGGATGTGGCGGTTGCCCCAGTTATCGCCCAGGAAGAGCAGGTGCTTTGCGTCCTCCCGCTGCACCCAGACGGAGCGGGCCGGGCCCATCAGCCGCCGGTGCCCGGCCACCGGCATGAAGCCGCCGTTGGCCAGCGTCACCGCCGCGTTGGAGGCCACGCCCGCCGCCAGCACGAACTCGTATACGTGCCAGGACCAGCCGATCAGCACGATCACCGTGGCCGCGAACCAGAACAGGCCGCAGGTGGCCAGGTTCGGCTGACGTTGCCAGAGGAGGCGCGCCATGATCAGCGTGCCGAGCGCGACCAGGCTTTCGAACAGCACTGCTTTGAGTATGACGCATGGCAGCCGTTAAGTCCGCAATCCCTAGACGATGCGGTAACGCGCAGCGAATATCACTGCCTCAAGCTTGCTGTGCACCCCCAGCTTGGCCAGCAGGTGCTCGATGTGGTTGCGGACGGTCGTCGCGCTTGTCCCGAGCGCTTCCGCGATCTGTGCATTGCTCAGCCCAGCGCTCAGGTGTTGCAGCACCTCCGACTCGCGGCGCGTGAGCCTGGCGAGCGCGTTGTCTTCGCCGGCGCCCGTTGCCTCGCCCAGGATCGGCGCCCGTAGCTGGCGTTTGCGTTGCTCCGTGATGTCGCGGAAGAGGTGGACGGTCAGCGTCGCGCGCTTCCGCCGGCCAGCCAGGACGACGATGCTCATGTTCAGCCACCTCGCCTCGCCGGAAGCAGACTTCGTGCGGACGTCGTAGTTGGGCGGCGCGTGACCCCGGCGCGCGCACTCGATAACGTCGCAGTCGGAGCCGCAGAAGGGGTGGCCCAGGTAGTCGCCGCCGGCGATCACGTCGAAGCACTTGCGGCCCAGGACGTCAGCCGCCTTGTGTCCCAGCAGGCGCTCCGCCGTCCGGTTCCAGAAGACGATGTTCTGGTCGTAGTCGACAGCGTACACGCCATCTCCCGTGCGCTCGAACGCGCCGAGAAGCTCCATCGGCTCCGGTTGCCCGCTCACGCCACCAGCCTCGTCCCAGCGGGACAGGCAGCCAAGTGCCGAACGGACCATTTGGCCGCCGGCGCCGAAAATTGATGCAAATTCCCCATGCGTGCCTATTCTAGCAGCCGCTAAGGTAAGGCAACGGCGAGTCAACCCAGCGCACTTGCCCAAGGAGGGTCAAATGACACAGGCTCCACCGGTTAGTACAAACGGCACCGGCACGATCTTCACGCCGGACCAGCTCACCTACATCGATGAGCTGAAGAAGGGCCGCTTCGACTTGCAGTGGCTGAAGGACCCCAAGCCGAACTGGGGCATCCGCGCCGAAATGCGCAAGCCGGACCGCGGCCTGACACTGCAGGACATCAACGCCGCCTACGCCGGCGAGCCCGAAGACAAGCCGGCGCTACGCACCATGGCCCCGCGTGGCTCCGTAGTTGACGACGATGTTCCTGACATGGGCTACACCTACAACGAGAAGTACCAGGTCTGGGCCGACAACGTCGTCGCGCTCTACGAAGAGGCCACCGCGCGCCAGTGGAGCGCCACCCGCGACATCCCCTGGGACGAGCTCAAACCGCTCCCGGACGACCTTGAGCGCGCGCAGTGCCAGATCGCGACGCTGCTAACAGAGGTCGAGATGATCGCCTCCGACTTCCCGGCGAAGTGGGTGTGGCAGATGAACCAGCACTTCCACGAGGTCAAGATGTTCCTCTGCACCCAGGCCATGGACGAAGCGCGCCACCTGGAGGTCTTCCGCAAGCGCGCGCTGGCCAACGGCGGCGGCCTGATGCGCTGTCTGACCGGCACGGAGGTCTTCCTGAAGACGATCTTGCACGCGCCGACTTACGTCCAGGGCTCGTTCCTGATGCACGTCCTGGGCGAGGGTCTGATTCTGGACATCTTCCGCAGCGGCGAATTCCTGGCCAAGAACAAGACGGAGAAGGAGATCTACCGCCTCTGCATCCAGGACGAGGCCCGCCACGTCTCCTACGGGACGATGCACCTGAAGTACTTCCTGGCGCACCACCCGGAGCGCGAGAAGGCGATCGCCGAGATGCACCAGCTCGCGGAAGTCGCCGAGCTTGGCATCCCCGGCTTCCTCACCAACCCCTACATCATCGAGCCGCTGGCCGTGCTGATGGGGGACGGCGTGAAGGGCATCGACAAGGGCATGGAGGCGATCCGGCTGGTCTGGGTCCGCATGCGCGAGGAGTATCTCAACCGCTGCGCCCTCGCCGGGTTCGACCGCCGCGCTATCACGAAAGTCCCGGCCGATGCGCCGTTCTAGGGAGGCCGCGAGATGACCAGTTTCCCCTCACGCCAATGGTTCGAAGACCTGGCCAGCCGCGCCGCCGACGACGAGGAGCTGTTCAAGAAGCTCGGCTACGTTGAGGCGAAGGTCGGGATCAAGATCGACGCCAACGGGCGCGGCACACGCGGCTACCTGCTCGACTTCTCGGGCTACCGGGTGAGCTCAGTGGCCGAGGTGGCCGACCCGGTACCGCAGTCCGACTTCACAATCGAGGGCACACTCACCGCCTGGACCGACATGGTCCGCAACATCCAGGAAAACGGCGAGCCGGACCTGGAGCACACGCTCAACCGGCTGACGATGGCCGGCGTCCCGCTCAAGCTCGTCGCGTCTGATCAGCTGCAGGCCGACATCTTCTTCCGGATGAACCAATCGTTTCAGGCCTTCTTCAACGAAGCGGTGAAGGTGCCGACGGAGTTCGCGTCGTGAGTCACGACGCGCCCGCGGGCGAGGCGGCGCGCCCTCCTGCCGCCTCGCCTGCTGCTGCGAATCCGGACGGTTATATCATCAGCTCTGATTGCATGGACTGCGGCGTCTGCGAGTTCATGTGCCCGGAGGGAGCGATCTTCGAAGCCAAGAACCAGTTCGTGATCCGCAAGGACGCCTGCAACGGCTGCGGCATCTGTGTCCCGTACTGCCCGGCGCGCGCCATCGTGGCCCGCACCGGCTTCAAGGACCGGCAGGCGCGCACCGTTCGCCAGGTGCTTGGCGGGGCGCTCGGGCGAAGCTAGTCAGCCTGGAAGCCGATGGCGCGGTGCGTGCCGTCGCAGAACGGCTTGTTGGCGGAGCCGCCGCAGCGGCAGAGCGCCACGCGAGTGTCCTCGCGGATGATCTTGCCCTCGTTGTCGGTGATGCGGATGCGGCCGCGCTGAAAGAGCGGGCCGTTGCGGACGGCGCGCACCGTCGTCTCTGCGGGCGCTTCCTCCTGCCGGCCGCCGTTCAGCCGCCGGAAGTGCAGCGCACCGCTGGGGCACTGCATCACGACCTCGGCGATCTCGTCGGCGGAGGCGGCGTCGATGGCGATCCACGGCCGCGCGTCGGCGTCGAACACCTGCGGCAACCCCATCAGGCAGCGCGCGGAGTGCATGCAGAACGAGGGCTCCCACGTGACGATGATCTCGTCCGTGAAGTACTCCCGCGCGACGGTGGGCTTCTTGCGCTCTTCGATCTCGGCCATCGCCCTAAGCGGGCACGCTGACGCCGGGCATCTGGAGCTGCTGCAGCGGCCGGATCATGATCTCGCTGATCTGCACGCTGGGCGGCGCCGAGAGCGCGAAGAGCACCGCGTCCGCGATGTCCTGAGGGGACATCACCATGTTCCGCATCGCGGCCAGGGCCTTCTCCATCAGCTCCGGCGGGAAGTGGTCGCCCGGCTTCCACCCGGCGGCATCGAGATCGATGCCCATCATCTTCGCGATCCCCTTGATCGTGTCCGGCGGCATTGAGCGCACGAGGTTCGTGGCCACGGCGCCCGGCATGATCGCCGTCACGCGGATCGGCTGGCCGGAGAGCGCCAGGCGGATGCTCTCCGTTAGCGCGCCGGCGGCGTGCTTGGAGGCGGCGTACATCGGGTCTTCGGGCTCGGCGTAGCGGGCGGCGACGCTGGTGATATTCACGATGTGCCCGCCCTTGCCCCTCATCACCCGCACGGCCTCCCGCATCCCCAGCGCGAAGCCAAGGACGTTGACCTCCAGCGTCTCCTTCCAGCGGGCGTAGTCTCCGCCGTTGATCACCGTGTCGAACGGGTTGTAGCCGGCGTTGTTGACCATGATGTCCAGCTTGCCCAGCTCGGCGACGGCTTCGTCCACCACCTTGCCGAACGCCTTCTCGTCCGTCACGTCCAGCTTCTTGACGACGGCCTTGCCGCCGCCCGCCGCAATCTCTTTCGCGGCTTCTTCCATCGGCGCCATCGTGCGCCCGGCCAGCACCACCGCCGCGCCTTCCGCCGCCAGCGCCTGCGCGATCGCCAGGCCGATGCCGGAACTAGCGCCGGTCACGATCGCTGTCTTGCCGTCTAGCTTGCCCATGTGTGTCTCCCTCTGGCGGGGCGAGTGTCCCCACCCTCCACGTGGCGACCTGAAGGTCGCCGCTACATTTTGTAAATCTGGTGGGGACGGGCGCGGCCCTGACCCGGGCGGCCCGCGCTATTAGCGCTTCGGCTTCCAGTCGCGCTGGTGCTCGGCCATGTACTCGAAGTTCTCCCACATGGCGGGCCCGACGTGCTCGCGG
>DATKKM010000009.1:0-8137 GCA_035542855.1 Dehalococcoidia bacterium
GTCGATCGCCATGCAACAATTATATCGTCGCCTAAATCGAGCTGTTCACCGGGTACTCGACGCCTTCGAGCTGCCTGGCGCGCCACTCCTGGTGCTTGTGGTGGCGCTCCTTGAACTCGGGGATGACCTGCTTGCCGGTGCGGTAGATCGAGTCCATGACGTCTTCGTGTTTGCGGGCGCCGCACTGGGCGACGAAGATCATCAGGTCCAGGTGCGCCTCTTCGTACTTGCGCAGCGCACCCTTGATGAAGTCCGGTGAGCCTATGCAGCCGCCGCGCTGGGCCGCACGCCAGAGAGCGCGCGTGACCTCGTCTTTCGGCTCTTCGCCGGTGGGTGTCCCACCTCCGAAGCCGCCGAAGGTGCGGAAAGCATCCCCGAAAGGCCCCCAGCGCTGGTCTTCCGGCGCGTCGATGAACTGCTTGTAGATGTTGCTGACGCCCGGCTTGTGCTGCCCGGACGTGAATGGGTTGTAGTAGTACGCCAGCGAGTAGGCGAAGAACTGCGCGCCCTCCATCCCCTTCTCGATCGCCTCTTCGTCCGTGTCGAAGCAGGAGAGCACGTTGACCACGCCCAGCGCTGGGTTGATCGCCGCGCCGATCGGGTAGCACTCGTCGCGGATCAGCGAGAAGTACTGCTCGCTGCGTTCCGTCATCTCTTCCGGCGTCTCGAATGCAAAGCCGAGCGAGCCGATGCCCAGCCGGCCGGCCACCATCGTCGTCTCGCGGCGGGAGGAAGCGACCCAGAGCGGCGGGTGCGGCTTCTGCAACGGCTTGGGTACCACGTTGCGCTGCGGCATGCCGAAGTACGCGCCCTCCACGCCGCCGTAGGGGGTGTTCGTCATCATCTTGACCACTTCCCGCGTGGCCTCTTCCCACATCTGCTTCTTGTCCTCGCGGCTGACCCCGAAGCCGCCCAGCTCCTGGTCAGACGCCGATTCGCCGGTGCCGAACTCCACGCGCCCGTCCGAGACCAGGTCCAGCGTAGCGATGCGCTCTGCGACGCGAGCCGGGTGGTTGTAGCGCGGCGGCATGAGGACGATGCCGTGGCCCAGCCTGATGTTCTTCGTGCGCTGGCTGGCCGCGGCCAAGAACACCTCGGGCGCCGAGGAGTGGGAGTACTCCTCCAGGAAGTGGTGCTCGACCTCGAACACGTAGTCGAAGCCGAGCTTGTCCGCCAGCTCGATCTGGTCGAGGGCGTTCTTCATCATCTGGTGCTCGGCGTCCGGGTCCCACTGCTCCTGGTCGCGCGGCTTGGGGATCTGGTGTTCGTAGAACAGGCCGAACTTCATGGCGACTCTCCTTTGCGACGCGGGCGTGCAAGCTCACGGAAAAACAATTCGTGCGTAGTGCCTTCATTGCGGTCCCTGGCGGCGGCGACACGCTCACCAAGATCCGCCCAAAGCCTGTGATCTTCGTCAGAAAGCGCAGGCGAGAAGAAGCGAAGGTAGCGACCCGCCGTGCTGCCGCTGTTGTGGAACCCGTGCATGACGCCGCGCGGCGCCAGGACGAAGCTCCCGGGAAGAGCCTTCAAGGTGCTGCCGCCAACGGTGAATGTGAATTCCCCCTCCAGGATGTAGAACGCCTCTTCCATGTTGTCATGGATGTGCGCGGGAGGCCCCTCGCCGGCTGGCTTCATCATCTCGTGCAGTGAATACGCGCCCCTCGTCAGGTAAGCATCAGCGATGGTGCGCTGCGGATAACCTATCGGGTCGGCAGTAACGTCCCCAGCTTCTGGAGTGACGAGGACTCCGGCGCTCGGTGGAGCAGCTTTGTGTTGGGGTTCGTCCATGGCCGGGCTCTCTTCTGGAACGCCACCCTTAACGCGAACGTCAGGTTGAGGTAGAATATCGCACTAAAGGCACCACCCGTCAAGGTGACTGACCGTTCAGTATGTAAAGGGAGCAGATGACATGACTACTTCCCTCCGAGAACGCCTCGCACCCGGCGAAGCCAAGCGCGAGCCGCCCTACCACGACATCCTCCAGCTAACAGACGAAGAGCGCCAGGAGCTGGGCAAGAAGCTGGGCGGCATGCAGAACTACAACACCGTCGTGCTGCGGGAGATGGCCCGCCAGGACCGGCGTTACCTGGCCCCGCTGATCATGTCCATCCTCAGCGCCGAGTTCCGCGGCATCGACTTCTTCGGCCGCTTCGTCGTCGAGAGCGAGGAGTACGACGTGCCGTGGCACATGACGCTGGCCTTCGCCCGCCAGACGTTTGACGAGGCCCGCCACACTCATCTCAACATGAAGCTGCTGGAGCACCTGGGCTCCTTCGTCGGCGAGTACCCGGACATCATCCTCGGCCCCTCGCGCGACGCCGCCGAGATCCCGCCCGAGGAGCTGGACCCGGCGATCCTCATCGCCCGCATCAACGTGGCCCTCGAAGGCTTCGCCCTGACCTCGTTCGAAGAGGTGCGCGAGCTGGCCGAGAAGATCGGCGAGACAATGGTGGAGCACTGCCACGACTACAACATGGCGGACGAGGTCACCCACGTCGCCATTGGCGACTACTGGCTCGAGCGTCTCTCCGAGGACCAGCCCTGGCGCTCCAACCGCGCCAAGGCCGCCCAGGAAGAATTCGAGCGCGGCATCGCCATGGTGCGCGCCATGGCCGCCCAGTACGTTGGCGCGACGACGGGAGGTAGCGCGACCGCATAAAGTGGGTCAGGCCATCGTCCTGACCCTCGACGCGCCGCACAGACCATGGCCTACGTCATCGACCAGTCACGCTGCATCAACTGCTCGTGGTGCCGCCGCGAGTGCCCGACGGACACGATCCGCTACTTCGACACGGCCGTCCGCAAGCACCGCATCGATCCCGAAGGGTGCATCGACTGCGACATCTGTGCCCAGGTCTGCCCGATGGACTGCATCAGCCGCGCACCAGACATCCACCCGACGCCGGAACACCTGGCCGCGGCCAAGGACAAGGCGCGGCACTGGGCCGGCGAGCGGCGCAAGCTCATCGTCGCGCTGCGGGCCTATGCTGCGAACCAGGTGAGGCGCCTTGCCTGAGCTGGCGATCGACCTGCGGGAAGTCGGCGGGCAGTTCTCCGTCGACGAGAGCGCGCGCCGGCTGATCCACTACCGCTACGCCGAGATCTCTTGCATGGAGGCGGCCGCCGGCTGGGTGGCGACGATGGCCGCGCCCAAGCTGAAGATCACCCTCGCTGAGCACGCCTACCAGGATGCCCTCCACGCCGACGCCATCGGCCGGCGCCTGCCGGAGCTGCGGGTGCAGGAGAACGTGGACATGCGCATCCCGCCCACCCTGCGCGTCGCCGATGTCCGCCGCCCTCCGAACGACGAGTTCGCCCGCTTCGTGAGGGAGATGCAGGACCAGCAGGAAGAGCTGCTGCGGCTCGTCGGGCTGTACCGCGTGCTGAAGCCGCACCTGGCCGTCTACTACCGCCACCACATGCGCGTCACCGATCAGATCTGCGACTCGCCCACGGTGCGGACGTTGAAGTTCATCCTCATCGACGAAGAGGAGCACGTGCAGTGGGGCCAGGCCATCTACGAGGAGCTGGCCGGCACGCCGGCCAGGCGGCGCCAGGCCCTCGAGTGGCAGATGCACCTCGAGGAGATCCTGGCGGCCTCCGGCGGCGTCACCGGCCACGACTCATAGCCACGTGCCCGCCCGCGACGACACGCCCAGCCCGAAGCCCCTCCTGGACAAGCTCGGCGTGAAGCCGGGCATGCGCGTCGCCGTTCTCGGAGTCGACGACGAGTCGTTTCGCGGTGAGCTGGCGGAGCGGACGCCGGTCGGTGCTGATCCGCAGGACGCCGACATCGTCTTCCTCGCAGCGAACGAGCCGGGCGACATGGCGCTGCTGGCCTCGCTGAAGAGGCAGATCAAGCGGGACGGCGCGGTGTGGGCTGTCTACCGCAAGGGCCAGACGGTGTTCAACGAGAACGACGTCCTCCGCCTGGGCCTGGAGTCCGGGATGGTGGACGTGAAAGTGGTACGCTTCTCGGACACGCACACGGCCACGAAGTTTGTGATCCGCAAAGCAGAACGGTAGTCGACCGCGAATCTGCGGCCCATCTGCGAAAATGCACGGTTAGTCAAGGAGACACGCAATGCTACTGAAGGACAAGGTCGCGCTCATCACCGGCGGCGGCAGCGGGATAGGCCGCGGCGTGGCCGAGCGCTTCGCCCTGGAAGGCGCGAAGCTGGCCCTGTTCGACCTGAATGAAGCCGGCCTCAAGGAGACGGCGACAATCGCAAGGCAGCACGGCGCCGACGTCGAGACCTACACCGGCGACGTCAGCCAGACCGCCGAAGTCGAGTCGTTCTTCAAGCAGGCGATCGAGCGCTTCGGGCGGGTCGATAGCTCAGTCAACAACGCCGGCATCGGCAACCCGCCGATGCCGCTGGTCAACATGACGGACGAGGGGTTCGACCGCACGATCGCAGTCAACCTGCGCGGCGTCTTCCTCTGCATGCGCGCGGCCGGGCGGCAGATGCTGGCCCAGGGCGGCGGCGGTCGGATCATCAGCGTCGCCTCGCAGGCGGGGAAGACGGGGTTCGCCTTCCTCTCGCCGTACTGCGCGACGAAGGCCGGCGTGATCCTGATGACGAAGGCGATGGCCAAGGAGGTTGGCGCGGCAGGCATCACCGTCAACGCCGTCTGCCCCGGCACGATCGACACGCCGCTGCTGCACGGCACCCTGGACCCGGTGCTGCAGGCCACGGGCAAGACGCTGGAGGAGTGGGCGCTGAGCCAGCCCAACATGCCGCCCATCCCGCTGAACCGCATCGGCTACCCGAAGGACGTGGCGAACCTGATCACGTTCCTGGCGGGCCCGGACGCGGACTACATGACCGGCCAGGCTATCAACATCTCAGGCGGGCAGGAGATGCACTAGCCGGAGGTGACAGGAGCTTGTTGGTGAAGCGCGAGGGCACCGGTAATCTGCGGGCATGCTCGAGCCACTCCATCGACGATCGATCCGCCTGCCCGAGTATGACTATCGGTTGACGCCTTGGCGGCGCTCACCGCCGGGCCGGGCGTCAGCCGCCCTTGCGCGTGTTCTGCTCGATGTCGGCGAGTGCGAAGAGCAGGTGGCGGATCGCCAGCAGGAAGATGGCGCCGACGGTGGCGGCGAAGCCGATCACAGTGAGCAGGATCACGGAGTCCGAGGTGGTGTCCCGGCAGGCTTTGATCGAGCCTGCGAGGGCGACCGACACTTCGTCGCACGTCTCGGTGCCGATGACGAAGAACGCCGCGACGGCCAGCACCCAGCCGCCGACGAACACGGCCGCCGCCAGCGGGCCGAGCAGGCGGGCGAAGGTGCGGGCGTCGGAAGGAACCGGGGACTGCATAACGATTGCCAGCTATCGAGTCTACCACCGCGCGATTGAAACTTCGGTGATTCTGTGCAATCATTTCCGCCACGATGATCAAGCGAAGCTGGCGGTTCGTTCTCGGGGCGGCGATCGGCGTTGGGCTCGGATATGCGCTCGCCCTGCTGGTGCAGCCGGCCCCGAAGCGCGGCGAACGCTGGCGCACCCTCTACCAGGCCGCACCCGAAGAGCGCGAAGAGCAGACCGCCGCGTAGCGGCATGCGCGAAAAGCTCCGCGGCCTCTACGTCATCATCGATCCCGCTGTAGCCGGAGAGCGCGACGTTGCCTGGATCGCCGCCGAGGCGATCGCCGGCGGCGCCCGCCTCATCCAATGGCGCGACAAGCTGCGCGAGAAGGGACTGCAACTCCCCGACCTCGATGCGATCGCGCGCGTCTGCCGGGAGAACGGCGTCCCGCTGATCGTGAACGACGACGTCGACGTGGCGCTGGTCGCCGGCGCGGACGGCGTGCACATCGGGCAGAAGGACTTGCCGGTGGCAGCGGTGCGCAAGATCGTCCCGCGTGAGTGGATCGTCGGCGCTTCCACGAACAACGTAGCGGAGGCGCGGCAGGCGGCGGCGGACGGGGCGGACTACGTCTCCGTGGGCAATCTCTTCGGCACAACGTCGAAAGAAGACACGAGGCCGGCCACGCTGGAGATGCTGCACGCGGTGTGCGCGGCGGTCTCGGTGCCGGTCTGCGGAATTGGCGGCATCAACGAGTCCAACATCCGCTCTGTGGTCGATACCGGCGCAGCGATGGCCTGCGTGATCTCGGCGGTCGTGGCCGCGGAGGACCCGCGGGAGGCGGCGCGGCGGCTTTCGGCGGCGTTCTAGCCGAAGCGCTCAGGGGAGTACGCCCGCAGGCGCCGGTCGGCGCGGCCGCGCAGCACCATTTCGGACACGAGCGAGCCCGTGATCGGCGCGAGGAGCACGCCGTTGCGGAAGTGGCCCGTCGCCAGGTAGATGTTGTCTTTTACCGGAAAGCGCCCGATGACCGGCAGCCCGTCCGCCGACCCCGGCCGCAGTCCCGCCCAGGAGCGCGCTACCCGCGCCTTGCGCAAAGCCGGGACCAGCGCCCCGGCCATCCGCTTGAGGCCGGCCAGGCCGTGCGCCGTCGTCGTCTTGCGGAAGCCCACGTCCTCGATGGTCGCGCCGGCGAAGACGAGGCCGCGCGGCTTCGGCACCAGGTAGCCGTCCTCGCCCCAGACAGCGTGACGCAGGCTGCTGGACCGGTAGGCCAGCATTTGGCCGCGCATGGGCGGCGTGCTCACCCGCTTGCCCAGCCGTTGCGATAGCGGCTCCGTCCAGGGGCCCGCCGCCAGCACGACCACGTCGGCCAGAACGTCGCCGTTGCTCGTGCTGACGCCGTCCACCCGCGAGCCGCGCCCGAGGAAGCCGGTCAACATCGTGTTCGTCCGCACGTCCGCGCCGAGCTTCGCCGCTGCCCCGCCGAGCGCTTTGGTGAGGAGGCCGGGGTTCAGGTCAGCGTCGTCCTTGCAGTATGCCGCGCCGACCAGCTCCGGATCGAGCGCCGGCTCCAGCTTGCGCAACGCCGCGCCGTCGATCCACTCCAGGCCTTCGCGGCGGCGGGCCAACGACTTCAGCTTGCGCGCGAACTCCTCGCTGCGGGCGGTGCGGATCATCCCCTGGCGCTTGTACTCGACGTCGACACCGGAGAGGCGCTGCGCTTCGCGGATCAGCGTGGGATACATGGCGAGGCTGGCGCGTCGCAGGTCATCGAACTGGCGGTTGCCGGTGTCCTCGATCGGTGCGATGAGCATGCCGGCGGCGGCGCTCGAGGCCTCCCCGGCGATCTCGCCGCGCTCCAGCAGCACGACCGACGCGCGCGCCTTCTGCAGGTGCAGCGCGATCGAACAGCCGATCACCCCGCCACCGACGACGATCACCTTCATCGCGCGCCACCGCCCACGGCGCGGACGACCTCCACGACATCACCTTCGCGAACGGACGTCTGGGGCCAGTCCCGGCGGCGCACGACCTGGCCGTTGATGGCGACGGCGACCTGCTCCGGCTTCACCTTGAGCACGTCCAGCAGCGCCGTGACGCTTGCCGCATCGCTCAACGAACGGGGCTTCCCATTCACTGTGATCTTCACGCGGGCGCCCTCGCGCTCATCGCCGCGCGCAGAGTCCCGGCAGCTGCCTTCGCATCATCCGAAGCGAGGATCGCCCGAATGACGGCGACGCCGGCAGCGCCCGCGGCCAGCACTTCCGGCACCCGTTCGGCCGTCACGCCGCCTATGGCGATGACCGGGATACGCACGGCGGCGGCCACCTCTCGTAACTCGCCCGGGCCAGCGGGAGCCGCTCCGGCGTGGCTCTCCGTCTCAAACACCGGCCCGAAGATCACGTAGTCCGCCCCGTCGCTCTCCGCGCGCCTCGCCGCCGCCAGCGAGTGCACGCTGCGGCCGATCAGCAGGCCCGCCGGCCACTCGTGGGGCGGCTCGGCGTCTTCTGGGAGGTGCACTCCATCACCGCCGGACTCCAGCGCCGATTCCGCGGGCCGATTCACGATCAGCAGCGCACGGCCCGCGATCGCCTCTCGCAAGCGCATGGCCAGCGTCACCACGGCGTCGTGCGGCAGGTCCTTCTCCCGCAGCTGGACGACGTTCACGCCGCCGGCGACAGCGTCCGCCACCTTGAGCACCAGCGGATCCTCGCCGCCGGCGATGTGCCGGTCGGTGACGAGCATGAGGACAGGCCGGGGCAGTTGTGCGTTGGGCATCGTCAGTTGCTACGGGCGGGCTGCGGCCTCGCCATCTC
>DATKKM010000010.1:0-9828 GCA_035542855.1 Dehalococcoidia bacterium
TGATGTTCATCTCGAGGCCGGCCACGCCGGGCACGCCGTCGAGGCGGGAGGCAAGCTCCGCGTAGTCGTCGACGGTCTCGCCGGCGATGTTGGCGATGACGGGCACCTGCCAGGTAGCCCAGACGGGCGCGACGTCGGCCAGGATGGCGTCGATGCCGATGTTCTGCAGGCCGATGGAGTTGATCATGCCGGCCGCGGTCTCGGCGATGCGCGGCTGGACGTTGCCGCGGCGGGGCTTGCGGGTGATGGCCTTGGAGACGATGGCGCCGAGGCGGTTGATATCGAAGATGCGGGCGTACTCCAGCCCGTTGCCGAAGGTGCCGGACGCGGTCATCACCGGGTTGCGCAGGCTGAGGCTGCGCTTGCCGCCGGGGATGAGGTCGATCGCGAGGTTGGGCATGTCTTTAGGTTACAGGTTACCGGGGACAGGTTACAGAGGTGTTAGGTGTGAGGTGACGGGTGTTAGCCGGGTGTCAGGTGACCGGCGGTATGCCGAGCTACGGATCACATCCTTGGCCCGGTATGCGAAAGGCCCTCGCCACTGGCGAGGGCCTTTGCTGTTGCTTGCCTTATCGCTTACGAGAGGGAGATGCGGCCGCTGGACCGCGAGGAGGCGGCCATGGAATCGTCGCCGTCGTCGGACGAGGCCTTGGGCGTGCTGCGGATGCCGCGCCAGGGGCTGTAGCCCTGGCCGGAGTCGTCGTCCCAGACGTAGTCCGTGGTGGAGTTGCGGAACTCGCGCTCTTCGCCGCAGCGCTTGCAGATGCCCTTGCTGAGGGCGCCGCGAGGGGAGTCGATCTTCCAGTGGTGCTGGCAAGTGGGGACTTCCGGCGCTTCGGTGACGGGATTCGGCTGTTCGATTACCTGGCTCTTGGCCATTGTTAACCCTCCGGGTTTGGTCATTTGTGTGCTCAGAAAGATGTTGGCTGCTGCAGATACGTTACAGATTGGGTTCTGGATTGCCCTGGTTAAGGTTTATGCTGTATTTACTGTTCAATCCTTTTCTCTCGCCTCTTGTGTATACTTATAACGGGTTCCAGGGGAAAAAGTTTCCGATGCCGTCGACAAAAGAGAGCATCCTTGCGTATTTGAAACGCAGTGGTAACGCCACTATCGATACGCTGGCCCGGGAGTTTGGCCTGGCGAAGATGACGGTGCGCCAGCACCTGGCCTCCCTGGAACGAGACCACCTGGTCGAATCACGCGAAGAGCGGGGCAAGACAGGCCGCCCGCACCTGGTCTACCAGCTGACGGACGGCGGCGAAGAGCGCTTCCCCCGCCGCTACGAGCGCCTGGCCGAGCTGGCCCTGGGCGAAGTGGCCATGCTGGAGGCCGACGAGATCGCCGGTCTGTCCGCCAACGATAAGAAGCGCCTGCTGCTGGTGAAGATGGCGGAACGCGTCTACCGCGAGCACGAGGACCGCGTACGGGAGAAGGCGTTGCCGGAGCGCGTGCGCATTGTGACTGATATCCTGCGCGAGGAGGGCGGCTTCGCGGAGTGGTCCGCCGAAGACGGCGGCTTCGAGATCGCCGATCACAACTGCGTGTACCGGCGGGTCGTCGAGAGCCACCCCGACCTCTGCGATTGGCACGTCTCGCTGCTGGGCCGTTTGCTGGGCAGGGACGTGGAGTGCGCGCAGTACATGAGCCGCGGCGCCGACTCCTGCCGTTTCATGGTGAAGGACGGCGAAGCGAAGACAGAGACATCTATTACGGAGAGGAACCCCACTTGAGCGACGCCAACGGAGAAGTGAGCAAGGCGGCGGTGCTGGCCGCGCTCGGCCAGATCCAGGACCCCGATCTGCACCGCGACATCGTGTCGCTGGGGTTTGTGCCGGAGGACGACATCAATGTCTGCGGGGACAAGGTCTCCGTGCGCATCGTGCTGACGACGCCGGCCTGCCCCGTGCGTGAGGAGATGAGGACGCAGGCGGAGGAGCTGCTGCGCGCGCTGCCCGGCGTCACCCACGCCGAGGTCTCCATGGATGCGACGGTGCGCTCGACGGGCGTTGGGCGCGGGCCGAAGGTGATCGAAGGGGTGCGCAACATCATCGCGGTGGCCTCCAACAAAGGCGGCGTCGGCAAGTCGACCGTGGCCGTGAACCTGGCGCTGGCGCTGCGCATGTTCGGCGCGCGAGTGGGGCTGCTGGACGCGGACCTGACGGGGCCGAACGTGCCGACGATGCTGGGCATCGACACGGGGTTCCAGGCCGACACGGGGCTGGCGATAGTGGAGAAGTACGGGATATCGGCGGCGTCGCTGGGCTTCGTGCTCAAGCGCGGGCTGCCGGTGGTCTGGCGCGGCCCGATGATCGGGACGGGCGTGCGGCAACTGATGCACGACCTGCCGTGGGCGCAGGACGGGGAGCTGGACTACCTGGTAGTCGACCTGCCGCCGGGGACGAGCGATGCCTCGATGAGCGCGTCGCAGGAGGCGCCGATCGCCGGAGCGGTGATCGTGACGACGCCGAACGCGGTCTCGGTGGAGGACGCGACGAAGGCCGTCTCGATGTTCGAGAAGCTGAACGTGCCGGTCTTCGGCTTGATCGAGAACATGAGCTACTTCATCTGCCCGCACTGCGGCGAACGCACCGACATCTTCGGGCACGGCGGCGCGCAGGCGATGGCCGACGAGCTGGGCATCGACTTTCTGGGGGAGATCCCGCTGCACCCGGCTGTGCGCGCGGCGAGCGACGTCGGCGTGCCGATAGTGGAGGGCGAGCCGGAATCGCCGGTGGCGAAGGCCTTCGCGGAGATCGCGCAGAAGGTGGCCGCGAAGACCAGCGTTCAGCACTTCTTCGCGGAGAGCGCGGCCGGGGCGTAGCGCCGCGCCGCCCAACACCTGTATTCCCGTAACAATCCGGTAACCTGAATGGAACATCCGCGACATCGTCGCGACGCCTCGGGCGAGTACCTTCTTGGCTCAGAATGCCGAACCTGACCCTGGGCAACGTGACCATCGACCGCGACCGTTTTGAGGTCTGGGTGGACAGGCGCCGCGTGGACCTGACGTTTGTGGAGTTCGAGCTGCTGTGGGAGCTGGCCCGCAACGCCCCGCGCGTGATCACCCGCCAGCAGCTAATGCGCTCCGTGTGGAGGGAGCCGCAGTCCAACGCCAGCGCCAAGATCAACATCCAGATCTGCCGCCTGCGCAAGAAGCTGCGCGACAGCAACCCCTGGACGATTGAGACGCATTCCAAGCGCGGCTATGCCCTGACCACTTTTGAGCCGGAGGCTGGCGGCCTCGGCGTCCCGGCGACGGCGCAGCCGCTGGCCGTGATGGCTTTCGCCTTTGGGCCGGGTCACCACGTCACCCCGCTGGCGACACTTGCTGCGGCGTGCGTTGGCGCCGTCCTCGTGGCGAAGCCCGTCCTTCACGCGGGGCGCGCACGTGCGTTGGAAGTGGCGCGGTCCGCCCTGGGTGCGCTTTCGCTGGCAACGCGGCCTCTGCGGCGGCGGCCGGCGCGGTCTCTGCCGGGCGCCCGGAGATGCGCGGAACCCAGCCGCGCGGCGTGCGTAACACCACGTTAACCCACCCGCAATGCCTCCGACATTCCGCGTTTCCCCGGCCTGCCTACGATCTTCTGCGGGATGTCGAACATAACGCTGGGCAACCTGACGATCGACCGCAACCGCGTCGCCGTCTGGGTCGCCGGGAGGCCGGTGGCGCTGACGTACATCGAGTTCGAGCTGCTGTTCGACCTGGCGCGTCACGCCGGGCAGGTACGTTCGCGGCAGAAGCTGATGCAGACGGTCTGGCGGGAGCCGGCGTCATCCAGTGACCGCAAGCTGACGGTGCACATGTCGCGGCTGCGTTCGAAGCTGAAGGACAGCAGCCCCTGGCAGATCCAGACGTATACGCGGCGCGGGTACGGGTTGATGGACAGCCGGGTGCCGGCCCAGGCGGCGAGCTAGAAGGCGGCGAACCGCCGTTGGCCATGGAAGCAAAGCGAAGGGAGTGTGGCAGATGAAGCGAATCGAGGCGATCATCCGGCCGGAGAAGATACTGGACGTCAAGGCTGCGCTGGAGAGCATGGGCTACGGCGGCATGACGGTGACGGAGGTCAAAGGCTACGGGACGCAGCGCGGGGTGATCGAGAAGTGGAAGGGCCAGGAGTTCTGGATCGAGTTCCTGCCCAAGATCTGGTTCCTGATGGTGGTCAACGATGAGGACGTGGACCGCGTGGTCGATGCTATCTGCGACAACGCCTACACGGGGGAAGTGGGCGACGGCAAGATCTTCGTCATGGATGTGGCCGACGCGATCCGCGTGCGCACGCGTGAGCGGGGGGCCTCGGCGCTAACAGGCGGCACGCCGGTCACACCGCAGTAGGCCTGACTACAGCGCCTGGAAGACGCGCCGGTTGCCCTTGCGGACGATGCGGCCGAAGCCTTCGCCGGGGAAGTGGCAGAAGGCGCCGATGCCGCCCTCCCGCTCCAGCCGCTCCACGATCTGCCGTCGCGATTCGGCGGAACGGGCGGGGTCATGCTCCCAGCCGGGGCTCCACTCCGTGCGGTCCACCTGGGCCGGGTGGTGCGCCAGGTCCCCGGTGATGATCGCAAAGTCGCCCCCGGAGCCGGCTAGCACGCTGCTGTGGCCGGGCGTGTGACCCGGCGTCGGGATCGTCGAGACGCCGGGCGCCAGCGTCATCTCGCCGCTGAAGCCCTTCAGCATGCCGAGCTTCAGCAGCGGTTCCACCTGCGCTTCGAACTGGGGGTTCGGCGCGCGGTGCTCCGAGAAGTAGGCGATATCGGCCTCCGGAGCGTAGTGCGTGGCGTTGGGGAACGTGGGCTTGCCCTCCACGAAGTTCCAGCCAACGTGGTCGAAGTGGAGGTGGGTGTGCACGACGATCTCCACGCCTGCCGGCGAGATGCCCTTGGCACGCATGTCATCGAGCATCGAGCCTTGCACGCCGCCCAGCTCGCTGATCGGCCCCGGCCCGATCCCGGTATCGACGAGGATAGTCTTGCCGGCGGTGAGCACGGCGTAGGCGCCGGCGTCCGTGGCGAAGCCGCGGTCCCCCCAGCAGGCCGGGTAGATGTCCCGGTACGTCTCCAGTTCTTCCAGCGGGATGCCGACAAAAAACATCACCCACGGAAACTGCATGTGCGCGTCCGTGAGCGAGATGATCTCGCAGTTGCCGACGGTGATCTTGTATCCGGGCATCGGGGCGCACCTCCTCGCGGCTGCGGGTAGTTGTAGTGGGTGGGTCACGTGGGTGTCAAGCGGCGGGGCCCGGCAGCCGCGTGGGCGTCTGGCGATGCGTCGGCCGATAGCTGACGTGGGGCGCTAAGTGCGGGAAGCTAGCGCACCGTGAGCGTCGCGGTCATGTAGGGGTGGATCGTGCAGAAGTACTGGTAGGTGCCGGGGCGGTCAAAGGTGATCTTGACGCCCTGGCCTTCGTGGATGACCTGGGTGTCCCAGGCGCTGCCGGCCTTCTCGGTGGCGGTGTGCTGGACCTTGTCGTCGTTCACCCAGGTGACGGTGGCGCCGCGCGGGACCGAGATGTTGGCCGGGATGTACTTGTAGTCCTTGATGTCGATGAGGACGTCCTGCGTGTCGACGGTGACAAGCTCATTGTCGCCCTCGGACGTGCCGGAGGTGCTGGAGAAGTGCACGCCGACGGCGAAGGTGACGATGAGCACGACGACGGCCACGAAGACGGCGATGAGGGGCCAGCGGGAGCGCTTGGGGGCGGTTTCTTCGGTCATGTGATTGCTTTCACAATTATAACCCTTCGACCCTCAGCGGTCAGCCGTCAGGGAAACGGATCGCTTCCGCGCTCCAGCTTGCTGTAAGGCGGAGTGCCGTGCGGCCCGCTACGCGAACACTTCGCGGAGGTCAAACTTCGGGCCGTCCTTGCAGACCAGGCGCACGCCCTTGCGTGTGAAGACCGCGCAGCCGTAGCAAACGCCTGTGCCGCACCCCATGCGCTCTTCCAGCAGCGCCTGGACGGGCTTCCGGCTGCGGGCGCGCTTCACGACGTCCGCCATGGCAGCGAACATCGGCGTGGGCCCGCAGGCGAAGGTCTGGTCGGCCCAGGGCAGGTACTTCGGGAGGAGATCGGTGACGAGGCCGTGGTGGCCGGCGGAACCGTCGTCCGTCGCGGATACGGCCTCGACGTCTGTAGGGAGGAGCTCGTGCGGGAAGAGGCGGTCGGCGGAGCGGGCGCCCTGCAGGAGGGTGACGGCGCGACCGGAGGCGATCGCTTCGTCGGCGAGGGCGATGACGGCGGCGACGCCAAGGCCGCCGGCGACGAGGAGGACGTTCTGTGTCGACTTAGCCAGGTCGTAGCCGTGGCCCAGCGGGCCGAAGCAGGTGACCTGATCGCCCGGGCGGCGGCCGGCGAGCCAGGCTGTGCCGCGTCCGCGGACGTCGTACAGGATGGCAAACTCCGGCTGGTTGGATGGTGGAGGTTGGACGTTGGAGGTTGGAGGCCGGAAGCGGTGGAATGACATTGGGCGCGGGAGGAGCGGGTCCAGCTGGTCAGCGCAGTGCAGCATGAGGAAGCGGCCGGGCTTGGCGCCTTTGGCGACGGGCGGGCAGGAGAGCCACATGAGGTGGGTGTTGTAGGCGACGGTGTCCTGGGAGAGGACGGTGGCGCGCTCCAGCTTGAGCTTGGTCACTTGCGCAGGTAGTCCCGCAGCGGCTGGATTGTGAAGTGCTGCTCGCCGGCGACGAGCGCTTCGACGGCGGCGGCCGCCGTGTCGAGCGAGGTGAAGCAGGGGATGCGCTTCTCGGCGGCGGCGCGGCGGATGTGGAAGCCGTCACGCAACGTCTCCGTGACGAGGCCCTCGGGGACATTGATGACGGCGTCGGCCATCCCTTCACGGATGGCGTCGACGACGTTGGGGTAGCCCTGGTCGAGGCGCTTGGTGATCATCTCCACGGGCACGCCGACGGCTTCGATCATGGCGGCGGTGCCCTCGGTGGCCATGATGTGGAAGCCCGCGGCGGCCAGCGACTTCACCAGCGTGAGCGCCTCGGCCTTGTGGCGGTCGCCGATGCTCATGAGTACGGACCTGTCGCCGGAGAGCGAGGTGTCGGCAGCGATCAGCGCCTTGGCCAGCGCCGCCTCGAACGTCCTGTCGACGCCCATCACCTCGCCTGTCGACTTCATCTCCGGGCCGAGGTAGGTGTCGACGCCGATCAGCTTCGACATCGAGAAGACGGGCGCCTTCACCGCGACGAGGTCCGTGGCAGGCCAGAGGCCGGGCTCGTAGCCCAGCTGGCGCAGCGTATTGCCGAGCATCACCTGGATGGCGAGCTGCACCATCGGGACGCCGGTCACCTTCGAGATGAAGGGCACGGTGCGGCTGGCGCGCGGGTTCACCTCCAGCACGTAGACCTGCGACTCCTCGCCTTCGGGACGCATGATCACGTACTGGACGTTCATCAGGCCGCGCACCTCCAGTCCTTCCGCCATGCGCGCCGTGTAGTCGACGATGAGCTCGACTTCGCGGTCCGTGAGGCCGATAGGCGGGTAGACGGCCATCGAGTCGCCGGAGTGGACGCCCGCGCGCTCGATGTGCTGCATAACTCCGGGGATCAGCATCTCGGCGCCGTCGCAGATGGCGTCGACCTCGGCCTCGATGCCCTCGAGGTACTTGTCGATGAGGACAGGCTTGCCGGGGGAGATAGCGGCGGCTTCGCTGACGTACTTGATGAGGTCGGTGGCGTTCTGCACGATCTCCATCGCGCGCCCGCCGAGGACGTAGCTGGGCCGCACGAGGACGGGGTAGCCGATGCGCTGCGCCGTGGCCAGCGCCTCTTCGACGGTGCTGACGCCGGCGCCGGGCGGCTGCGGGATGCCCAGCCGTTGCAGCAGTTCCTCGAAGCGGCGGCGGTCTTCGGCGAGGTCGATCGAGTCCGCGCTGGAGCCGAGGATGGCGTGGTTGGCGCGGGAGAGCGGACCGGCGAGGTTGACGGCGGTCTGCCCTCCGAACTGGACGATGGAGGACGGCGAGGCGCCGTTCGTCTCGTTGTCCAGGAGGTCGCGCACGCCCTCTTCGTCCAGGGGCTCAAAGTAGAGGCGGCTGCTGGTGTCGAAGTCCGTGGAGACGGTCTCCGGGTTGGAGTTGGCCATGATCGCGGCGACGCCGGCCTCGCGCAGCGCCCAGGCGGCGTGCACGGCCGAGTAGTCGAACTCGATCCCCTGGCCGATGCGGATGGGGCCGCTGCCGATGACAAGGGCCTTTTCACCGGGCAGCGCGGGGGCCTCGTTCTCCTGGTCGTAAGTGGAGTAGAAGTACGGGGTCTGAGCCTCGAACTCAGCGGCGCAGGTGTCGACCATCTTGTAGACCGGGACGATCCCCCACTCCGTGCGGCGCTTGCGCACCTGGTCCGGCAGGCGGTCTGCCAGGGTGCCGATCACGCTGTCCGAAAGGCCGAGGCGCTTGGCCTCGCGCACGAGTTCGGCAGTGAACGGCTCGGAGAGGAGGCGCTGTTCGACGTGGACCATGCGCTGCATCTTGCGCAGGAACCAGGGGTCGATGCCGGAGAGCTGAGACAGCTCCTCTACAGTGGCGCCGCGGCGGAGCGAGGCGAGGACCGCCCAGAGGCGCTCGTCGGTAGGGATACCCACGTAGTCGCGGGGGTCGATGTCGCGCCAGGCGGGGTCTTCCCAGAGCAGCGAGCGGCCGCCAAACTCCAGCGAGCGGACGGCCTTGCCGAGCGCGGCCTCGAAGGTGCGGTCGATGGCCATGACCTCGCCGGTGGCCTTCATCTGGGTGCCGATGGTGCGCTCGCCGAGGGGGAACTTGTCGAACGGCCAGCGGGGGATCTTGACGACGCAGTAGTCCAGCGCAGGCTCGAACGCGGCGGTGGTCTTGCCGGTCACCTGGTTGGGGATCTGGTCCAGCGTCTTGCCGACGGCGATCTTGGCGGCGACGCGGGCGATGGGGTAGCCGGTGGCCTTGGAGGCGAGCGCGGAGGAGCGCGAGACGCGGGGGTTGACTTCGATCACGTAGTAGGGCGGGCGGCCGTCGTCGCGCAGTTGCCACTCCGCTAGCTCCTTGCGCGGGGCGAGCGAGAACTGGACGTTGCAGCCGCCCTCGATGCCCAGCGCGCGGATGATCTTGAGGGAAGCCGAGCGCAGCATCTGGTACTCCTTGTCGGGGAGGGTCTGGCTCGGCGCGACGACGATGGAGTCGCCGGTGTGGACGCCCATCGGGTCGATGTTTTCCATGTTGCAGATGGTGATGCAGTTATCGGCGGCGTCGCGCATCACCTCGTACTCGATCTCCTTCCACCCCTGGAGGTAGCGCTCGACGAGCACCTGGTGAATGGGCGAGGCGGCGAGGCCGGAGCGGGCGTAGTGGTCCAGCTCGTCGCGGGTGCGGGCGATGCCGCCGCCCGTGCCGCCGAGGGTGTAGGCCGGGCGGATGACGACGGGCAGGCCGATGTGCTTCGCCGCCGCACGCGCCTCTTCCAGCGTGTGCACGATCTCCGACTCCGGCACCGGCTCGCCGAGCTCTTCGAGCAGCGAGCGGAAGAGCTCGCGGTCCTCGGCCTTGCGGATCGTCTCGATGGGCGTGCCGAGAGCGCGGACGTTGTACTTTTCGAGGACGCCGGCGTCGGCGAGGGCGACGGCGAGGTTGAGGCCGGTCTGTCCGCCGAGCGTTGGCAGCAGACCGTCCGGCCGCTCCCGGGCGATGATGCGCTCGATGACAGGCACGGTCAGCGGCTCGATGTAGACGGTGTCGGCGATGCCCTCGTCGGTCATGATCGTGGCCGGGTTGGAGTTGACGAGGATCGTTCGCACGCCCTCGGCGCGCAGGGCGCGGCAGGCCTGGGTGCCCGCGTAGTCGAACTCGGCTGCCTGGCCG
>DATKKM010000011.1:0-5208 GCA_035542855.1 Dehalococcoidia bacterium
GTCTTCCTGACCACCTGGGGCGAGCTGTACACGGTGCCAACGCTCTCCGGCCGCGGCGTCTACCTGGGCTACGATCCGTGGGCGTCCAGCGCGGGCTACGACGTTGTGCCGCGAGAGCAGAGGATCACGCAGATCTACTCGGCGCAGAGCAAGGACGCGGCCTGCGCGCTGCTAACCACAAGCGACATCGACTACGTGTTCATCGGGCCACAGGAGAGAAGCGGCCAGCGTTTCCAGTTGAACGAGGCGCTGTTCAAGGACCAGTTCACCCTCGTCAAAGACATCACGAGCGGCAACGCGTCCTACGATGTCTACAGCGTTGAGCAGTCGTGCGGGGTGGGCGCAGGCTAGAGTTCAGCGGGCGACGGTTCGTGGCGGTGGCGCGGCCAGATGATCAGCGTGTTCAGCGCGTAGTTCCAGCTGAACCCGATCAGGACGCCGACCGTGTTGGCCAGGTACGGGGCGACCTTCGCGACCAACGAACCGGTACCCGCGGCGTCGCGGAAGACAGGCGTCAGCACGTTTACGCAGATGACCATGATGATGGGGCTGACGATGGAGGCGGCGTTGTACTTGGCGAAGCGCTTCAGGATGTGGCCGGCGCGGTTGCGCTCCCGGAACGTCCAGCGCTCGTGGAAGTTGAACTGGCAGATGATGGCGAATTCAACCGAGGCGACGGACGCGATCAGCAGGCGGATGTCCTTGTGAGTGAACAGCAGCAGGTTCGCGTGCGTGTGTTTGTCCGGCAAGAACGGGAAGAGCGGGCTGTCATAAAGGAGGAATAGCGCGACCTGGGCGATGCTGTAGCCCACGCCCCCGACGATCAGGAACTTGACCAGCGTCCGCGGAAGGTGCAGACGATCGGCGAGCTGACGCGCCCAGTCTGTCAGGCTGCCGGCGGGTGTGGATGCGAGGTCAGGTTGCATGCTGCATCATTATATCTGTGCGGTCCGACAATGCCGGTTAAAGCGCGGTGAATGTGCCGCCGCTACTGGTTTGACGCACCGCAGCGGCGGGGTGTTTCATCCGGCGCGCCAGGGACGTTCCCGCCGCATGCGCCAGAGGCCGCGAAGGTCCTCGCTCACCGTGGCGCCGATCTTAACGCGGGTGTCCGGGTCTTCCACCCAGCGCACGGGGACGTCCTTGATCTTGTAGCCCATCTTTTCGGCGAGGACGAGCAGCTCGGTGTCGAAGAACCAGTTGTTGTCCTGGATCAAGGGGAGGACGCGCTGCGCCACCTCGCGGCTGATGGCCTTGAAGCCGCACTGGGCGTCGCTGAAGCGCGTCCACATCATCGCCTTGATGATCAGGTTGTAGCCGCGGCTGAGCACCGTCCGCTTCAGGGAGCGCTCCACCTGCGCGTTCGGCGCCAGCCGGGAGCCGGTAGAGACGCCGTACCCCTCTTCTGCTATCGCCTTGATCAGCGGCGGGAAAGCTTCGAGGCCGGTGGAGAGATCGACGTCCATGTAGCTCATGACGTCCGCGGTGCTTTCGCCCCAGGTCTTCTTGAGGGCATAACCGCGTCCCTTGCGCTCGATGCGGACGTAGGTGACTTCACCGGGGTACTCGTCCTCCAGCTTGCGGCTGACGGCGGGCGTTTCGTCGATCGAGGCGTTATCGGCGATGACGATCCGCCACTCGTAGGGGAAGGAACCGCCGCGCAGGAAGGCGCGCAGCTCCGGGATGGACTTGGGGAGCGCTTTCTCTTCGTTGTAGACGGGGACTACGACGTCGACTTTGGGCATCAGATTCATGGTATCCAGACGCGCCCCGAGGGTCGAGGGTTACGGGCCGAGAACGATCCGCTTCGGCTGGCCGGAAGGTGTGCGGCGGAAATTGTGGAACACCCAGCCGTCGTCGACGCGCTCGACATAACACCGACCAGCCTTTCCGAGCGCCTTCGCGATATCCCGCGCTGGCGAGTGGGGCGCGTATTGGGCGGCGGTGGAGGGCTCAGCGACGAACGTGGACCAGGCGAGCCAGGAGGAGAGCTGCATCACCGCCAGTTGAAGCAGCCAGCCGCTGATCAACTGCGCGAAGCCAAGGTGGAAGGAATTGTCGGCGAAGGATAGCGGGATCTTCTGGAGACTGGTCTCCGGAGCGGCAAAGAGAAGAGCCGAGCCGAAATGCGGCATCGAGAGGTCCATCAGCAGGCGATAGAGATGTCCCAGGTTCTCGTCCGCGACCAGGACTGAAGCCGCTTTGGAACGCCCGAGTTCGATGCGGACCGCGGCGCCTTCGTGCGAGATTGCGTGCTGGTACCACTCCTGGTACGGCCCGAACTCATCACTGGAGAGTGCCTGCTGCACAGCTATCGCTTCGAGGGCCATCCGGACCAGCGGGGGGCAGGAGGCGTACGAGCCCTGCGACATCAGCGTGCAGGCGTCTGCCAGGTGCGAAAAAGCCCGCGCGCCCAAAGTGATCATGGCGGCGGTGCGTGGTCCGCGTGCCTTCGCGTTGGCGGAGATCAGGGTGAGCACTTCGTTCATCGTCCGCTCGAAGAGGGCCAGCTCCTCGCCGAGGAGGAAGCCGGTCTGGCGATAGGCATCGAGGGCCTGCGGGCCGGCGATGGCGGGCTTGCCCGGCAGCGAGTATTCCCTGGGGAAGGATGATAGGATCGCGCGCGGCGGCCTGGGCGCGGCTTCGTCGGGCATGCCGGCGCTACTGCCAGCCCTTCGTCGCGCCTTCGATCATGGCCAGCGGGCCGACGGGCCAGTTGAAGCCCATTACCATCGCCTTGTTGATGTCCTCCGCGCTGGCGATACCCTCTTCCAGCACCTTCTGGGCCTCGCGGACGGCGGCGAAGTAGATGCGGTTGGCGATGAAGCCGTACTTGCCCGGGGCGTCCTTCACGCGCACCGTCGCCTTACCGGCGCGCGAGCAGAGCTCCTCTAGGGCGGCGATCGTCTCCTCGGCGGTCTCCGGGGCGTGGATCAGCTCGACGAGCTTCATGACGGGCGCCGGGGAGAAGAAGTGCATGCCGGCAAAGCGCGGCCGGCGGGCTTCGGACACGGCCTTGTTCAGGTCGGAGATGGCGAGGCCCGATGTGTTCGTGGCGAAGATTGCCTCGGGCTTCACGACCGCGTCCAGCTCCGCCCAGACCTTCTTCTTCAGCTCCATGTCCTCGGGCACGGCTTCGATGACGAGGTCGACGCCGGCCAGGTCTTTGACGTCAGTCGTCCAGGTGAGGCGAGCGAGCGCGGCGTCAGCGTCCTCGCGGGTTGTCTTGCCGCGCTCGACGCCGCGGTTGAGGCCGTAGCGCCCGTCGACGATCGTCGACTTCGACTTTTCGATCATCTGCTCGTTGACGTCGCGGACGGTGACGCGGGCGCCGCCGACGGCCAGCGATTGGGCGATGCCGGAGCCCATGACGCCGCCGCCCACTACGCCGATAGCTTGAATGGTCATGTGATGCCTCCTATGCGTTTTCCCATTCTTCCTTGGAAATGCCAGCCTGGCGTAGGAACTTCATCTGTAAGGCAACCGTGATGTCGCTTCCGTGCCTTCCGGCGATGTGTATCTTCAGCCGGCCACGTGTCATATAGGGATGTCGCCCCTCTTGACGCGGACCTTCGAAACCCAGCGCGCGGAACCTCCGAATGATCTCGCGCTGCGAGAGCGGCTTCAAGATACTGGGCTTTGACTCGCCAGGCTAACGCCGTCTATCACTGGAATGTCGTCGTCCTGGTCCTTCAGTTTGAGGATCAGCCAGCCTTCGAGCACTTCCTGTAGCTCCCGCCGGCACTCCTCGAGTGACTCGGTGTTCGCCCAGACCCCCGGACACTCGGGGATCTCGCCATAGAACGAACGGTCTTCCATAATTTCATACTTTGCGTGCTTCATGGCGGCCGCGATGTAGTCGCTTAGCATTGGCTCTAGCTCCGCTTAAGTATACCTCCGCCCAGGTAGCGCGCCCTATCCCCAAGCCTGGCCTCGATGGAGAGCAGGCGGTTGTACTTGGCGGTGCGCTCGCCGCGGGCGGGGGCGCCGGTCTTGATCTGGCCGGCGTTGGTGGCCACGGCCAGGTCGGCGATCGTCGTGTCCTCGGTCTCGCCGCTGCGGTGCGAAATGACGCAGGTCCAGCCGGCGCGCCGGGCCTCGGCCATGGCGTCGAGGGTCTCGGTCAGGGTGCCTATCTGGTTGACCTTGATCAGGACGCTGTTCGCCGCCTCCTGGCGGATGCCCTCGCGGATGCGGGCGCTGTTCGTGACGAAGATGTCGTCGCCGACGAGCTGAACGCGGTCACCCAGGCGGGCCGTAAGGGAGCGCCAGCCGTCCCAGTCCTCCTCCGCCATCCCGTCCTCGATGGAGGCGATCGGGTAGCGGCGGCACCAGTCAGCCCAGAGGTCGACCATCTCCTCGCGGGAGAGGGTGCGGCCCTCGCGGGTGAGGACGTAATTGCCGTGGCTCTCCAGCTCGGACGTGGCCGGGTCCAGGCAGATCGCCACCTGCTCGCCGGGCCTGTAGCCGGCGGCCTCGATGGCGCGGAGGATGAGCTCGATGGCGGCGTCGTTGGCCAGGCCGGGGGGCGCGAACCCGCCCTCATCGCCGAGGGTGGTGGGCAGGCCTTTGTCGTGCAGCATCCTGGCCAGCGAGTGGTAGACCTCGACGGCCCAGCGCAGCCCCTCGGAGAACGTTGGCGCGCCGACAGGGGCCACCATGAACTCCTGGAAGTCGGTGGAGTCCTCGGCGTGCTTGCCGCCGTTCAGGATGTTGAGCATTGGCATCGGCAGCAGCGTGGCGTCCTCACCGCCGAGGTGACGGAAGAGCGGGACGCCCGCCGCTTCGGCCGCTGCGTGCGCGGCGGCGAGCGACACGCCGAGGATGGCGTTGGCGCCGAGGTTCGCCTTGTTAGGTGTGCCGTCGAGGGCGATCATCGCTTCGTCGATCGCGCGCTGCTCGCCGGCGGACATGCCGATGATCTTCGGCGCTATCTTCTGGTTGACGTTGGCGACGGCCTGGAGCACGCCCTTGCCGCCGTAGCGCTTCGAGTCCTTGTCGCGCAGCTCCAGCGCTTCGTGGACGCCGGTGGAGGCGCCGGAGGGGACCAGCGCCTTCGCGGTGATCCCGCCTTCCAGCGAGACCTGCACGGCGACTGTAGGGTTGCCGCGCGAGTCCAGGACTTCGCGGGCGTGGATAGCGGCGATCTTATCTGACATCACTTCCTGCTCTAGCCCGGTGCTGCTCGGCGCCGGCGATGGCGGCTTC
>DATKKM010000012.1:0-43777 GCA_035542855.1 Dehalococcoidia bacterium
GCCGCGGCCGCGCTTGCCCGTGCTTTCGGCGATGAGCTGCTCGGCCCAGGCGCCGAACGCCTCCACACCGGAAGCGGCGAGGAACGTGATCTTGTCGCGGCCCTGGCCGGCCAGCTCGCCGAGGCGCGCGCCCAGCTCGAACGCTTCCTCGCGGTCGACCATCGCCGCGGACTCGAGAAGCTCCTGTGCATCGATGCCGATAGCGGCAGCCGGCACCAGCCCGAAGAACGAGAGTGCGGAGAAGCGCCCGCCGATGTCCGGCGGGTTGAGGAAGACGCGGTGGAAGCCCTCTGCCTCTGCGGCCTGGTGCAGTGCCGTGCCGGGGTCCGTGATGGCGATGAAGTTCTGGAGGGCGCCGGTATCCCCGGTGGCGTCCTGCGTGCGCTCCGCGAAGTAGCGGTGAAGGGACGCGGACTCGATGGTGGTGCCGGACTTGCTGGAGACGATGAAGAGCGTGGAGACGACGTTGATGCGGTTCTCCACGCGCAGGATGGTTGCCGGGTCCGTGGTGTCCAGGACGATCAGCTCCGGGTAACCCTCTCGGGCGCCGAAAGTGCGGCTGAGCACCTCCGGCGCCAGCGAGCTGCCGCCCATGCCGAGCAGGACGGCGTGGCGGATCTCGTTATCGCGGATCCAGGCGGCCAGCTCGGCCAGCGGCCGCATCTGCAGGAGCATGGAGCGGTGCGCCTCCAGCCAGCCCAGGCGGTTGGTGATCGCGGCTTGCTCGCGCGGGTCGTCACTCCAGAGGGTGGGGTCGCATTCGTAGAGGCGCTCGAGGAAGTTCTGCTGGCGCAGCGATTCGAGGACGGACACTAGTCGCCCCTGGCCGCCGTCCCCGCGCCCTTCTCGGTGAGAATCTTGTCGCGCTTCTGGCGCACAGTGTCGTTGGCCTTGTGGTAGGAGTCGGCGAAGAGGTCGACGCCCTGGGTCTGCAGCTCGTCGGTCACGGCGCGCAGCTCGATGCCGGCGGCGGCCAGCGCCTTCACGTGAGCGAAGGCGGCGTCCACGTCCTCCTCCAGGCTGTTGCGCAGGCGGCCGTGGTCGCGGAAGGCGTCGAGGGTGGCCTGGGGCATCGTGTTGATGGTCTGCGGGCCGATCAGCTCTTCGACGTAGATGACGTCGCGGTAGGTTGGGTTCTTGGTGCTGGTGCTGGCCCAGAGGCAGCGCTGCACGCGCGCCCCGGCCGCTTCCAGCTGCGCCCAGCGCCCGCCGGAGAAGATCTCCTTGTACTTCGCGTAGGCGATCCTGGCGTTGGCAACGCCGGCCTTGCCCTTCAGCGCTTCGAGCTTCGTGGCGTCGCCGCCGGCGGCGATCTTCTCGTCCAGCTTCTTATCGACGAGCGTGTCGACGCGGCTGACGAAGAAGCTGGCCACGGAGGCGATGCGGTCCACCGGCTGGCCGCGCCTGAGGCGGGTCTCCAGGGCCCGGATGTAGGTCTCCGCGACATCGGCGTAGTTCTCGACGCCGAAGAGGAGGGTGATGTTGATGTTGCAGCCGTCGGCCAGGCACCTTTCGACGGCGGGCAGGCCCTGCGGCGTGCCGGGGATCTTGATCATCGCGTTGGGGCGGGCGAGCGCGGTGAACAGGCGCCTGGCGTCGGCAGCGGTGGCCGTGGTGTCGTAGGCGATCTCCGGCGAGACCTCGAGCGAGGCGAAGCCATCGCGGCCCTGTGTGCGCTCGTAGACCGGGCCGAAGGTATCGCAGGAGAGGCGGATGTCGGTAATCGTCAGCGCGTCGTAGATCTCGGGCATCGAGCGGCCTTCATCGACGAGGCGGCGGATATCGGCGTCATAGGTATCGCCGGCGCCCACGGCCTTCTCGAAGATCGAGGGGTTGGAGGTGCCGCCGGTGACGTTGTCGTTGTCGACCATGCGCTGGAGGTCGCCGCTGCGGATCAGCTCCCGGTTGAGGTTGTCGTACCAGACGCTCTGGCCGTACTCCGCGAGCTCTTGCAGGGGGTTCTTATTGCCAGTCATAGCGTCCTCCTAACACTCGCCTCCGGTTTCGGCGTCGGTTCATCCGGAGGCTCTCGAAGGGCTTCCAGCGCCTTTACCTTGTTCAGCCGCCGCAGGTAGCGCTCCTCGGGGATGAACGTGGCGCCGAGGAACGAGTCGACGATCTCGATGGCGAGCTCGTCGCCGATGACGCGAGAGCCGATGCAGATCACGTTCATGTCGTCGTGCTCAACGCCCTGGTGGGCGGAGTAGGTGTCGTGGGTGAGGCCGGCGCGGATGCCGTCCAGCTTGTTGGCGGCGATGCAGGCGCCGACGCCGCTGCCGCAGACGAGGATGCCGCGGTCGGCTTCGCCGCGCTGCAGAGTCTCGCCGACCTTCAGGGCCAGGTCCGGGTAGTCGACGGAGTCGCCGTTGTCTGTGCCGACGTCGATCACGTCATAGCCGTGGTCGCGCAGGTAAGCGGCGAGGAAGTCCTTCAGCTGGTACCCCCTGTGGTCTGCTCCGAGGACAACGCGCATCCGTGCTCCTTACTCTGGGGGGCGGCTCGCAGGGGCGCTCCGGCCCCACTTCCCATGCTAGCGGGGCGGGAGTCGCGATTCAACAGGACGGGCAGCTAGGGATGAAGGATGCGGGTCGTCAGCGGAATGAAGGGCTGCACAGTCACAGGAACGTCTTGCGCCGGCACGCCAAGCCTTATCAATACACAGTCCGCAACCGCCTTCGCCTGTTCGGTGTCGACCCGCACGAAGAGGTAGTGGTCGTTGTCCGTGCCCCACATGGACATGTGCTTGCCCAGCCCCGCCTTGAACATGGCGTCGAGCACTTTCTCCGGGTAGCCGGGGGCCAGCGTGGGCTGGGCGGGCGAGGACGCCGGGCAGGCCCAGGCGGTATCGGAGGACGGCGAGAGATAGACGATGGAGAAGGCCGCCAGCACGGAGACGGCGGCGAGCAGGGCGACCATGAGCAGTGGTCTCACGCGGGCATTGTACCGCGTTGACCGTTGTTGGGCGGCCTACAGCGGATCGCCTACGGACGGGCAGCCGGGCGGGTCGTGAAGCTGGACTCCCGCCTCCGAGGCGACGATGTAGAGGGCGTCGATGGCGTTGACGGCGTGGTCGCAGTCCACGTCGCCCCAGGGAAACGCCTCTGCCGCCGCGATGGTTGTCGCTCCCAGGTCCGGGCAGGTGCCGGGCGTGACGCCGTTGTTGAGCGCGATTCAACCGGAAGGTGGCGGATGCGAATCACGGAGGCGGCGATCAATATTCGATTCGGTCAGGTGAAGGCTGAGGTTGCCTCAGGGGGCTAGTCGCAGTAGTTGACGGTTGTGCTGTAGTAGCTTGTGGGCGCGTTCGCGGGCTCGAAGGAGGTATTCGCGGCGTTGTCCGTCGCCTCGAAATACCAGTCGATACGGCCGCCTGACGGGCTCCCATCGGGCGGATTAATGGCGATCTCCCACTTTCCCGTCACACCGTTCAGAGCCGGCGATAGAGTGTCCCACGGCCCGGGCGTCACGTTGTCAACAAACCTGTAGTGGAGGACGACACTCGCAATGCCTGACGGGTCGTCCACATTGGCGCTGATAGTCGTCTGAAGCTCCCATTGCGGGCAATTGCCATCACCATCGCGGATGGGGTCTGGATCGTCCGCCGGGTTCGTGATTGTCGGTCCGGTCGTGTCGGGTGTGGGTGTCGGACTCGGCGTTGGCGTCGGCGTTGGCGTGGGCGAGGCGGTGGGTGTCGGCGTCGCGCTGCCGTGCGGGGTTGGTGTCGGCGTCTCTGAGGGCAGGCCGAAGGTGAGGTGGACGTCTTCGCCGATGGCGTGGCAGGAGTCTTCCTCGCCGGCGGTGTTCGGGAAGGGGATGGGGATGGGGTTGGGGGCCGCGGAAGCGGGAACGCCGCCGATGTAGCGCAGGGCGAGGAAGATGTCCTTCGAGTCGTATGAGTGGTCGCAGTTGACGTCTGTGGAGTTGAGGCAGGCGGCGCCGGGGGCGATGTTGGCGCTGACGCGGAGGAAGGCCAGCAAGTCCTGGGCGTTGACGTTGCGGTCGCAGTTGCCGTCGCCCCAGACGGGCCAGTCGAACTGGGTGTTGCCGAAGTGCTGCTGCCACTGCTGCGGGGTGAGGACGCCCTCCAGGACGACGAACTCCCAGGCGGGATGGTCGTCGTGGAGAAGGGTGTGCATCTCCTGGCCGAACTCGTCGAAGAAGCCGTTGCGCTGGGCGGGCGAGGCGTCCTGGAGGGTCTGCTTGAGGTGCTCCGGATCGATGTCGTCCCAACCGAACTCTTCTTCTTCGGCGGGCTCGAAGACGCCGAGCGTGTTGACGTGCTTGGGTCCGGCGGGGTGCATGCCGTTGGGGTTGGAGTCTTCGAAGTCGAGGACTGAGGGGGTGGTGTCCCAGCAGCGGGTGATGATCAGCTGGTGGCACTGGAGGTCTGAAGGCCGGACGAGCGAGGCGTCGTAGAGGGCCTGGCCGGCCGGCGTCAGGGTGGCATCGATCCCGCCCTGTGGCCGGATCTGGTAGTTGACGTTGTAGTCCGAGCAATGGGAGGCGGAGATATCAACGCCGAAGACGGGGTCTTCGATCTCCGGGTCGGAATCGGTGCAGTAGTTCTTTGGCCAGTAGTTGGTGATGTTGTCCGGCGGCGGGAAGATGTTGCTGATCATGCCAAGGTCGTCGCTGGTCTCCGCGCCGTCGTCGTCGTAGCCGGTGAACTGGATGGAGAAAAGCTGCCCGGGGAATAACTTCACAGTGGGTCCCAGGTTGTGGGTGGTTGCGCCGGTCTTCCAGGGGATAGGGCCGATCTGGGTGTCCCAGGAGAAATCGTAGGTCTCGTCGTCGAAGGTGCAGTCGTCACAGTTGACGATGCGGCTCCACTCCTGGTCAGTGTTGGGGATGTTTGTCCAGAGGCGCCAGTCGCCGCCCCACTGGATGCCGACGAAACCGCAGGCGTCGTTGTGGCAGGTGACGTCGGAGTCTTCGTGGACGTCCAGGGAGTTGATGTCGACTTCGTACTGCTTCATTCCCCAGTTGTCCGGGGAAGGGTACTCCCAGGCGGCCGTGATGCGGCCGGACAGCGTGTCCCCGCTGTAGTTCTCCAGGTTCAGCTCCACGTGGAGGTAGGTGAGCTCGTCGGTTTCGATTGTCTGGATGATCGGGTTGACGCCGGATGGGAACTCAGAGTTGATGTAGAGGCCCACGTCAGGGGCGTCTGACTTGCCGGCTCTCGTGAGGGTGTCGTGGGGGTTGGGCGGGAGGTAGATGTTGTAGTTGTAGACGCGCTGAATCGGGTTGGGGCCGCCGTCGTTCGCGACGGGGATGCAGGCTCCGTCCGGCCCTGACTGGTGCAGCCCGGTCCAGGAGCAGTTGCTGGTGATCTCGCCGGCGTTCTTGTTGAAGTAGATGTCGCTGACGACGCCGGGGGCGTAGACGTTCGAGCCGAGGCCGAGCGACTCCGGAAGCGGAACGGGGCGAGCGCGGTGGACGGCGACGCCGACAGCAGGATGGATCTCGGTGTAGAAGGGATCGTGTCCGCAATCGAGCACCCAGTAGCCGAAGACGGAGACGCGGTCGTTGAGGGTGGGGCGGTACTGGTCAGGCCAGGAGCCGCTCTCCCATTCGACGCCGAGGTCGTACGGCTTGGCCGGGTTCTCCGGGTCCGGTGAGAGGAGGTAACGGTAGGGACTATCGAGGAGGACCTCTACATTGGCGTCTTGCGTATCGTGGTTGAAGGGGTCGTCCTTGCGGCTGATCCAGCTCTTTTCGACCTTGCCTTCGGCGGTCTCGTAGTCCTGGGGGCCGGTCCAGTGCGGCACGGACACCCACTGCGGATCGACGACGCCCCCGCCGTCGTTGCACTCGTAGGTCCGGTCAGAGAGCGTGAGATTGACGGGTTCGTCACAGGGGTACTGGTTCCGTATGCCGCAGCCGGGGGTGAAGGGCGGTACCACGACGTCGGTCTGCGGCGGGTAGGGAAGGGCGCCGGCCGTGGTGAAGCTGGCATCGACAGTGACGGCCTCGAGGTCAAAGGCGGTGAGGCCGGTGAAGACCATGGAGCAGATTTGGGGACAGGCGATGAACCTGACGGTGTAGCTGCCGTCGACGTCGGGGGTGAAGCGGCCGTTGAAGTTGCCGGTGTGGCTGATGGAGGCGCTGCTGCCTGGTGGCCGGGCGATCAACTCCCAGGCCGTGTTGGTGACGTCCGCTACCTGGGTATCGCAGGCCGGAGTGTTGGGGCCAACGGGGGCGCTAACGTAGACCTGGGCGACCGCCTGGATGCTGATCTCCTGTCCGGTGTAGTACTTGCCCAGCGCTACGGGAGGCGGCGGGTTGAGGTAGATCTCGTTGTGGTTGAAGCCGGCGCAGGGCGCGTAGGGAGTGCCGTCAGGGTTCTGCGAGTGCAGCCCGGCAGTGGGTGTGGGCGTGCGTACCGCCAGCAGGACCACGAGTATGAGCCCGAGAGTGAGCCCGAGTGCGATAAGGCGTCGCGTCGTAAGCATCCTGGATTCCTGGAGGCTGCGCGGAATATACGACGGCCTCCGCATGAGCGTCAACGAACAGACCCGCGATCCGGAGACCGCGGGCCTGCTGTCGTGCGATTGTGCCGCCGGGCGCGGCGAGCAGTGCCCCTACTTCACCTCTACCAGCGCGTTGCTGATGGCTACGCGGCCTTCCTGGGTGCGGGCCTGCACCAGGATCTTGCCGCTGCCCTCGTCCCACATGTCGGTGATGATGGTGTCGCCCGGGTAGACGACGCCGGAGAAGCGCACCGACATTGAGACGAAGCGCGCCGGGTCGTTGCCGCAGTACTCGGCGAGGACGGCGCGGCCCACGTGGCCGAACGTGCACAGGCCGTGCAGGATGGGGCGGTCAAAGCCGGCCATCTTGGCGAAGGCCGGGTCGATGTGCAGGGGGTTGCGGTCGCCGGAGAGGCGATAGATGGCGGCCTGGATGTCCAGCGTGGGCATCTGGACAGTCTTGTCGGGGGCGCGGTCCGGCGCGGCGTTGCCCGCTTCGGGGCCGCGCTCGCCGCCGAAGCCGCCGGCGCCGCGGACGAAGATGCCGGATGTGTTCGTGAAGACGACATCGCCGCCGGCGTCCTTGGTCGTCGTCTCAATCGTGACGAGAGCGCCCTTGCCCTTGTCGTAGACGCCGGTGATCTTGCCGGCGGTGGTCAGCGTGCCGCTGGTGGGGATGGTCTTCTGGATGCGGAAGCCCTGCTCTCCGTGGAGGATCATCACGGGGTTGATCTCGACGGCGGCAGAGAGGCCCATGAGCGCCGGGAAGGCGGGGATCACCGCGAACGTCGGCAGTGCCTTGAGGCCGCGCTCGAATATGAAGTCGAGCTCCTTGGCGCCGACGCCGAGCGCGTAGAGCATGATGTCGCGTTCTTCGTAGCTGAACTGAGTCGCGGCCAGCTCCAGGCCGACGACGTCCGGTCCGAGTGCTGTCTTGGTGGCCATCGGACTAGCTCGTCGCCATCGTGGCGGGCTGGAGGCGCTTGGAGACTTCGTCGAAGGCGTTGGTGAACTCTTCGGCGCCGGACATGTCGCTGATCTTCGCGAAGTTGTCACGGATGTCCTCGATAGAGGCCTCGTGCAGGATGGCGCCCTTGCCCTCGACGATCGCGGCCCGGCCGTAGTAGCCGCCGCCCGCCGTGAAGATGTTGCCGGAGACCTGGCACTCTTCGGAGCAGAGGTAGCAGACCATGGGCGAGACGTATTCCGGCTTGAGCTTCTCCAGCACCGCCGGGGGCATCACGTCCTCCGTCAGGCGGGAGGCCGCGACGGGGGCGATGACGTTGGCCTTGATGTTGTACTTGGCGCCTTCCAGCTCCAGTGTGCTGGCGAAGCCGAGCAGCGCCGTCTTGGCGGACGAGTAGTTGGCCTGGCCGAAGTTGCCGTAGAGGCCGGCGTTGGACGTGGTGACGATGATCCGGCCGTAGTTGTTCTGGCGCATGATGCGGAAGGCCGGCTGGATGACGTCGAAGCTGCCCTTCACGTGGACAGCGAAGATCTTGTCCCAGTCCTCTTCCGTGATGTTGTGGAAGGCGCGGTCGCGCAGGATGCCGGCGTTGGCGATGACGATGTCGATCTTGCCGTAGGCGTCCAGCGCGGTCTTGACGATGGACTCGCCGCCTTCGTAGGTGTCGACGCCGTGGGCGTCGGCGATGGCCTCGCCGCCGGCGGCCTTGATCTCTTCAACCACCTTGTTGGCCATCTCGCTGCTGGGCTTGCCGGTGCCGTCGCGGCCGCCGCCGAGGTCGTTGACGACGACTTTGGCGCCGCGGGAGGCGAGGAGCATGGCGTGGGAGCGGCCGAGGCCGCCGCCGGCGCCGGTGACGATGGCCACGCGGCCATCGAATCGAACATCAGTCATTTCAGGGGTTCCTCCTTCGGTATTCGCGGCCGGCAAGCTGTACTTGGCAGTCACTCAGGCAAGCAGGCCAAAGCGCAGCTATTAAACGCAAATCTCGCCGCGGATGTCAACGCGAAAAGGGCCGCTAGTCCCGCCACCGAGGGGCCGTTCGACTCCTACCGGCGCGGCAGGGCGCCCGTAGGCTGGTATGAGGAGGGAGATGATGAAGGTAACAGTGGCATACGGGATGACGGAGCGAGTTGACCTATCGCACGAGCGTGCTGTGGCGGTGGTGACGGAAGCGCTCCGGAACGAAGGCTTCGGCGTGCTGACGACGATCGACGTGCGCAAGACGATGTGGGAGAAGCTGGGCGAGGAGATGCCGGACTACGTGATCCTGGGCGCCTGCAATCCGACGCTGGCCTACATGGCGCTGCGGGATGAGATCGACGTTGGCCTCCTGCTGCCGTGCAATGTGGTGGTCCGCACTGATCCCGAGGATGAGAAGACGGTGGTCTCCATCCAGAACCCAATGATCATGTCGGAGCTGACAGGCTCACATCAGATCGAAAAGGTCGCCGGGCTGGCCCGCGAGAAGCTGGAGCGGGTGCTGGCTGAAGTGAAAGGAGTTGCCCCATGACGAAGGTGATCCAGGAAGAGACCCAGGCCACGGTGGCCGGCGACATCATGACGCGCCCGGTGGTGGCAGCTTCGCGGACGACGACCGTGCGCGACCTGGCCATCCAGATGTTCCTCGGTGGCTTCAGTGGCATGCCGATCACGGAGCGCGACGGCTCGATCGTCGGTCTGGTCACAGAGTTTGACGTAATCCGGGCGATCCAGGGCGGCCTCTCCGCATCGACGACGGTGGCGGAGGCGGTGATGACGCGCGACGTGGTGACTGTGGACGTCGATACGCCGCTGATGGAGGTTGTCGAGATCCTGGAGCGAGAGCGCTTCCAGCGGGTGCCGGTGACTGACCGGGGCAAGCTGGTGGGCGTGGTCTCGCGGCCGGATGTCCTGCGCTGGCTGATCGAGCCGAACTTTATGACGTTCGCCTAGAGGCGGGAGGCATTCGCGGCCGCTTCGTGGGTGAGCGGGCTACTGCCGTGCGTGGACTTCCGCCGGCGGCTCCGAACGGGCCATGCCCAACTCCGTCCGCAGATGGATGAGCTGGAGGAGGTCCGCACGGGTGACCAGGCCCAGGAAGGTGCGCTCGCGGTCGATCACGGGGACCTGGTCCACCTCGTTCGCGGCCATGATCTGCAGCGCGTGGATCAGCTCGTCGTCTGGATCGACGACCTGCAAGCGCTCGCGAGGGGTCATGGCGCGGAAGGCGCTGGTGGAGGCCCAGAGCTCCGGGGCGACTTTTCGCAAGTCGGTCATTGTGAGCAGGCCGAGGAGGTCATCGGCTACGACGATTGGCACGCAGCGCTGGCCCTGGCCGAGGATGTGCTCGTTGACGATCTGCGCGAGCGACATATCGGGCGGCGCGGTGACGAAGCGGCGGTTCACCAGTTCGCCGACCTTGGCGCCCTCCAGCGTGTTCTTGAGGAGGACGCTCTGGTAGGCCTGCTCCGAGGTGTTGCGCAGGAACCAGCCGATGACGATGAACCAGATGCCGCCGATGAAGCCGCCGGCCAGCACGGTGAGCACGCCCACGGCTATCAGCACGAAGGAGATGATGGTGCCCGTTGTGGCGGCCCAGCGGGTGGCCTTGAGCATGTTGCGGCTGCGGGCCCAGAGGCCGGCGCGCAGGACGCGGCCGCCGTCCAGCGGGTAGCCCGGCAGCATGTTGAAGAGGCCAACGGCGAGGTTGATGAAGGAGAGGTAGCCGCAGATGGCCCCGGGAACGGACGCCTCCTGGTCTGCAAGGAAGAAGCCAAGGAAGGCGATCCCCAGGACGACAGCGATCAGGAAGCTGGTGGCGGGCCCGGCGATGGCAACCTTGAACTCGTCGCGGGCGCTGGCCGGCTCCTCAGTGAGCGAGGAGACGCCGCCGAAGATGAAGAGCGTGATGCTGGCCACCGGCAGCCCCAGCCTCCGCGCCACGACGGAGTGGGACAGCTCATGGAGGAGGACCGAGAGAAAGAAGGCGAGGCTGGTGATCACAGCGGCAACCCAGCGCGAGGCGACCGACCAGTCGTTGCCGCCGACCTGCTTGTAGAAGCCGTCCGCCAGCGACCAGATCAGCAGCACGAGGATGGCGAACCAGCTCCAGTGGATGAAGATATCGATTCCGAGAATGCGCGCGATGCGAAGTGAACCCATGGACTTACCTTAAGCATAACGTTCTGCACGGACCTATGGGCCTGGGCCGGGACTTTAACGTTTGACAAACGGCAATCGCAGTGGCTATAAGAGACGTACTTGTATCAGGGGTGACGTTTACGGAAGGGTAGCGTCCCGCGCTGGGACGGCTGTTGGAGGGGTCATGGAAGAACTCAACTACTGGCAGCGGTTGGCTCGCCGGCGTGTGAGCCGACGCGCGCTGCTCGGCGCTTCGGCTACTACGGCGCTGGGCGGCGCTGCTGCGATGATCGTGGGTTGCGGCGGAGGCGGGGACAACGGCGGCGGCGGATCCGCGACTCCCCACCCGACCGCGAGCGCGCCGGTTTTCGGCGGGACAATCACGCAGGGCCGCCCGGTCACGATTCTGGGCATCGATCCGCACATTGACCTGACGGGGCTGGACATTGACACGTACCTGTACCCGTACCTGTACGGGTGGGCGCCGAACCGCGAACAGGTGATCTTCAACAACCTGGCGGTGATGGAGACGCCGGACCCGGACAACCTGGTCTTCATCTTCTCGCTGAACCAGGGGGTCAAGAATTCGCCGTGGACAGAGAAGAAAGTGCGCGGGGCAAACGCGGAGATCACATCCACTGACTGCAAGGCCAGCTTCATCCGGCGCGGGACATCCATCAGCGCGCCGGACAAGCGCTTCCCGCGTAAGATCGGTAGGGACGAGAACGCGATGGACGCGGCCATCGAGACGCCGGACCCGTATACGTTCAAGTTCACAATGACGGAGCCGTTCGTGCCGGCGATCCGGGAGATGGCGAACCCCACCTGGGCTATCGTCTCCCAGACCGTGATTGAGGACACGCTGGGGAAGGGCCTGAGCCAGGTCGCGTACGGGGCGGGGCCGTTTATGCTGGACGAGGACGGGTTCCGCGGCAACGAGCGGGTGGTGTTGAAGAAGAACCCGAACTACTTCAAGAAGCCCTTGCCTTATCTGGACGGGCTAACCACCGTCATCATCACGGAGAACTCTTCACTGCTGACGGCGTTCAAGCAGGGCCAACATGACGTCTGCGGCGCGGTGCTGACGAAGGAAGACTACGACGAGTTTGTGCCCAACTCTGACTACGCCACATTCACGGCGCCCAACCTCTTCTACCCCTGTGTCCACCTGAAGGTCATCCGCCAGCCGTTTGACCAGATCAAGGTGCGTGAGGCGATCGACATTTCGATCAACCGGGACGAGATCATCAGCATCATCCAGAACGACAGAGGCGCCTACAACGGGCCGATCCAGTGGGCGCAGACGAAGTGGGCGCTGCCGCAGGACGAGCTCAAGGAGTTCTACAAGTACGATCCGGACCGCGCCAAGAGCCTGCTGGCCGATGCCGGCTACCCCAACGGCTTCAAGTCGACGATGAAGCTGCCGAAGATCACGGGCGTGAGCTTCATCGCGGACATCGCCTCGCTGCTCAAGGACCAGTGGAGCCGCGTTGGCATCAACGTTGAGCTAGAAGAGGTGGAGCTTGGCACGTTCATCGGATCGACGCTCCTCCCCGGCAACTTCGACATGGCGTTCTTCCCGAACTTGCCCTACGACGAGCCTGACAGGCCGCTGTCCTTCTACAGCTCGCTTGGCGTGACGGGGTCGGGGAACTGGACCAACTATTCGAACCCGGAGCTGGATAAGCTGATCGAAAAGCAGTCCCAGCAGTTCGTGGAGTCTGAGCGGCAGGCCACGATCCTGGAAGCCCAGCGCATGATCCTGAAGGAGCACGGCCCACAGCTCACCCTGACGGGTGACTACGCATACTCAGCCCGCTGGTGGTACGTGCACTACCCGTACAACCTGGGCGAGGATCCGAACCAGGACGTGAACCCCAACGGCGTGGACATCTGGTCGGAGAAGCCGGCGTAGCGGCCGGCCGCTGAACACCGATGCGTGACTTTATCATCCGCCGCTTGCTGCTCCTGCCGATCATCATCATCGGCGTGAGCTTCATCACGTTCATGATCTTTCGCGTGATTCCGGCGGACGCGGCGGTCTTCGTGTGCCAGTTGCAGTGCACACCCGAAACGCTGCACGACATCCGCCACGAACTGGAGCTGGACCGCCCCTTTTACGAGCAGTACGGCAAGTGGTTGACCGGCGTTGTCCAGGGGGACCTGGGCACGTCTTTCCACACGCACCTCACCGTCAACACGGAGCTGGAGCGCAAGTACCCGGTGACGCTGGAGCTCCTGGTCTTATCTCTCCTCTTATCGCTCTTACTCGGCATCCCGGCAGGCATCCTCTCCGCAATCCGGCCGGGGTCTATCGTCGACTTCCTGGTGCGCTTAATCAGCGTTTTCTGGTTATCGATACCGTCGTTCTACCTGGCCATCCTGATCGTGACCTTCGGGGCGTCCTGGGCCGGCTGGTCACCGCCGAACTTCGGCACCGGCAGAGCCGTGACTTTTATAGACGTCTTGCACGGCGGCAGCATCGTGACCAACCTGGAGACTTTCCTACCTGCTGCCCTTGTGCTTTCCGTTGGCATCGCGGCGGTGATCATGCGTCTGACGCGTTCTTCGATGCTTGAAGTCATGCGGAACGACTACATCCGCACGGCTTATTCGAAGGGTCTGCGGGAGCGGGCGGTGGTCTGGCGGCATGCGCTGAAGAACGCGATGATTCCCGTAATCACCATCGTCGGGCTGCAGATCGGGGGCTTGATCGGCGGGTCTATCCTCGTCGAATCAGTGTTTGCTCTGAATGGGATAGGGTACTACCTGCTCTCTGCTATCGTCACAAGGGACCTGCAGGTGGTACAGAGCCTGGTCCTCATCTTTGCCCTGGCATACGTGATCATCAACCTCATTGTCGATGTCAGCTACGCGTGGCTGGACCCGCGCATCAGGTACGGATAAGCAGGATGGCACAGGAAGCCGCAGTGGCAATTGAACGGGCCATCGACGAGACGCCCAAGCGGTCCGTCTTGCGGCGCATCGTTAGCCTGATCCGGCACCATCCGCTGGGCGCGATAGGCGTGTTCATCGTGATCGTGATGCTCGTTTGCGCGGTGTTCTCCAGCTTCGTCTCTCCCTATGACCCCTACCAGACCAGCGTGGGCCCGATCAAGGCGGCGCCGACGCTTTCGCACCCCTTTGGGACGGACCGCCTGGGCCGTGACGTCCTGGCACGAACGATCTGGGGCGCGCGCATCTCGATGTTCATCGGAGTGGTGGCTGTGGCGATCGGCTCCGTGTTCGGGACGTTCTTCGGGATTGTCTCCGGCTACTTCGGCAAGCTGGTCGACTCGATTATTCAGCGCGCGATCGACATGCTGCTGGCGATCCCGCCGCTGGTGCTCTTGCTGGCGATCATCTCCGTGACCAGCGACGATGGGTCCCGGCTCTACCACTTCCTGGCGACCGACACGCCGATCCCCGAAGGGGAGTTCCTGGGCATGCCGGCGTTCCTCAAGCTGCTTGTGCTCTCCATCGGCATCAGTCTCGCGGTGGCGGTGGGTATGGCGCGCGTCGTGCGCGGCGCTGTCCTCTCTCTCAAAGAGAACGTCTACATAGAGGCCGCGCGCGCAATGGGGGCCAGCGACCAGCGCATCATGATCAGGCACATCCTGCCGAACGTGCTGGCGCTGGTGGTGGTGCTTTCGACGATCTTCCTGCCCCTGGCGATCCTGGCGGAGGCGGCGATCAGCTTCCTGGGCCTGGGCGTACCCCAGCCGACGGCCTCCTGGGGCGCCGACTTGACGGGCAACAACCAGAACGACGCCATCAACCGCGGCATCTGGTGGGTGGTGTTCTTCCCGGGGCTGGCGCTCAGCCTCACGGTGCTCGCGTTCAACATGATCGGCGACAGCCTGCGCGACATCTCCGACCCGCGACTGCGCGGCGGTGGTGGCGGCGGAGGCGGTAGTGGCAGCGCGACGGGCTTCTAGGCCAGTAGCCAGTAGCCATTAGCAAGTAGCCGCGCCCCACCCAGCAGGGGAGACCTGAAGGCCGCTCCTACGACTCGAGGTTCGAGCGTATCTTCGCGGCCAGCGACTCCAGTTCTTCGCGAGAGGGACGGGTACCGAAGCCCGCCGGGAAGCGCAAGCCGAAGCCGTCGTTTGGGTAGCGCGGGAGGACGTGCAGGTGCAGGTGGAAGACTTCCTGGCCCGCCGCTTCGCCGTTGGCCACCCAGAGGTTGTAGCCTTCGAAGGGGACGCCCGCCGCCTGGATCGCTTTCGCCAGGCGGCCGGCCACGGCGATCATCCGCCCGGCCACCTGCTCCGGCGCCTGGTCCATCGTCACGTAGTGGTCGCGCGGGATGACGAGTACATGGCCATCGAGGACGGGGCGGATGTCGATGAAGGCGTCGACCAGCTCGTCCCGGTACACGAAGCTGGCTTCGGCCTCCCCGGCGACGATCCGGCAGAAGATGCAGCCGTCTGCCTCCAGGAAGCGCACGATGCGGGTGCGCAGGCCGGCCTTGTTCTGGCGCAGAGCCTCGTCGATGGTGAGGCCGCGGTCCTTCGCGTCTCGTGGGTCTTCGATAGGCCAGTCCAGGCGCACCTTCGCTTTGGGCAACGGCGGGGCCTCAGCGCGGACGGTGTCGCAGAGGACGATCAGGTAGTCGAACTCCTCGCCGGCGAAGGTGTCGACGTGCTTGGGGATGAGGCCCTCTGTCGGGTAGGAGGACTCGCGCAGGGTGCGCTCGGTGAAGTCCGGCAGGACGTCGCCGGGGCGGATGCCGCCGCTGAAGGCCAGGAAGCGGTCGCCGCCGTGGTGGCGGAGCATGGCCTCTGCCATCTGGCTGCGGACGCGGTTGCCTTCGCAGACGAAGAGGACGCGCTTCATGGCGCAGCCCAATATAGCAGCCGGAGCCTATAATGGCCGCGACCGGGGAGTCCCGGCAGAGGGGAGCGTCTCTGTGAACGTAGTCTTTCGCCTGGCTTACGGGCTGGCGGTGGCGATCTTCTACATCCTGCTGGTGATCTTCGGCCAGCGGACGTTCTACTCCGAGCCCGACTATCCCTCCGGGCTATCGGGGCCGCCGGTCAGCGGACTCTACTGCGACAAGAACGACTGCTTCCTCAACGGAGAGAGACTCGACGAGTCACGGGACAGCACGCTGGGGACGCTAGACCGGGAATACGTTGCGCGCTTCCGCAGCTACCAATCGGACCGCGACGACTACTCGCGGATGGTCTTCGCGATCTCCGGCCTGTTGGGCGCAGCGGCTATAGCGGCAGGGGTCTTCTTCTACCGTCGCGTGGAAGGGCTGCCGCTCGGCCTGGTGCTGGGTGGAATCGGGGTGGTGATCTATGGCTGGGTGGAATCGTCCCGCGACGAGGGCAACGTGGACGCGACGGTGGCCTTCCTGGTGGCGGCGGTGGGGTTCATCGTGCTGGTGGCGGGCGGCTACTGGTTTCTGGGTAGCCGCCAGCGCGAGGCAGGAGCCGCGTCAGGCTGAGGCCTGACCCCCGGAGGCCTCGCCGCGCAGTTCTTCCAGCGCCCTGGCGACGATGTCCGTGTCCTTGTCGCCGCGGCCGGAGAGGTTGATGAGCACGATCTGCTCCTTGGCCAGTGTCCTGGCGAGCTCCGCTGCGTAGAAGATCGCGTGCGAGGACTCGAGCGCCGGGATGATGCCCTCGGTCTCGCAGAGGAGCGTCAGGCCTTCCAGCGCCTGGCGGTCGGTCACGGCGACGTACTCCGCGCGGCCGCTGTCCTTGTAGAAGGAGTGCTCCGGGCCGACGCCGGGGTAGTCCAGGCCGGCGGAGATGCTGTGCGTTTCGATGACCTGGCCGGCCTTGTCTTGCAGGAGGTACGAGAGCGCGCCGTGGAGGACGCCGGGCCGCCCGCCGGACAGCGTGGCGGCGTGGTGGCCGGTGGCGAGTCCCTCGCCGGCCGCTTCGACACCGACGAGCTTGACCTCGGCATCGTTGTAGAACGGGTGGAACAAGCCGATCGAGTTGGAGCCGCCGCCCACGCAAGCCACGGCGTAGTCAGGCAGCCGCCCCTCCGCCTCCAGCATCTGCCAGCGGGACTCCGAGCCGATCACGGACTGGAAGTCGCGCACGATCATCGGGTATGGGTGCGGGCCGACGACGGAGCCGATCAGGTAGTGCGTAGTGCGGACGTTAGTCACCCAGTCGCGTATCGCCTCGTTGATGGCGTCCTTGAGCGTGCGCGAGCCGGAGGAGACGGGCCGCACCTCCGCGCCCAGCAGCTTCATGCGGAAGACGTTGAGCGCCTGCCGGCGGACGTCTTCCTCGCCCATGTAGACGACGCACTCCAGGCCCATCTGCGCGCAAACGGTGGCGGTGGCGACGCCGTGCTGGCCGGCGCCCGTCTCGGCGACGACGCGGGGCTTGCCCATGCGCTTGACCAGCAGCCCCTGGCCGACGGCGTTGTTGATCTTGTGGGCGCCGGTGTGCGCCAGGTCCTCTCGCTTGAGGTAGACCTTCGCGCCGCCGAGACGCTCGGTCAGGCGGCGGGCGAAATAGAGCGGCGTTGGCCGGCCGACGTAGTGCCGCAGGAGCGACGAGAGCTCGGCCTCGAAGCGCGGGTCAGCGCGGGCTTCCCGGTAGGCGACCTCCAGCTCGGCGACGGCGGCCATCAACGTTTCGGGAATGTACTGGCCGCCGTAGGGGCCGTAGCGCCCGTGCTCGTCAGGGAGCTTGGTGTGAGTGGTCATCGGCTTCTCACACCGAACCAATCCACTTGACCCACGGACAGCGCGACGCGGCGAAATTGACCAGCCGCTGGTCTGCAGTCCACAACTCGCAGCCCTGAAGGCGTGCCAGGGCAACGTAGAAGAAATCGTACAGCCGTGGCGCGTTCAACTTCTCGCCGAGCTCCCAGGCTTCCGCGAGTAGCCCGCGGGGCTCGACGATGCGAATCTCCATATCGAGGAAGGCAGCGAGGGCCTCGTCCGATTCGTCCCTTGTGACGCGACCCCTGTAGGTCGCGAGGCGGAGGCTCGATGGGACTTCGAGGCGGAGTAGTGCCGGCGCCACGAACTGCTCACGTGCGGAATCCCAGGCCGACCTGAGCTCGAACGCCTTCATGGACAGATCTTCTGGCAGGAGCCACGAAAGCACCAGGCTCGCGTCAAGGCAAATCATGTCAGCGCACTACTGCCAGGGACCGCGAACAGCGTCCAGAAGCTCGATTGCGTCAACACGGCCGCTGCGCTGTTCGATTCTTGCGGCGTTCGCGCGGGCGCGCTCCAGGGGGTCACGCCGGCCATGGCCGAGGCGCTTCCGCAAATCGGCGATGGCGGTCCGGCAGCCGAAGTAGACTTTCCTGCCAACCTTCTCCTTGTCGATGACTCCATCGCGTTGCAGGGCCCACAGCGTGAAGTTGAGCGCCGATGGCTTAATTCCCAGCGCTTTGGCCAGGCGCTCATCCCGATAGGGGTAGACCTCATCGGCATGCTGTTCGAGATAGGCGGCGACCCGGGCCTTCAACGGCGAGAGGTCTGAACCCTCGTTGCGGCGAGCGATGTCGGTAACTTTCATGGGGTTTCTGCCAGGAGAAACGTAACATGACTCGATTTGCCTGTCAAACGCCTCATAGTGCCTGATGGCGCCTGCTATTCAGGCAGTTTGGTGTGAGTGGTCATGCGCGCTCCGGGGCTGTCGCCGGCGTATCGGCGCTCTTCGCCGCCATGATGAAGGAGCGGATCTTGTCGTTGTCCTTCACGCCGTCTGTTTCGACGCCGGAGGAGACGTCGACGGCCCAGGGGTGGACGGTACGTACGGCCTCTGCGACGTTGTCCGGCGTCAGGCCGCCGGCGAGCACGGTCGGCGTCTGCCGCGCGATCTGGCCGGCGACGTTCCAGTCCAGCGTCTGGCCGGTGCCGCCGTACGTCCCTTCCACGTAGGGGTCGAGGAGGAGGACGGCGCCGCCGTGGTAGTGCTGGAGGACGTCCGGCGCGGTCTCCTTCGCGCGCACCTTCATGCACTTGAGGACGGGCCGCTCTATGTGCTCGTTCACCTCCCACGGCTCGGAGCCGGAGAGCTGGACAAGGTCCAGGCCGACCTCCGTGGCGATGGCGTTGATCGTGTCGGCGTCCTGGTCTGCGAAGACGCCGACGAGCAGCGGGCGCCGGGCGGCGATCGCGGCCTCGATCGCGGTGACGTCGCCGGCGGGCAGCCGCTCGCCGGGCTTCTTGCCGAGGGCGGCGGCGATGCGCTTGGCCTGGCCGAGCGTGACCTGCCTGCGCGATGGCGCGAACACCATGCCGACGAAGTCCGCTCCGAACGCGGCGGCCGCTCGCGCGTGCTTGGGGTCAGAGACGCCGCAGATCTTGACGAGGGTCATGGTTGCTCAGCCTGCGGCTTCGACAGGTGAAGGTGGTCCCCTTCGACTGCGGCTTCCGCCGCGCTCAGGACGTGCTTCGGCAGGCTCACGACGAACGGAGTTCTCATCCCAGCAGCTCCCGTACCTTCTCCGCCGGGTCCGGCGCGGTGACGACGCCCTCGCCGATGAGGACGGCGTTCACGCGGGCGCGCTCCAGGCGGAGCATGTCGTCGCGGGTGAAGATGCCGCTTTCGGCGACTACCGTCGTCTCGGGCGGGGCGAGCGGGCGCAGGCGCTCCGTCGTCGCCAGGTCCAGGTCGAAGGTGCGGAGGTCGCGGTTGTTGATGCCGATCAGCGGGGCTTCGGCGGCGACGGCGCGCAGCATCTCGGTCTCGTCGTGCACCTCGACCAGCGTGTCGAGGCGGAGGTCGCGCGCGAGGTCCAGGAGGTCCTCGAGAAGGGGCTGCTCCAGGATGGCGACGATGAGCAGGACGGCATCGGCGCCGGCGGCGCGGGCCTCGTACAGCTGGTACTCGTCGAAGAGGAAGTCCTTGCGGAGGAGGGGCGGCCCGTCCGGCAGCGCCTCGCGGACGGCGGTGAGGTGCGCGAGGCTGCCCTGGAAATGCGGCGCGTCCGTCAGGACGGAGATGGCCGCGGCGCCACCTGCCGCGTAGCGCCCGGCGATCCACACCGGGTCGAAGTCCGGGCGCAGGACGCCGCGGGAGGGCGAGGCCTTCTTCACCTCGGCGATGAGGGCGATAGCGGGCCCCCGCAGCGCCGCCTCGAACCCGCGCGGCTCCGGGGAGCGCTCCGCCTGGCGGCGGACGTCGCGCAGCTGGGCGCGCACCCTGGCGGCCGAAAGCTCATCGCGCTTGTCAGCGACGATGCGGTCGAGGATGGTGCCGGTCTGCTGCGTCATGCCGGTGATTATCCCACTTTCGCGATGCTCACCGGGGCTTGAGGGCCCCGGGCTACGTGAACGAACTACTCAGCTCCACGAACGCGTCCAGGCGCTTCTTCGCCGCGCCGGAGTCGATCGACTCGACGGCGCGGGCCAGGCCCTCCTTCGGTTCCTTCGCGATGTCGGCGGCGACCAGGGCGGCGGCGGCGTTGAAGAGCACGACGTCGCGGTAGGGGCCCGTCTCGCCACTCAGCACTGCGATGAGGATGGCGGCGTTCTGCTCGGCGGTGCCGCCCTTGATGGCGCTCGTCCTGGCGTGCGGCAGGCCGAGGTCGGCGCCGTCCAGCGTGTACTCCCGCGAGGCGCCGCCCGTCATCTCGGTGACGTGGCAGTGGCCGTCGAGGGTGAGCTCGTCGCAGCCGTCCTGGCTGTGCACGACCAGCACGTGGCGGCTGCCCAGGCGCTCGAGGGCGCCGGCCATCAGCGGCGCGATCTCCGGGCGCCCGACGCCGAGCAGCTGCGATTGCGCGCCGGCGGGGTTGGTGAGAGGGCCGAGGATGTTGAACACCGTGCGCACGCCGATCTCCTTGCGGGTAGGACCGGCGTACTTCATCGCAGGGTGGAAGGCCTGCGCGAACATGAACCCGAAGCCGGTCTTCTGTATGCACTGTGCCACTTGCTCCGGGCCGAGGTCGATCTTTGCGCCCAGCGCTTCCAGCACGTCAGCCGAGCCGCAGCCGCTGCTCATCGCGCGGTTGCCGTGCTTGGCGACGCGCGCCCCGGCCCCCGTTGCGACGAAGGCCGCCGCCGTGGAGATGTTGAAGGTGCCGCTGCCGTCGCCGCCGGTGCCGCACGTGTCGAGCAGCGGTCCATCGACCTCGACGTGGAGCGCGTGCTGGCGCATGACGCGGGCCATGCCGGTGATCTCGTCGACGGTCTCGCCCTTGAGGCGCAGGGCGATCAGGAAGGCGGCGAGCTGGCTGGGCGTGGCCTCGCCGGTGAAGATGGCCTGCATCGCGCCGGCGGCCTCTTCTTCGGAGAGGTCGCGGCGTTCATTGACGAGGGCTTCGATGGTCTGTCGGATCATATCGCTACATCTCCAGGAAGTTCTTGAGCAGGTGCTTGCCCTCGCCCGTCAGGATCGATTCGGGGTGGAACTGCACGCCCTCCACGGCCAGCGTCTTGTGACGGACGCCCATGATCACGCCGCTGTCGGTCGTCGCTGACACCTCCAGCACGTCCGGTACGCTGTCCGGGCGGATGGCGAGCGAATGGTAGCGGATCGCCTCGAAGGGGTTGGGCAGGCCTTTGAAGACGCCTTTGCCGTCGTGGTGGATCATCGATGTCTTGCCGTGCACGATCTCGCCGGCGCCTTCGACCACGCCGCCGAACGCCTCGCCGATGGCCTGCTCGCCCAGGCAGACGCCGAGGATCGGGATCTTGCCTGCGAAGTGCTTCACGGTGGCGATGCTGATGCCGGCCTCCCTCGGCGTGCAGGGCCCGGGCGAGATCACGATCTTCTCCGGGGCCATCTGGTCGATGTCCTCGATGGTGATCTTGTCATTGCGCTGCACCTCGACCTCAGCGCCGAGCTCGCAGAGGTACTGGTAGAGGTTGTAGGTGAATGAGTCGTAGTTGTCGATGAGCAGGATCATTTCTTCTCTCCCTTCGCCACGAAGATTTCGCGCGGGATGGTGACGCCGGTGATGTCGCGGGCGGCGTCGCTGCAGAGAAAGATCACGGTTGGCACGAGGTCGCCCGGCTGGCCGACCTGGCCGCTGCGCAGCGCCGACTCCACGTCTTCCTTGCTGCGGAAGGCGCGCCAGAACGGCGTGTCGGTGACTCCTGGTGTGAAGGCGTTGACGCGGATGCCGTAGCGCGCGACCTCCAGCGCCAGCGTCTGTGTGAAGTGGATGACGGCCGCTTTGGAGGCGCCGTAGGCCGCGGCGCCGGGCAGCGATCGCATGCCGAGGCCGGAGGCCGTGTTGATGATGACGCCGGACGTCTGCGGGATCATATGCTGCAGCACGGCGCGCGAGCAGAGGAACGTGCCGCGGACGTTGACCGCGAAGACGGAGTCCCAGTCTTCGTCCGTCATGCGGGCGACCAGGTTGCCGCGGGCGCGGCCGGCGTTGTTGATCAGGATGTCGATGCGGCCGAAGTGGTCGACCGCATCCTCGACCATGGCGTTGACCTGCGCGGTGTCTGACACGTCGCAGGTGAACGGCATGGCCTTTGGCCCGATGTGCAGGGCAACGTCGCCGGCCGCTTCGCCGTTGACGTCGGCGATCACCACCGCCGCGCCTTCGCCGGCGAGGCCGATGGCGATGGCGCGCCCGATGCCGCTGCCGGCGCCGGTCACGATTGCGACTTTGTTATCCAGGTGGCCCATTCGTTGTGTACCTCCGGGCCGGGCTGAAGGCCGGCCCCTACGGTTTGAACTGGTCAGTACCCCAGGCTCCCGGTCAGCACCGACTCCTCCATCTCCTCCGCGCGGTCGATGGCGGCGAGCATGGCGCCGGCCTTGGTCAGCGTCTCGCGGTACTCGGACTCCGGGATGCTGTCGTAGACCACGCCGCCGCCGCACTGGATGCGCGCGATGCCGTCCTTGATGGCCAGCGTGCGGATGGTGATGGCGGTGTCCATGTTGCCGGAGAAGTCGAAGTAACCGACGGCGCCGCCGTAGGTGCCGCGGCGGTCCGGCTCCAGTTCCGTGATGATCTCCATCGCGCGGATCTTGGGCGCGCCGCTGAGCGTGCCGGCCGGGAAGCACGCGCGCAGCGCGTCGTAGGCCGACATGTCGGCGCGCAGCTTGCCTTCCACGCGCGAGACGAGGTGCATGAGGTGCGAGTAGCGCTCCACGATCATGAAGTCGCGTACGTTGACGGTGCCCGGCTGGCTGACGCGCCCGATGTCGTTGCGGCCGAGGTCGACGAGCATGACGTGCTCCGCGCGCTCCTTCTCGTCCGACTTCAGGCGCGCCTCGATGTCGGCGTCCTCGTCCGGGTCGCGGCCGCGGGGCATGGTGCCGGCGATGGGGTGCGTCTCGACGATGCCGTCCTCCACGCGGACGAGCATCTCCGGCGACGCGCCGACGATGTAGGAGTCCGCCATCTGCAAGTAGTACATATAGGGCGATGGGTTCACCGTGCGCAGCGCCCGGTAGATGGAGAACGGGTGCGCCGACGTCTTGCGTGAGAGGCGCTGCGAGGGGACGACCTGGATGACGTCTCCGGCGACGATGTACTCCTTGCAGCGCTGCACCATCTGGATGTAGCGGTCGTGGCCGACGTTGGACTCCGGCTCTGCGTGCTCGTGGTAGCTGGCGGTGGGGTAGGGGCTGGCGGGCAGCGCGTGGTTCAGGCGCTTGGCCAGCTCGTCGATCCTCCAGCAGGCCTGGCGGTACGAGGCTTCGACGTCCCCGTCCAGCCGGCAGTGCGCGACGACCTTGATGACGTGCTTGACGTGATCGAAGACGAGCAGTGAGTCGACGAACATGAACAGGGCCTCCGGCAGGCCGACGGCGTCCTTCGCCGGGATGGTGACGCGCGGCTCGAAGTGGCGGATGACGTCGTAGGCCAGGAAGCCGACGGCGCCGCCGGTGAAGCGCGGCAGCGTGGTCCGGGCCTCGGAGTCCTTGGGGTGGGAGAGCTTGTAGCGCGACATCTCGGCCTCGACCTGGATCAGCGGGTCGACGCCCTCTGCCGGGTCGAGGTAGGGCCCGCTCTTGTAGACGCGGTAGGGCTCAGTGCCGATGAAGCTGTAGCGGGCCAGGCGCTCGCCCCCCTCGACGGACTCGAAGAGGAACGAGTGGTCGCCGCGCGCCACCTTCAGGAACGCTGAGACGGGCGTCTCCAGGTCAGCCGGCACGTCGCGGAAGACGGGGATGAGGTTGTTGTCGCCGCGCCGTGCAGTTTCCAGGACTTGTTCCAGCGTTGGTTGGTAGTTCATGCGTTTGTACCTCGTTGCTGCGTGGGCATCGCTGTCCCGGCAAATGCGGATGGTCTCGCGAATGCGTACCGCTCGTCCTTCGTGAGCCTCAGGATGAGCGGGATGTTGTGGCGTCGCCAGCGCTTATGGCCGGACCCTCTCCGTACCACGAATGTCGCGACGGTGTGGACCAGTCCGCGACTCTGCATCAACTCACCTCCACGGCGTCGCCGCCGCGGAAGTAGGTCAGGCCCATCGCCTCACGGGCCTCGGCCAGCGTCTTCTGGCACTCCTCGCGGGCGCGCTTCGAGCCGCTTTCGATGATCCCTTCGACGAGGCCTTTCTGGGCGGCGAACTTCGCGCGGCGCTCGCGGATCGGGTCGAGGAAGCGGTTGATGGCGGCGGCCAGCTTCTTCTTGACCTCGACGTCGCCGACGGCGCCCTTGCGGTAGCGGTCCTCGAGATCGGCTACCTCGTCCCTGTCATCGTTGAAGGCCTCGTGGTACTGGAAGACGGGATTGCCCTCCACCCTGCCGGGGATGTCGGCGCGGATGCGGTTGGGGTCCGTGTACATGGTGCGCACCTTGGCCTCGACGTCGGCCGGGGAGTCCGAAAGCATGATGACGTTGCCGATCGACTTGCTGGCCTTGGCCTGTCCGTCGGTGCCGATGAGCACGGGTGTGATGTAGGAGTCGGGCTCCGGCAACACCTCGCCGTAGGTCTGGTTGAAGCGCCGGGCGATCTCCCGCGTCAGCTCTATGTGCGAGGCCTGGTCCTTGCCGACGGGCACGACGTCGCCCTTCACCATCAGGATGTCGGCGGATTGCAGGACCGGGTAGGAGAGCAGCGCCATTGAGGCGCTCTCCAGTTGCAGGTCGCGCACCTGCTCCTTCAGCGTGGGGATGCGCTGCGCACGCGGCACGGAGACGAGCGGCATGAACAGCCAGAACAGCTCCAGCACCTCCGGGACGAGCGACTGCAGGTAGATCGTGGTCTTCTGCGGGTCGATGCCGACGGAGAGGTAGTCGAGCACGCAATCCCGGATGTGGTGGCCGATCTCGCTCAGGTTATCGGTGCGCGTGGTGAGGACGTGCAGGTCGGCGATGAGCACGAAGCAGTCAATCTGGTCCTGCAGGTCGACGCGCATCTTGAGCGAGCCGACGTAGTGGCCGAGGTGCAGCGGCCCGGTGGGCCGGTCGCCGGTGAGCATGCGGCGCCAGGTGGGCTTGGCCTTTAGTCTGTCGCCCTGCTTTGTGGTTGTACTCATGCGCTGTTCCTCCCCGGCAAACGAAAAAACCCCTCCGCCCACTAGGGGCGAGGGGTTCTCGCGGTGCCACCCTGATTCTCTCCGCCGTGGCGGAGACTTCGTTCCATCCGCCTAACAGCGGACTGGGCCGTTAACGGTGCCCTTTCCGGCCTGGGCTACTTGCTTCTGGGCGTTCGCCGGGCGGCTCCCGGGTCCATTCGTCCGCTGCGCTGGCGCCGGGCTTTCACCTGCCCCCGGCTCTCTGGGCCCCGCTGCGCGGAGTACTAGTCCCGTTCGTTGCCTGTGTCTTTGGTTGTGGACGCAGTGTACGGGCGCGGCGCGAAGGGTGTCAAGTTGTGCGCTACGCCAGCCGCACGATCACGCCTTCGTCCGGGGGCAGCGTCAGGTTGCCGCTGACGCGCTTGCCGGCGCGGTCCAGGCGTGTTGTCAGGAGCACCTCGCCGCGCAGCGATTCGCCGAGGGGGAGGCGCTGCTCGTCGCCGCCCAGGTTGAGTGCGATCAGCAGGCGTGACCCCTGGTGCTCGCGGATGTAGGCGAGGACGTCACCGTCCGCAGGGACGGCGGTGTAGGAGCCGACGGAGAGGGCGGGCTCGGCGCGGCGGAGGCCGATCAGGGCGCGGTAGAGGGAGAGGATGGAGGCGGCGTCGTCGCGTTCGGCGGCGACGCTGTGATGGTGATAGTCCTCGGCGATGGGGAGCCAGGGCTCGGCGTCAGTGAAGCCGGCGTTGGGCGAAGCGTCCCACTGCATGGGCGTGCGCTCCGGGTCGCGGCCCGCCGCGGGGCCGATCTCGATGCCCGGCGGGTCGACCAGCCGGTCGGGCGGGACGTGGACGTCCTCCATGCCGATCTCGTCGCCGTAGTACATCGTCGGGGTGCCGCGCAGGGTAAGGAGGGCCATGGCGGCCACGCGGGCCTGCGCCCTGCCGGTGCGGGTGGCGATGCGAGGCCTGTCGTGGTTGCCCAGCACCCAGTTGGGCCACGCATTGGGCGGCAGCGCGGCCTCGTAGCGGTCGATGGTGGCGGCGATGACGCGTGCCTCCCAGGGCTTGGTGACGAGCTGGAAGTTGAAGGGGAGATTGGCGCCGTCGCTGTTGGGGCCGTAGTAGCGCATCAGCCGCTCGATCGGCAGGTAGATCTCGCCGATGAGGACGCGGTCGTCGAACTCGTCGAAGACGCGGCGCATCATGGCGACGATGTCGTGCACCTCCGGCTGGTCCTGGGAGTACTGCGGGATGAGCCGCCGATAGGGGTGGTCGCCCTCTTTCCAGAGCGGGTTGGGCGGGTTATCCGGCAACGCGGCGTCCTTGATGATGTGGTTCATCACGTCTACCCGGAAGCCGTCCACGCCCTTGCCCAGCCAGAAGCGGAGGACGTCCATCATCGCCTGCTGGACCTCCGGGTTGCGCCAGTTGAGGTCCGGCTGCTCTGACAGGAAGGCGTGGTAGTAGTACTGCTGGGTGTGGGCGTCCCACGTCCAGGCGATGCCGCCGAAGTTGGCCAGCCAGTTGTTGGGCGGCGAGCCGTCAGGTTTGGCGTCCCTCCAGATGTACCAGTCGCGCTTGGGGTTATCGGGGGAGGAGCGCGATTCGAGGAACCAGGGGTGATGGTCGGAGGTATGGTTGGGCACGAAGTCCAGGATCAGCTTGAGGCCGCGGCGGTGCGTTTCTTCAAGCAGCTCGTCGAAGTCTGCCAGCGTGCCGAAGAGCGGGTCGATGTCGCAGTAATCGGCGACGTCGTAGCCGAAGTCCTTCATCGGTGAGCGGAAGATGGGCGAGATCCAGATCGCGTCGACGCCGAGCCACTTCAGGTAGTCCAGGCGGCTGGCGATGCCGGGCAGGTCGCCGACGCCGTCGCCGTTGGAGTCCTGGAAGGAGCGCGGGTAGATCTGGTAGACGATGCCCTTTTGCCACCAGAGATACTCGTCCAGCACAGGGCCGAAGGTATCAGGCGCGGCCATGTCGCGCTAGCCGATGACGGTGGGCGTGCGGCCCGGCCTGGCGCGCTCATGCTCGATGATCGATTCGATCTCGGCGACGCAGCGGCTGACGTCTTCGTTGATGACGGTGTAATCGAACTCCGGCGCCGCGGCGATCTCTTCGCGGGCGGTCTGGAGGCGGCGCTTCACTTGTTCCGGGGAGTCGCCGCCGCGGGCGATCAGGCGGCGCTCCATCTCCGTGAAAGACGGCGGCGCGATGAAGATAGTGACGGCCGCCGGGACGATGGACTTGATGTAGCGCGCGCCCTGGATGTCGGTGCGGAGGATGACATCGTCCCCCTGCTGGAGGAGAGTGCGGACCGGTGCCTTCAGGACGCCCTTCTCCTGCCCGTAGACGCTGGCGTGCTCCAGGAAATCGCCGGCGGCCAGGCGGCGGGCGAACTCGGCTGTAGAGAGGAAGTGATAGTCGATGCCGTCAGTTTCGCCGGGGCGCGGCGGACGCGTGGTGGCGTTGACGGGGAAGCCGTAGGGGCGCCCCTCTGTCCGCCGGAGGGCCTCCAGGACGGTGTCTTTGCCCACCCCGGACGGCCCTGTGATGACGACGAGGAGGGGCGTCGCCGGCATCCGCTATTCGGTGTTGGCCTGGGCCTGGGCGACTTTGCCCTGGCGGGCGGCCGTCACGCGGCCGGCCAGCGCTTCGGGAGTGATGGCGACGAGCATGATCTGCCCGGTGTCCATGAAGACAGCGGCCTTGGTGCGGCGGCCGCTGGTGATATCGATGATGGTCTTCTCCTTCTTGCCTTCACGGACCATGCGCTGGATGGGTGCGGAGCTAGGGGTGACGATAGCCAGCACTTTGTTTACCGCCAGGAAGTTGCCGAAGCCAACGTGGATGAGCTCTGTGCCGGAGCCGTCCCGGGATTGCGTGCCCATGAGCAGTCGCCTCCTTCATGCCCCCTCAACCGCGGCGCCGGTGTGCGTCCCCGTTGCAGTGCCGCCCTGCAAGCCATAAGAATAATAACCCGACGGCAAGGGGACACCGCAATAGTGGCTCACGCGGCGCCAGGGTTGCGTTTTCCTGCAATACGCAGGATTTACTTCAGCGGATCGCTTGAACGGTCCGGTTCTGCGGGCGGCGGGGCGCCGCGCTCCATCTTCTCCAGGTCGCGGCGGACGCCTTCTTCGATCTTTTCGGCGAATGTCTTCTTGCGCCCGCGATCTCCGGGGGATGCCGCCGCCTGCTTCGACTGCTGCTCCAGCGCCTGCGGCATCTCCTTCATGCGCCGCAGGTTCTCCGCCATCTTGCCGCCCAGGATCATCTGCGCGAAGACCTGGCCCTTCTCGACCTTTGGGACGTCGGCGGGCATCCGGCGGCGCGGCGGCTCCGCGATGAACTGGTCGCGCTGCAGACGGGCCTCCGTGAACGTCTTGAGGAGGGCTTCGTCCTGCGCATCCTTCAGCATCTCCCGGAAGCGTCCGAGCTCGGCGATCATGCGCTCCAGCCAGTGGATCAGCGCCTCGCGGTTGGTGAGCCAGATGCCCAGGCTCATCTCCGGCTCGCCGGAGGCCAGGCGCGTCACGTCTCGGAAGCCGGACGAGGCCATGGAGCCGAGATCCTCCCAGGACGGGCTTGAGCGCATGAGCGTGAAGAGGGCGGTGGAGACGACGAGCGGCAGGTGGCTGATGGCGGCGGCATACTGGTCGTGCTCTTCGGCCTCCATGAAGAGCGGCTCCGCCCCGATCAACTGCGCGAGGCCGGTTATCTGCTTGATCGCTTCGGGAGCGGCGTTGACGCTGGGGCAGATGCAGTAAGCGCGGCCGCGGAAGAGCTCCGCATCGGCCGCTTCGATGCCGCTAATCTCTTTCCCGCCCATCGGGTGCCCACCGACGAAGCTGACGCTCTCCGGTAACGCGGCCTCGGCCCAGCGCATGACCTGCGCCTTGGTGCTGGCGGTGTCGGTGACGACGGCGCCCGCGGTGAGATGCGGGGCGATCTGCTGGAAGACCTCCGCCACGGCGGGGATCGGCACGGCGACGATGATCAGCGCCGCGCCCTCTACGGCGCGCGGCAGGTTGTGCTCGCCGCGGTCGATGGCGCCGCGCTTCTTGGCGAGGTGCTCCGCTTCGATCGTCTTGTCGTGCCCGACGATCTCGACCTGGTTGCCGATGCCGCCCGCCTTCAGCGCGAGCCCTATGGAGCCGCCGATGAGGCCGAGACCTATGATGGTGATCTTCTGCTTGGTGTTATCTGCCATGGCGCTACTAGCTTACCGCTTTCGGGAGTTGCTGCGCGGGCGAGCGACGGCGGGGCGGCCGCTACGAGGCCTCGTCGGCGGCGATCAGGGCGGCCGCGCGCGGGTCGGTGGCGTCGCCTTTCATCGCCAGGAGCAGGCGGACAACGCCGGGCGGGGCGCCGAACTCGCGGGCCAGCTCTATCGTCCGCCGGGCGTGCTCGTGGAGGGAGCGGAGGCCGTGGTTACGATGGGCGATCGCGTCCAGCAGGTGCGGTGCGTTCTCCAGGATGACGTAGGCCACCCGGTGCCAGGCATCGAAGCGGGCGCCGGCGATGCGGCCCTTGCCGGCGTCGTGGATCAGAGCGGCCCGCAGCACCTCGGGGTCCGAGTTCCCGTCACGCACTAGGCGCTGATAGACGTCCAGGCAGTGACGCTGGTCGGCGGGCTGCATCGAGTCGAAGAGCGGGAAGAGGCCGGGGCCGAGCAGGAGGCGGGCGGCCTCGCGCTCACGTTCACTCACGCGCGGGCGCAGGGTGCGGCGCAGCTGCCGGACGCGGTAGGCTGCGCGGTCAAGCGAAGACATCGCCGTGGGCGCCGACGAAGGCGCGGAGGAGGGCCTTGATCACGGGTTGCATGACCTGGAAGAGGATGCCGAACTTGCCGCCGGTGAAGAACGGCAGCGCGATGAGCGCGATCAGCATGAGCGGGCCGTACTGCTCCAGCCTGGCGAACTCGCGCGCAAGGTCCCGCGGGAGAATGCCGAGCGCCACTTTGAAGCCGTCCAGCGGGGCGATCGGGATGAGGTTGAAGACGCCAAGGATGACGCTGAACAGCACGATGGAGCTGAGGAACAGTCCGATGTACTGGTCGCCGCTGAACCCCTGGTTGGCGAGAAAGCTGAACGCGGCCGAGTTGAAGGGCGAAATCCAGGGGAACATGTCAGTCTTGAGCGGAAGCCCTGCTACGGCTGCGACCAGGAAGTTGGAGAACGGCCCGGCAGCGGCGGTGAGGCCGAGCGAGGCCTTGGGGTTGGCCGTGGCGTTGGGGTTGATCGGTACGGGCTTACCCCAGCCGAAGCCCACCAGCACCATCAGCAGCGTGCCGGTCGGATCGAGGTGGGCGACGGGGTTGAGGGTGACGCGGCCGCGTGCGCGGGGCAGCCTGTCGCCGAGGAGGTCGGCGACGTAGGCGTGGGAGAATTCGTGGAAGGAGATGCCGGCGACGAGGGCGGTGGCGATGGCGGCGACGAAGATTAGCGCGGCGAAGGGATCGTCGCTGATCAGGCCGAGGTAGAAGATCATTCTCAGTCAATCTTACGCTGGGGGCTGGTCTTAACGCTCCATTCGCGCCCTTCCGGCGCTATAATCCTCTCGCTCAGATTCGCGACAAGTGGAGGTGCGAAATGGCAGCACGGCGCAGCACGCTTCTGGAGCCCGTAAACACGCTGGAGGCGGTCAAGCAGGCCTGGAACTACCCCGTCTTCGACGCGATCTTCCAGAGACGCGCCCGCCGATTCCCGCTTGGCGCGACGATGCCGGGCGACCTCGCGCCCTTCACGTCGGCGAAGGAGCCGGTGCCGCTCGACGAGATCGAGGAGGCGATGCTGGTGATGGCGGGCACCGGGATCAGCGGCACGAACCTGGCCGACCTGCCGTACGACGAGAAGGGCGGCGCGAACTTCTGCGGCAACACGATGCTGCAGTTCGTCGGGCGGGTGTACGCCAGCGCCTGCGGTTCGCACGGCACCGAGCTGTTCTTCACGAACGATGAGGGCACCTACATGGTGCAGTTCCGCGACAAGACCCCGGAGGCCGTGCAGGAGTTCGCTTCACTGGACGACCGCGAGAAGATCATCCAGTCCTTCCGCGCGAACACGGTCAAGCTGTCTGACGGACGCCTGAGCATCCCGATGCTCCCCGGCGTCACGCAACCGTTCAACTGGTGGAACGCGAACCAGCCGGGCACGACGCTCTTCATGCCGATCACTGATGCGACATGGGAATACATCAACGTCCTGATGCTGCTGATGGACGAGCCGAACAGCTACTACCCCTACGATGACCTGAATGACAACGCGGAGCCGCTGAAGGAGTGGGCCGACAAGGGCCACCTGGACCGCACGCGCGCTTACCCACTGTCGCAGCTGGAGAGCAACATGCGGATGATCACGTCCGGCACGGAGCAGGCGATCATGCTGCAAAACATGTACCTGGCGCTGCAGGCGATGGGCCTGGGCGGCTGGATCTTCAGCTCCAGCGTGGGCCAGTACATCCTGGCGGCCATGGGGTTCCGCTTCGAGACGCCGGCGGTGGAAGGGCCGATCAGGCCGCTGATCCCGGGCCCGCGCCTGTCCTGCGTGGGGCTGGACGGCGTGTTCCAGGCGTACTGCCCGCCGTACTACCCGGACATGGGGGCGGCGGTGCAGGCGATCTATGACGCGAAGTGGGGCCGGCGCGGCATCTACAAGGAAGAGGGCGGCCCGGTGGCGCTGAAGGACCGGCAGTCGCTGGACAAGCTCGTCAGCAAGACGCCGGACTGGTGCCTGGAGGCGAGCAAGGCGTTCGCGGATTACATCTGGAAGACGTACGGCCGCTTCCCGGCGACGATCGACCCGATGGAGATGAACATCTGGTTCCAGGCGCACCACCTGGAGACCGAGTTTTACGACCGCTACTACCAGCCGGGGGCGTACCACCAGGCGGTGAAGGACCACATGGCCGTCTGGCACGGGTCACACTAAAGGTCTGCCGACGGTGAGGGCGAGCGCCGCTCGCCCCTACGCGGGTGTTAGCGGGCCAGGGCGCCGGAGCGGACCTGGATGTGGTTGATGACCTTGCGCACGCCGGGGACGCGGGCCACGGTGCGGATCACGTCGTCGACGGCGCGCTGCGTGGGCGCGTAGCCGTCCAGCCGCACCTCGCCGAGGTTGGAGCGCGCGTAGACCTGCGCTTCGCGCTCAACGCCTGACGCGCTGAGCGCCATGCCAAGGGCTGCCTCGATGTCGAAGTCGACCTTCAGCTCGTTGCGCACGTTGACGACTCCCGGCACCGCCGCGGCCAGGGCGCCTGCGTAGCCGCGCGTCTGATGGACGCGGACGTTGCCGCTCAGCGTGACGACGCCGTCGACGACGTCGACCGTGATCGACCGCTTGTCGTCGGTGGGGATGGCGACATCATCGGAGATCTCGCGGCGGACGTGCTCTGTGACGTCCGCGTCTGGGTAGTAGGCGACGAGCTCGGCTCGCTGGATGGCGATCGTCATCGTCTTGCCGGCGAACGAGATGTCCTTCACGGGGACGCGGAAGTGCCCGGCGACGCCCCGGCTCAGCAGCACTTCGAGGGCGTGGCGGTCGGTCTGGTGGACGACCAGACCGGCGAACTTCGTGCCGGGTTGCGCTACCGGCGTGCCGGCATCCAGCGGTCGCGCGGGCGCCGCGACGGGCGGCACCTGTCGGCCGAACGCCTGAAAGCTATTGACGGCGATGCGGACGGAATCGTCCGACCATGTCGTGACGGAGGAGAAGGGCAAGCGGACGCTGGCGGCGGAGAAGAGGAAGCCCGCGGTCACACCGATGTTCAGGACGCGCCACCCCTCATCAACTTCGAGCGAGGAGACGCGGCCCTGCCAGCGGTCGTCGAAGCATACGCGTGAACCTAGCCTCACAGGTGCGATTCTGTCTGCCATTAGCCCTCCGGATCAGGTCTGCGGTTCGTATGACAGCGTAGAGTATCGGTTTTCGGTGCGCCAGTGCTGGTTGACCGGGCGCCCCCCTGCCGAATAGCCTTTTGTTGGATGTCTGCCACACGTATGACGCCTCTGCGCCCGGCCATCGTTGCGATTATCCTGCTGGCGATCGCGGCCATGATCGCGGCGTGTGGCGGCGGCGGTTCCAGCTCCAGCGGCACTCCCACCGGTTCCGGCTCACCGTCGGCTTCCGGTGGCGCGCCGGCGGATGCGCTCCTGGTCATAGCCCCGCCGGACGCTACGCACGCCGTGCTCAGCGATGCGGAGGCGCTGGATCTGGTGCACGACTACTTCCTGACGAGCCTCAGCCAGGACCCCGCCTCTATCAACGGCGTGGCGTTCTCTGGCGACGACCTGGTCTGGGGAACGCAGCCGGTTCCCCCTTCGGCAAACGCCGACGCATTCAACGCGGCGTACAGCGATGCGTACGGCGAGCCGCCTGCGGGAGTGCCCGTGGCAACAGCCTACGACGCCGTGTACGTGACGGCGCTGGCGGCGGCCGCGGCGAAGTCGACGGACAGCGCTACGATCAGGGACGACATCACGTATGTGGCGAACTCTCCGGGGGACATCGTTGGCTACGGGAGCGACAACTTCGCGCACGCGCTGGAGGTGCTAGCCACGGAAGGCGGAGACGTGAACTACATCGGAGCGTCCGGGCAGGTCGATCTCGATGCGACAGGCCAGATCAGCAAGGGCAGCGCGCAGACGTGGAAGGTGATCAACGGCCAGATCGCGCCGATCGAGACTCGCGACGTCGACCTGGCCGCCGAGGCCGGGGCCGAGGTGCCCGCGGGCGAGCTGAAGACCGGGCCGGCGGCGGAAGGGCCTCTTTCGATCGGCGTCCTCGTCAGCGACGACGAGGCCGGGACGGCGCTGAACAACGCGGCCCAGCTGGCGGTGGACGAGATCAACGCGGCCGGCGGGGTCTTCCAGCAGGACGTGCAGCTGGTGGAGACCCAGATAGGCACGCCCGAGGCCGGGAGCGCCGCCGCGAGTACGCTGATCAGCGATTCCGGCGTTAGCGCGATCATCGGTCCGGCGTCAGCGGACGCGGTGAGCTCCGCCCTGGATGCGGTCAAGGCGTCGAGCGTGCCACTGCTGGCGCTGTCCGGCGCGCCGGAGTTGGGCGCCCTGGAAGGCGGCGGGTTCCTCTTCCAGATGATGCCTTCTGACGCGCTGCAGATGCCGGTGCTGGCGAACCTGGCGCATGAAGGCGAGGTCACGAGCGTGTGCGTGGTCCACGCGAACGGCGCGGCGGAGCAGCAGCTGGCCGCGGCGTTCCAGGAGGCGATGCAGTTCAAGAACGCCACGGTGCGCGCCAGCCAGGGCTTCGATGCCGGAACCACGGACTACAAGCCGCTACTGCAGTCCTGCATAGGCTCCTAGACGCGGCAAGGGCCGCTTCAGGAAGCCGGCGCCGGCGCCATACGGTTGAACCAGCGGCGTGCGTGACCATACCATGAACGCTGGACTTGCTGATCGCTCGAAGCGTCTTCCCTCTGATCCTGCTGCTGGCGGGTGCTCTTCTCGTTAGCGCGTGCGGCTCCAGCGACAACGGGTCAACCACTTCTTCGCCGACAGGATCACCAGCCGCCACTCCAACGCCCAGCGGCCCGACGCCGGTGCCTGGGCCCGGCGTGACGGCGACGCAGATCACGCTGGGCATGACGAACGACATGGCCGGCACCGGCGACACTCCTTACGCGGCGATCACGCTGGCGATGCAGGCGTACTTCCGCAAGCTGAACACGGAGGACGGCGGCATCTGCGGGCGGGACGTGAACCTGGCCGTGGAGGACGACACCTACTCGCCGCAGCTGGCGCTGGCGCAGACGAAGAAGCTAGTGGAGCAGACGGGCGTGCTGGCGATGGCCGGTGGCCTCGGCACGGAGGCGCAGCAGGGGGTGGCGGCGTACCTGAACGACCCAAACGCTGACGGCGACAAGTCGGACGGCGTGCCGGACCTTTTCGTATCGTCAGGCTGGTCGGGCTGGAAGGACTCGGCCACCTTCCCCTGGACGATCGGCTACATCCCGGACTACGAGACGGATGGCGTGGTGCTGGCCCGCTACGCCGCCGCGAACCTGCCAGGAATGAAGCTGGGCATCATCTACGCCGACGACACGGTGGGCAAGGACTACCTGGCGGGCTTCACCGCCGGCCTCGCCGACGCGTCGCTGCTCGTCTCCCAGTACGCGTTCCCGGTGGGCGCGACGACTCTGACAGACCAGTTGACTCGCGCGAAAACGGACGGCGCTGAGGCCGTGCTGCTGGCGGCGACGCCGGACATGAGCGCGCTGGCGATCCAGGAAGCAGTGGCGATGCAGTACACGCCAAAGTGGCTGCTGAGCTACACGAACGCGCCGAGCATGCTGGCCAGCCGGCTCGGCGGCGGGTCAGCCGCGGACCAGCTCTTGGCCGGGTTCCAGAAGCTGGACGGGGCGGTCTCGACCGAATATCTGCTCAGCCCGGTGGAGGACGAGGACGCGGCGGCGATGAACGAGCACACGCGGATCATGCAGACGTACGAGGGCCCGACGGTGAGCAGCCTGACTGTGTACGGCCAGTCGCTGGCAGAGGCTATCGTGGAGACGCTGGGCCGGAGCTGCGGCAACTTGACGCGGGCCGGGCTGCTGGCCGCCGCGGAGTCGATCGGTGGGTTCCACTCGTCGCTGATGCTGCCGGGGGTGACTGTGGACCTGGCGCACACGGACCACCGGTCTGTCCAGGCGCTGCAGGCGGTGGTGATCCACGCCGACAGCAGCGTGACGCCGGACGGACCGGTGATCGATGCGTCCGTGGCAGCAGCGACACCGACAGCTGCGCCTTCCGCCGTGACGTTGACACCGACGCCTCCGCCTGCCTAGCATCCGCCGCATGAGCGACGAGGGAATCGACGGCATTGTGCAGGCGCACGCGAAGGCGATCGTCAGCATGGACATCGCCAAGATCATGGACGACCTGATGCCGGAGCCGATGATGAAGCTGCAGGCGCAGGCCGGCGGCGGCACGGCGCTGCAGATCAACACTTACGAGCTGCTGGGTCACACGAAGGACGGCGACGACTACTGGTACGACGTGAAGTACATTGGGCCCGAGTCTTTCACGGTGCACGCGAGGTGGTCCCAGGTGGGGGGCGCGTGGAAGATCGTGGACGCGGAGATTACGGGGCGGGAGTAGCGCGGGCGGCCCGCTTCCGCGCTCCAGTTCGCTCTAACTCGAGGGCCGTACGGCCCACCCGCATGCTCAGCGCTGAGTGTTACGCCCGCGCCGCTTCGCGCTCCTTGTTGGCCTGGTCGATGATCTTCTGGGCCAGGTGGGCGGGCACTTCTTCGTAGTGCGAGAACTCCATCGAGAAGAAGCCGCGGCCCTGCGTTAGCGAGCGCATGTCGGCGGAGTAGTGCTGGACTTCGGCGAGCGGGGCCTGCGCCTCGATCGTTGTCATGGAGCCGGAGGGCGTCATGCCGGAGACACGGGCGCGCTTGCCGTTGAGGTCGCTGATGACATCGCCGGTATTGGCGTCGGGGACGGTGATGTGCATGTTCATGATCGGCTCCAGGAGGATCGGCTGGGCGTCCTCCGTGGCCTGCTTGAGGGCCATCGCCGCCGCGATCTTAAAAGCGATGTCGGAGGAGTCGACGGGGTGCTCCTTGCCGTCGATGAGGGTGACCTTGGCGTCGACCATGGGGAAGTGGGCGAGGATCCCCTCGGCGCTGCCCTCGTGGACGCCCTTCTCAACGGAGCCTACGTACTGCTTCGGCACCACGCCGCCCACCGTCTTGTCTTCGAACTTCACGCCCTCGCCGCGGCCCAGCGGCGAGACTTCCAGGGCGACGCGCGCGAACTGGCCGTGGCCGCCGGTCTGCTTCTTGTGCGTGTACTCCGCCTGGGCGGTGCCGCGGACCGTCTCGCGGTAGGGGATGCGCGGCGTGTGCATCTCCAGGTCGACGCCGAACTTGCGCTTGATGCGCTCCAGGTTCACTTCGACGTGGGAATCGCCGAGGCCGGAGAGGATCATCTCGCCGGTGGAGGGGTTGCGCTCCAGGTGCAGGCTGGGGTCCTCTTCGACGATGCGCTGGAGGGCCGTGCCCATCTTGTCCAGGTCCGCCTTGGTCTTGGGGGAGACGGCCGCGCTGGAGGACGGGCTGGGAAACGAGATCGGCTCCAGCTTGACGCCGGCGTCCTTGGTGGCGAGCGTATCGCCGGTGTGGGTATCGGCCAGCTTGGCGACGGCGCCGATGTCCCCGGCGACGACCTGGGGCACCTGGTCCTGGTTCTTGCCGGTGATCCGGTACACGGCTCCGATGCGCTCGTCGGCGTTGCGGGTGGTGTTCCAGGCGTGTGAATCGCCCTTCAGGGTGCCGCTGAGCACGCGGAAGTAGGTCAGGCGGCCGACGTAGGGATCGGCGGCGGTCTTGAAGACGAGCGCGACCAGCGGGGCGGCGGCGTCTGCCTTTAGCTCTTTGCTGCCGGCCCTGACCACGCGGTCTGTTGGGGCGGGGAACATCGAGACGATTGCGTTCAGCAGGCAGGTCACGCCTGTCTGCCTGGTGGCGGCACCGGTGAAGATCGGCACGATGCTACCGTTGGCGATGCCGGCCTTGACGCCGCTGGAGAGCTCCTCCGCGCTGAGGTCCTGGCCCTCCAGGTACTTGGTGATCAGCGCGTCGTCCGTCTCCGCCGCGGCCTCGATCAGCTTCTCGCGGGCCTGGTCAGCGGCGCCCTGCAGGTCCCCGGGGATGGCCGCCTCGTCGCCCTTCTCGCCCATGTAGGCCTTCTGCGTCAGGACATCGACGACGCCGGTGAAGGACGCCTGCGAGCCTATGGGCAGGTGGACCGGGATGCACTTCTGGCCGAAGGCGGCCTGGACCTGCTGCACGGCGGCGGCGAAGTCCGCGTTCTCGCGGTCCATGCGGTTGATGAAGATGGCCCGGGGCAGGTCCAGCTCGTCGGCGAAGCGCCAGGCGAACTCGGTGCCCACCTGGACGCCGGAGACGGCGTCGACGGTGATGATCACAGTCTCGACGGCGCGGAGGCCGCACTTGACGTCGCCCATGAAGTCCATGTAGCCGGGTGTGTCCACGACGTTGACCTTGTGGTCTTTCCACTCCAGGGGGATCAGCGAGAGGTTGAGGCTGAACTGGCGCTTTTGCTCGTCCGGGTCCCAGTCGCTGACGGTGGAGCCGTCTTCGATCTTGCCCATGCGCGTGGTGCCGCCGGCGGCGAAGATCATCGCTTCGGCGAGCGAGGTCTTGCCGGTGCTGCCGTGTCCGGCCAGGGCGACGTTGCGTATCTTGTCGGGCGTGTAGTCCTTCATTGAAGCGTCCTCGCTTGGTCTGGGGAGTGTTTGCGATTCTATCGCATCGCTTGAACGGCGGCAAAGCAACCCGAAAGTAACCCGGCCGTAGCGGCGGCAGACACGGCGGCGGGCGTATAATTGCTCAGCCTTCACACGAGGACAAACCGTGACCACGCAATCGCTTCGCGCAGCCTTCAAACGCACTCCGTTCGTAGGGCGGGAGGCGGAGGTTGACGCGCTCAAGCGCCTGCTCGATGAGGCGCGAGGCGGCAGCGGTGCGCTGGTTGCCGTCAGCGGCGAGCCGGGCATCGGCAAGTCGCGGCTGGCGGAGGAGCTGGCGGCGGCGGCCAGGGAGGCCGGTTTCGTGACGCTGGCCGGCCATTGCTACGAGGGCAACGCGACGGCTCCGTACACGCCCCTGGTGGAGGCGATCGAGACGGCGGCGCTGGCTCGCGATGCGGTCGCGGGCCTGCTCGCTCAGCTGATAGCGGCGGGCGCCGGCGCCCCGGAGCGGGAGCTGGCCGCCGAGCAGGAACGGCACTCGCTGTTCACAGGCGTGCGTGATCTGCTGTCGGGCCTTGGGAGCGACGGCGGAGTGCTGCTTGTCATCGAGGACTTGCACTGGGCGGGCGTGCCGCTGGTTCTGCTCCTGCGCTACCTGGCGCAGTTCGTGCAAGGGGAGCGGGTGCTGGTGCTCGGCACGCTGCGCAGCGTCGACCCGCCGGCGGGAGCAGGCGCCGGCCCCTCGCCGGCGGCCGGCCTGCTGGAGGACCTGCGACGTCTCAAGCGCGGCTACCTGATCGAGCTGGCGCCTCTCAGCGAAGAGGCCGTCGGAGGGATGCTGGCCGGGATGACCGGCCGCGATTACCCGGCCGGCCTCACCCACGCGCTCTATGCGCACACGGAGGGCAACCCGTTCTTCGTCGAGGAGGTGGTCAAGCACCTGCTGGAGGAGGGACGCCTGCCCGATGTCGACGAACGCTGGGCGGCTTACGCCACCAGCGACGACCTACTGGTGCCGGACAGCGTGCGCCAGGTGATCGACCGGCGGCTGGAGCACATCAGCGACCGGGCGCGGCGTGTGCTGACGGCGGCCGCGGTGATCGGCCGCACGTTTGACTACGAACTGCTGTCGGCGATCATGGAGAGCGGCCAGGAGGAGCTGCTCGATTGTCTGGATGAGGGGGTGCGCGCCAGGCTGCTCATCTCGGAGGGGGCTGGCCACGACGCGCGGCTCTCGTTTGCCCACGAGCTCATCCGGCAGTCGTTGCTGGCCCAGATCTCGGCGCCGCGGCGGCAGCGGCTGCACCTGCGCGTGCTGGAGGCGATCGAAGCGCGGCACGGTGACCTGGACGAGCGCATCGCCGAGCTTGCGCACCACAGCCTGCGGGCCGGCGGTGCTGCGGAAACTGAGAAGACGATCCGCTATGCTACCCGCGCGGCGGAGCGGGCGATGGCGGCCACCGCGTACGAAGAGGCCGCGCGGCTGTACCGCTACGCGCTGCGCCTGGTGCCATTCACGGACACGGAGCGGCGCTGCGAGATGACGCTGCGGCTGGGCGTGGCCGAGAAGCGCATCAGCGACTCGGAGGAGGCGCGGCAGCTGTTCACGCAGGCGGCGGAGCTGGCACGCCAGCTTGGCGATGCGCAGGCGCTGGCGCGGGCGGCGCTGGGCTTCGCGCCGTCCTGGGCGACGATCGGCCGGGAGGACGAAGCGGCGGTCGCGCTGCTGCGTGAGGCGGAGCAGGCACTGGGAGACGAACCCACTTCGCTGCGGGCGCAGGTGCTCTCGCGGCTGGCGGGGCAACTGGAGTACTCGGCGCCGCCGGAGGAAGTGCGGGCACTCAGCAGGCAGGGCGTGGAGACGGCGCGCCGCAGCGGCGATCCCGTGGCGCTCGCCCGGGCGCTGCAGACGCACCACGTGGCGCTGTGGGAACCGGAGTTCATCGAAGAGCGCATGGCGGCGGCGAACGAGATCCTCGAAGTATCGCGCAGGTCAGGCATCCAGGAGATCGCCCTGTGGAGCCACCGGCCGCGCATCGCCGACTTCATGACGATGGGGCGCACCGAGGAGGCGGAGCGCGAGCTGGCCGTCTACACCGAGCTCGCCGACGAGTACCGCCAGCCGATCTACACGTGGCAGGCGGCGGTGCGGCGCTGCATGCTGGCCACCTTCCGGGGCCGCCTGCAGGAGGCCGAACGCCGGGCCACGGAGGCGTTCGCCATCGGCCAGCGCGCGGGCGGCCAGAACCTGACGGCCGCCTTCGGGGAGCAGATGCTGATCATCCGCTGGCTGCAGGGCCGGCTGCATGAGCTGGAGCCGCTGGCCGCAGCCTCGCACAAGGGCCAGCCTTCGCTGGCGATCTGGCGCGCGGTGCTGGCGTTCATCTACGTCGAGACCGGCCGCGAAGCCGAGGCGCGCCGCGAGCTGGAGGACCTTTCGGCGGATGGGTTCGCGCGCCTTTCGCGGGACGACACGCGTCTCATCGCGGCGCTGCTGCTGGCGGTGGTTGCAGCGCGGGTGGGCGATGCGAACGCGGCGGACGACCTGTACGAAGAGCTGCTGCCGCACCGCGGCCGCAACATGATCCTCTCCGAGGGCGTGACATGCGTCGGGGCGACGGACTACTACCTGGCCGCCCTCGCCGCGACCACCCGGCGCTGGACGATTGCGGAGCGGCACTTCCAGGATGCCATCGAGATGAACGCGGCCACAGGCGCCGCTCCTTGGGTCGCCCTGGCCCAGTTCGACTACGGATCGATGCTGCTGGCTCGGCGCGCGCCCGGTGACCGCAGGAACGCGGCGGAGCTGTTCGCGGCCGCCCTGGCGCGTGCGCGCGAGCTCGGCATGGCGTCGCTCGTCGAGCGGGCGGAGCGGATGCTGGCGTCTCGCAAGCGGCTGGCGGCGCAGGCCCCGGACGGGCTCACCCCGCGGGAGGTTGAGGTGCTGCGGCTAATCGCGGCCGGGCGCAGCAACAAGGAGATATCGGAAGCGCTGGTGCTGAGCCTGCGCACGGCGGCCCGGCACGTCACCAACATCTACGCCAAGATCGGCGCGCACAACCGGGCCGACGCCGCGGCCTACGCCATCCGCAACGGCCTGGCGGAAGGCTGAGCCTACGCATTTCGCGCCACATTCGTCCCTCCGTCCGGCCACTGCATCGCTGAAGATGCGCTGATCGTCCGATTCCGGCGGGTCAGCGTGGTGGCAGTCTGGCGTGCAGCGGGGATCGCCGGACGCCCGGGCGCTAACCTCTCTCGGCGCCTGGCGGCCCCCGTGACAAGTGACGGTAAACGCCGTCCGCGCAGAACGGCGCGCCGGTTTGACACCGCCTGGTCGCGGGTGTATAGATGGGCCGCCGTGGAACCGGATGGGGGCATGTAAGAGAAGGAGGAGCTCCGGATATCGAGGCGAAATCAGCATCCATCGGCGAAGAATCACACGATCGGAGGAGAGAATGACCACTCAGGCGACAGCAATCGATGAAGGCAAGCTGCAGGCGTTCATGATGAAGGCCGTTGGCGACATGGGCGCCGCGGCCACCTGCGCGACGATCATGCTCGGCGAGAAGCTGGGCCTCTACCGTGCGATGGCCGGCGCGGGGCCGATCACTCCGGCCCAGCTGGCCGAGAAGACGAAGACGAACGAGCGCCTGGTCACGGAGTGGCTGAACGCGCAGACGGCGTCCGGCTACGTGAGCTACGCCGGCGGCAAGTACGAGTTGCCCGCGGAGCACGCCATGGCCCTGGCCGACGAGGAGAGCCCGGTGTTCATCGCGGGGGCGTTTGACGTGCTGGCCGCGATGTTCGTTTCGGACAAGGAGCTGGCGGAAGGCTTCCGCAACGGCAAGGGGTTGGGCTGGAAGGACCAGGCGCCGCGGCTCTTCCTTGGCACGGAGCGCTTCTTCCGCCCGGGCTACAAGACGTTCCTGACCAGCGCCTGGATCCCCGCGCTGGAGGGTGTGGAGGCCAAGCTGCAGGCGGGCGGCAAGGTGGCGGACGTTGGTTGCGGGCACGGCGCTTCCACGGTGATCATGGCCCAGACGTACCCCAACTCGAAGTTCTTCGGGTTTGACTACCACGACGGGTCTATCAAGACGGCGAAGGAGCGGGCGAAGGCCGGCGGCGTCGAGGACCGCGTGAAGTTCGAGACAGTGCCGGCGAAGGAGTACAAGGAGAAGGACTTCGATCTGATCTGCTTCTTCGACTGCCTGCACGACATGGGCGACCCCATTGGCGCGGCCAGGCACGCTCTGCAGGCCCTCAAGCCAGACGGCACGGTGCTGCTGGTGGAGCCGATGGCGGCCGACACGCTGGAGGAGAACCTGAAGAGCCCGATCGCGCCGATGTTCTTCTCGGCCTCCACGATGCTCTGCACTGCCAACGCCGTGAGCCAGGGCGGCAACCCGGCGCTGGGCGCCCAGGCCGGCGAGAAGAAGCTGGGCGAGGTGTTCAAGCAGGCTGGGTTCACCCGCTTCCGGCGCGCCACAGAGACGCCGTTCAACCTGGTGCTGGAGGCGAGGCCCTAGCGGCAAGTCGATGGACGACAGCACGCTCTACCACGAAGGCAACCGGCGGCTGCAGGACCAGTTCGACAGCCGCCGGATCGCCGACCGGCTGGAAGAAGTGACGCTGCACAATGAGTTGAACGCGAATGACATCGCGTTCATCACCGGCTGCGACATGTTCTTCCTGGCCACGGCGGACGCGGACGGCTGGCCGGACGTCTCGTACAAGGGCGGGCTGCCGGGGTTTGTTCGCGTCACCGATGAGGGCGAGATCGCATTCCCGGTCTACGACGGCAACGGGATGTTCAAGAGCATGGGCAACGCCCTGGTAAACCCGAAGGTAGGGCTGCTGTTCATCGACTTCGCCAGCCCCAACCGGATGCGCGTGCAGGGGACGGCCACGGTCAGCGCGGACGATCCGCTGCTGGCGTCCTTCGCCGGTGCGCAGCTGATAGTGCGAGTGAGGCCGGAGCGGGTGTTCCCCAACTGCCCGCGCTACATCCACAGGATGCAACTGGTGGAGCACTCCGTTTACGCGCCGAAAGCGGCTTACAGCCCGCCGGTGCCGGACTGGAAGCGCATGCGCGTCTTCCGCGACGCGCTGCCCCGGACCGGTCCGGCGGCCGTGGACCCGGAGGAGTAGCGATGGCCCGCTCAGACGAAAGACCGTTCACAGTGGCGGCGGCGCAGGTCTCGCCCGTCTTCATGGATCGAGAGAAGACGATCGACAAGGCGTGCGAGACGATCGCCGTGGCGGCGAAGAACGGGGCGAAGATCGTCGTCTTCCCGGAAGCGTTCGTGCCGGGGTACCCGGATTGGGTCTGGGTGGCGGCGGCAGGCAAGGACGCTGTCCTTCTGCGTGAGATGTACGGCGAGCTGCTGGACCAATCGGTGAGGATTTCAGGCTCGGCTACGGAGAAGCTCTGCAAGGCGGCGAAGGCTGCTGGAGTCTACGTTGCGATCGGCGTGAACGAATTGAACTCGGATGCCAGCAGCGGCAGCATCTACAACACGCTGCTCTACATCGACGGCGCGGGCGAGATCATGGGACGCCACCGCAAGCTGGTGCCCACGGTGGCCGAACGGCTGGTCTGGGCGCCGGGAAA
>DATKKM010000013.1:0-7210 GCA_035542855.1 Dehalococcoidia bacterium
CCAGAGGGCTGGCCACGTCAAACGCCGCGATGCGCGCGCCCTCTCTCGCCAGCGCCAGCGCCGTCGCCCGCCCCTGCCCGTGCGCCGCGCCCGTTATGAACGCGACCTTGCCGGTGAATTCGTTAGCCATCAGCGATTAGCTCTCAGCCCTCAGCATTCCCTTCTGGGCAACGCCGCAAGTGATCCGCTGGCTCGCAACTCTCCCGACGATGCCCTGCGGCGCCGCTTGTTGAGCTGGGGTGAAGGGTGCTGCAAGCCCCATACCGGGGGCCAGGGGGCGGGGTCACCCGGCAGCCTCCGGACGCGCCTTCGCCCGGTAGGGCATCAGGTAGTCGTCCAGCGGCACGTCCAGCGCGTTGTTCACTACGTTCGTCGCCACCATCATCGCCCCGAACGCCGTCAGCGCCACCATCTGCTCAGCGTCGAAGTACGCCGCCACCCGCGCGTAGAGTTCGTGCGGCACGCGCGCGAAGGGCGACGCCAGGCAGCGCCCGAACTCGATGACCGCCTGCTCGCGCTCGTCGAAGGCCAGGTTCTCCACGTCCTCGCCGGCGTCGATCAGGATGCGCCGGAAGAACGTCGAGCAGATCAGGCAGTCGGTCTCGGACGAGATCGCGTGTGAGAAGAGGTTGGTCAGCCGTTCTCCCAGGAACGGCGAGACCACGTCGCGCAGCGTGTACCACTCCATCAGCGCGTGGTACGCCGGCAGGGAGTGCAGTAGCGTGCGCTTCATGTTGGTCATCCGCCCGTAGCGCTGCACGCCGGCATCAAAGGCGGCTCGCCGGTCAGGCGTCGTGTCGTCAGGCTCAACCGGAGGTACTCGAGTCATGGCTCCGCCATTATCGCACCGGCAGCCAATGGAGGTGCTACTCGGTTTCGGGCGGGCTCGCCGGCGGTAGGGCCTCGCCCTCCGTCGGCGCCGCGTCGTCTGCGGGTGGTGGCGTCTCCGGCGTGGCGGCGGCGGCTTTCGCGGCCTGCTTGCGCCGGTAATAGAAGAACCCCCAGAAGGCCGCCGTCACGCCCACGCAGAAGCCCAGCGCCGCGAACGCACCCAGCGTCGCCTCGTGCTTGATCGCCTTGAAGCCGGCGTTGTCCTGCACGATCAGCACGTGCCAGAAGAGGAACGCCGAAGCCAGCGCCATCAGCGCCCACGCCGCCTTGCTCCAGCGCCAGATCTTCATCCCGTGCGTGAACTCAATCGGCACCAGGCTGAAGGCCAGGCTCTCGATCGCCCCCACCACTATCAGCGTCGAGCCCGATTCGAGGACCACCGCCACCACGTTGGCGTCGCTCTCCGCCCAGTCGCGCGCCGGGATCATCAAGGCCCAGGCCAGGCCGAAGCAGGCCAGCAGGGCGCCCGCCGCCATGAAGACCGCCTGCCCTCGCTCCTTCGTCCCCAGATCCGCCGCGCCGAAGACCACGTTGGACGCCACGAAGCCGTAGATCAGCCCCGGCTGGAAGTGAATCACGCGCGACACCAGCACCGACACCACCGCGATCCCGAAGGCGACAGGGAACACGCGCACGCCGGACGGCAGGTGGAAGCGGCGCTCGGTGACGCGCGCCTCCATGCCGCTGTAGGCGTAGGTGACAACCCCCAGCGCGATGACGACGCTGATCACCAGCAGGATGCCGTCCTTGTTCAGCTTGAAGCCCGGCTCCAGGAACCCGTAGACGACCGCCGTGGCTCCCAGCACGACGACGATCGCCGCCGTCGCTGAGTATTGCTGGTTGCCGGCCGCGAGCGACCGCCAGACGCTGCGCAGGCCCCGGTACGGTGCGGCCAGCGGCCTCACGTAGCGCCGCGCAAAGCCCTCAAGCTCCGCGTTGTTCTCCTCCATCGTCTCGTTGAAGATCTGTGCGCTCAGCAGGATGACGATGACCGCGACCACCGAGAACGCGGCGTTCGTCCCGACGACGTCCGGGTCGGTCGAGATCTGCGTCGGGTCAGGCACCTTCTGCACGATATCCGGCCGCGCGGAATCGCCCGTCCCCGGGCCGAGTGGCCTGGCCACCGTGATCTCGCCAAAGATGGCCAGGCCGCCGATCGAGTCGCCGGCGATCGTCGTCTGCAGGTACGGCGTCTGTGTGCCCTCGCCGGAGTCGATGTCCACGCGCCAGACGCGCCCCTCCTGGTAAGTGGCGGTGAAGAAATGCTTGTCGTCGTTGTCCAGGTTCAGCGCGAAGAGCCCGCCCACGGAGGTGGTCACGCCCTCCGGCGAGTAGCTCTGGATGACCGTGCCGTCCTGCCGCACCCGGTAGACGGTGACGTCGCAGGCCACCAGCACCTCGCCGTTGGGGCGGATGCGCAGCCCGTAGCAGTTGTTGCCGATGCCGGTCGCGAAGTCGGAGAGCTGCTGGTCACGGCAGACGTCGTAGCGCCTGATCCCGCTGCCCTCTGAGGTGTAGTACAGCGTGCACTGGTCCTCCGCCAGGTCTATCTGGTCGACGCCGGAGTTGTCGGTCTCCGGCGCGAAGGTCTGCTCGACCTGGCCGCTGGGCGAGACCTTGACCAGCACGCCGCCGCTGTCGCCGTCCTCCCCGACGTAGAGGTTGCCGTCCTTGTCGAAGACGCAGCTCTCGATGGCCCCCGGGATCGTCGCCCACTTCGACTCAACGAGCTTCCCTGCGCCGTCGAACTTGCTGATCGACTGGTCGCTGAAGTTCATCGAGTACATCACGCCCGGCCCGAAGCACATGTCCCCGATCTCGCTGCTGTCCGTCTGGGTGTCTAGCTCGCCGATCTGGTTACCGCTGGAATCGAAGGCGCGGATGATGCCGCCGCCGACGGACACGAAGAGGTAGCCCGGCTTGTAATCGCCGGTCTGCGCGGCGGCGGGCACCATCAGCAGCACCGCTAGCAACGCGGCGAAGGCAAAGACGATGACACGGATGCGCATGAGTTCGGAGCCTGGCGGAAGTTGTGCGGAATTATAGCGCGCGGAGGAGCGAGCGGCGCGCTTACTCGCGGCCTTTGCGCCGCCGCCAGTAAGCGATGGCGCGGGAGAGGGCGCGGGCCGCCGCCTGGAAGCTGGTGAACGTGGCCACGCCGCGCTCCAGCAGCTTCGTGCGGATCTCCAGCATCACGTCCTCCAGGTGGGAAGGGTGCGTGATGGCCAGGAACGGCTTGGCGGAGGCTTCCCGCTGCCTGGCCAGCAGGTCCACGAAGCCCTCCAGGATGGCCGGGTTCTGCCGCATGCGCCGGGCGATGAACGTGCCGCTCACCTCCATGGCCACCGCGTCCACGTTCTTGTCCGCCTCCAGGATCTCGAACAGCTTCTGCAGGTTGCCGGGCACGAACCCCATGCCGATGGTGCCGCCCGCGTCCAGCGGGTTGCGGTAAGAGCCGCCGATGATGTTGAAGAACGAGGCCAGCTGCTCGTACGACTGCGCGGTGAGCAGCGGCACCTGAAGCCCTTCGCGCTCGAAGGCGTCTGTGATGACCACGGACTGGCCGCCGGTCATGGCCACCAGCCCCATGCCGCGGCCTGTCGTCGGCTTGCAGTAGACCAGCGCCTTCACCGCGTCGATCGTCTCGTCCAGGTTGTCGGTCTCGATCACGCCGGCCTGGCGCATCGCAGCGCCCCAGATCGCGGGCGAGGTGGCCAGCGATGCCGTGTGCGAGTACACCGCGCGCCCGCCGGCCTGCGTCGTGCCGCCCTTCCAGACGACGACGGGCTTCTTCTTCGCCGCCTTGCGCAGCGACGAGAGGAAGCGCGGGCCGTCCTTCACGCCCTCGATGTACATGGCGATGACCTCGGTCTCCGGGTCCTTCGCGAAGTAGTCGATGTAGTCCGGCGCGTCCAGCAGCACCGCGTTCCCGAAGCTCACCGTCTTCGAGCACTTGATCCCGTGCACCGCCCCCACCAGCGAGAAGTTGATCGTATGTGTACCGCTCTGGCCGATGAAGGCGACGTTGCCCGCGTCCCCCGCCGGCTGATCCCCGCTGTGTCGCACGCCGAGCCGCCGGTTGTACAGCCCCATGCAGTTCGGCCCGATCAGCAGCAGGTCGTTCTCACGAGCGATCTCGGTGACGACGCGCTGCGCCTCCACGCCGTCCTCCGTCTCGGTCTCTGCGAAACCGGAGGTGAAGAGCGCGACGGCGCCCACCTTCTTGGCCGCGCAGTCCGCCACGATGCGCGCCGCCACGGGCCGCGGCACCGCGCACACCACGTAGTCGATCTCGTCAGGGATCTCGGCCAGGCTCTTGTAGTTGGTGACGCCCAGCTCCTCGATGCCCGGGATCTCGTTGGGGTCGATCTGCACCGAGTAGAGCTTGCCGCTGAACGTCTTCATCGCGTTCAGCCACATGTAGCCCATCATCTTCTTGTCGCCGACAACGGCCACCGTGCGCGGGTTCAGCGCGCGTTCAAGCCGGGCCTGCAGGTTGGGGTAAGTCATCCGCAAACCGGCGCAGGGACAGAGCTTCAGCTCTGTCCGCCCGGTCGCTGTGTTGTGGCGGACAGACCTGAAGGTCTGTCTCTACGTCCCGTCTCCGATCACAATCCGCGCGTCCACGGCGATCACGCCGTCCGGGTACGCGAACACCGGGTTCAGGTCTATCTCCTCGACCTGCGGGTTGGCCTCGGCGAACTGCGAAAGCTTCAGGATCAGCGACTCGATCGCGGGGACGTCGGCGGCGTCTTTGCCGCGTGCGCCCTGCAGCACCGGGTAGCCCTTGATCTCGCGTACCATCTGCTTGGCGTCGCGCGGCTCCAGCGGGACGATGCGGAAAGATACGTCCTTCAGCACCTCCACCAGCACGCCGCCCAGCCCAAACATCATCACCGGCCCGAACTGCGGGTCCTTGCTCATGCCGACGATGACCTGCGTGCCTTCCGGCGCCATCTTCTGCACGGCGATGCCTTCCACGCGCGCCTTCGGCTGCTTCTTGCGCACCGCCTTCATGATCGCCGCGAAGCCGGCCTCCACGTCCTTCTTCGACTTCAGGCCGACGATCACCCCGCCCACGTCCGACTTGTGCGTGATGTCCGGCGAGACGATCTTGAGCACGACCGGGAAGCCCATCTTCTTCGCCGCCTTGCCGGCCTCGGGGGCAGTGGCAGCCAGCACAGCCTGTGTGACGGGGATACCGGCACGCGCCAGCACCTCCTTGGACTCGATCTCGGTCAGGACGGAGCGCTTTTCCTTCTTGGCGCGCCTGATAGCGCCGGCGAGCGTGGTCACAGCGGGCGAATCATATGTTGACGCGCCGGTTACGGTCAACGAAGGGAAACAAAAGAGGCGAGGCATACGCCTCGCCCCTGTGCATGCAATTTGGGTTGCTAGACGGAGAGCTTTTCCGCGGCCGGCGCGGGCTTCACGCTGCGCGTCATCACCTTGCGCTGGCTGTAGTTGAGAAAGTCGCGGTTCGCTCCGCAGCGCTTGCAACGCGCCTGGCTGGTCTCGCCGTTAGGCGTCTCGATCATCCAGTGGTGGGCGCATTCGTCGGAGCTTGCTTCGGAGCGGGCGGCAGTCGACTGCACTCTCTGCTCTGCCAATTCGGGGGCCTCCTCTAGCGACTATGTCCGGCGGGCGGACCGGGCGTTGCTCATCGCGCTCCGAATAGGCAGCGGGAGGGCGGTTCGGCGCGACAGGTCTACTGTAACGTAAACGTCAGGTTACAGGCAATACGCCCAGTCGCGAAATTCAGCGGAAGTACGCAGAAAAGCGGTAGTCCGGCGGCCCGTCACACTATCGCCGCTTCCTGATACGCGCCCAGCACGTCCCGCATCACGTCGCAACACTCCTGCAGCGTGGCGTATGCGTTGACGGCGTCCAGCAGGTACGGCATCACGTTCTGCCCGTCCCGCAGCGCACCTTCCAGCGCCTTTAGCGTGCTAGCGCACTCGCGGTCGTCACGAGTGCGGCGGACCTCGGCCAGGCGCTCCACCTGGCGGTCGTAGCCCTGCGGATCCAGGTCCAGGATCGGGATCTCCAGCGGCTCGTCCATCACGTAGTCGTTCACCCCGACGATCGTCCGCTCGTGCTCATCGATCTCACGCTGGTAGCGGAAGGCTGCGTCGGCGATCTCGCGCTGGAAGAAGCCGGCCTCAATGGCCGGGATGACGCCGCCCAGGTCCTCCACCTTGCGGAAGTAGGCGTAGGCTGCCTTCTCGGTCTCGTCCGTCAGCTGCTCCACGAAGTACGAGCCGCCCAGCGGGTCGACGGTGTTGGCCGCGCCCGATTCATGGGCGATCACCTGCTGCGTGCGGAGCGCCAGCCGCGCCGCCTTCTCGCTGGGCAGGGCCAGCGCCTCGTCCATCGAGTTCGTGTGCAGCGAGTTCGTCCCGCCGAGCACTCCGGCCAGCGCCTGGATGGCCGTGCGGATCAGGTTCACCTCCGGCTGCTGGGCCGTGAGGCTGACGCCCGCCGTCTGCGTGTGGAAGCGCAGCCACCAGGAGCGTTCGTTCTTCGCCCCGAAGGTCTCGCGCATTTCGCGGGCCCAGATGCGTCGGGCCGCGCGGAACTTGGCGACTTCCTCGAACAGGTCGTTGTGACTGTTGAAGAAGAACGACAGCCGCGGCGCGAAGTCGTCGATGTCGAGGCCGCGCTCCAGGCACCAGCGCACGTACTCGAAGCCGTCCCCCAGCGTGAACGCCAACTCCTGCACGGCCGTCGAGCCGGCTTCGCGTATGTGGTAGCCGGAGATGGAGACGGTGTTCCACTTCGGCATCTCCTTCGAGCCGAACTCGATGGTGTCGACGACAAGCCGCATCGAGGGCTCCGGCGGGAACAGGAACTCCTTCTGCGCGATGTACTCCTTGAGGATGTCGTTTTGGATGGTGCCGGCGAGCTGCGAGCGCTTCACGCCGCGCTTCTCCGCCGCGGCGATGTACATCGCCCAGATGACGGCGGCGGGTGAGTTGATCGTCATCGAGGTGGTGATTTCGGCGAGCGGCAACTGGTCGAGCAGGATCTCCATGTCGCGCAGGTGGGAGACGGCCACGCCGCACTTGCCGAACTCGCCGATGGCCTCCGGGGCGTCAGTGTCGTATCCGTACAGCGTGGCCATGTCGAAGGCGATGGAGAGGCCCGTGTTGCCCTGTGAGAGCAGATAGCGGAAACGCTCGTTCGTCTCCTCCGCGCTGCCGAAGCCGGCGAACATGCGCATCGTCCAGAGCTTGCCGCGGTAGCCGGTCCTGTGGATGCCGCGTGTGAAGGGATACTCCCCCGGCTCGCCAATCTCGTGCGCGCCGTCCGGCCCGTA
>DATKKM010000014.1:0-4213 GCA_035542855.1 Dehalococcoidia bacterium
GCGGACACCGGCGTCGTCCATCTTCTGGAGCTGCTCGCGCGCCTCGTCCAGGTAGACGCGGAGCTCGTCGGAGAGAGCTTCTTTTGGCGTCACTGAGCGCTCCTGGCAAGGGCGGCTGCGAGGTCAAGGAGGATTATCAGCTTGCCGTCCGTGTTGGCGATGCCTTCGACGAAGGTGGCACGGTCGCCCGCTGCGGCAAACGCCGCCGGCTCAATTGAGTCGGCGGGGATGCGCATGACCTCGCTCACGGCGTCGACGATGATGCCGATGTCCTCGCCGGCCACTTCGACGACGAGGATGCGGCTGTCCTTGTCCGGCGCCCCGGCGGGAAAGCCGAAGCGCTCGCGCAGGTCAACGACGGGTATCACGCGGCCGCGCAGGTTGATCATGCCCTTGACGAAGTCCGGTGCGGCGGGCATCGGCGTGACGTCCACCATGCGGATGATTTCCAGGACCACGCTGACGTCGACGCCGTAGTGCTCGTTGGCGAGGACGAAGACCACGGTCTGGCGTTCGTCCTGCTGCGCCTGGGTTGCGGTTGTGCTCATGCTAACGTCCGTTCGCCGCACGCTTGGCTGGAGCGGCCGGGCGCGCACCGGCCGGCACTGGTTCGCCGGGCTCCTGGCCGTCCGGCCTGGTGCGTCCCCAGGCGCCGGTCCTGCGCTCTACGCCGCCGCCCGGGCGGCGCTGCTGCGGGCCTTCCGCGGGCATCGCGTCTTCACTCAGGCGGAACAGGGAGACCTGGCGCTTTAGCTCATCGGCCATGGCGCCGAGAGCGTGGGTGGCGGCGGTCACCTCTTCTACCTGGGCGTTCATCTCCTCCGCGGCGGCGCTCATCTCTTCGGCGGAGGCGGAGAGCTCCTCCGTAGCGGCGCTGTTTTCCTCCGCGACGCCGGCGATGGCGGACACGGAGTCAATGGCGGTGCGCGTCTGCTCTTTCATGCGCGCGGTGGCGGCGCTGTTCTCTTCGGCCACTTCGCGGACCTGGGCGATGACACCGGTCATCTCCTGGATCTGGCTGTTCACCTGATTGACGGAGTCGACGATGCTTTCGAGCGCCTGTCCGGCCTGGCTGGCGAGCTGACTGCCGGCGTCCATCTCCGAACGGCCCTCTTCCATGGCTTTGACGGAGTTGGCGACGCCGCGCTGGACACCGGCGATGAGATCGGCGATCTCCTTGGTGGCGCCGGCGACGCGCTTGGCCAGGCTGCGCACTTCATCGGCGACGACGGCGAAGCCCCGGCCCTGCTCCCCGGCGCGCGCGGCCTCAATGGCGGCGTTGAGCGCGAGGAGGTTGGTCTGGGCGGCGATGTCGTCAATGACGGCCACGATCTTGCCGATCTCTTCGGACTGCTGGCCCAGTTTGGTGATCTCGTTGGAGGCGGAGTCCACGGTCCGCTGGATCTGGCCGATCCCTTCGATGGTCTGGTTGACGAGGTCGGAGCCGACGCCGGCCATCTGGGCCATTTGCTCCGCCGAACCGGAGACGGCGTCGCCGGCCCGGTTGGCCTCGTTGATGGCGCGGGACTGCTGCTCAACGCCGGCGACGATGCCGTCGATCGCTTCGGCCAGGCTGGTCACGGAGAAGCGGGCCTGCTGGGCGCTCTCCGCCTGCTGCGTCGATCCTTCGGCGACCTGAGAGGCGTTGGTTGCGACCTGCTGGATCGTGGAGGCGATCTGCTGGGACGCGCCGGACGCCTGGTCCGCCGACTCCGCGAGGAGGTCCTTCGATTCGGCCAGCTTGCTGGAGGAGTCCATCATGGAGCCGACGAGCTCGCGCAGGTTGTGGACCATGGCCTTGAAGGACGTGCCCAGGGTGTCCTTTTCTGACACGGGCTTGACCTCGGTGGTGAGGTCGCCGTCGGCGATGTGCTCCGCAGAGCGGGCCATGCTGCCCAGGTATTCGATCATGCGCCGGAACGCCTCGCCGAGCCGGCCGATCTCGTCGCGGCTGGTGATATCTACGTTCTGTCGCAGGTCCCCTTCAGCGATTCCTTCGGCGGCCTTGACCGCCTGTTGAACGCCGCGGGTGATGCTGGTGGCTATGAAGAAGGCTGTGGCGCCGGCGATCAAGGTTGCGACGACGATGAGGGCGAGCATCAGGGTTGTGGCCTGGCTCTGTGTGCTGTTTGCGCCGTCGTGGGCTGCAGCGGCCGATGCATCGGTCTCGTCGATGAAGGATGCTACGGCGTCAAGCGCCTGGTTGTAGGCGTCGCCTCCGCTGCCGGTCAGCCTGGCCTGAGCCGCTCCTACGTAGTCACCCGCGTCAGTGAGCGCAATGGTGCCCTCTCGCCTGGCTTGTAGCCACTGCTGGACCGCTGTCTTGGCGGTTGCCAGGTCGTTGACCTGCGTGGAGGTCAGGCCCGGCGTCGCCTGCAGGTCCGTGAGGTCCTGGTTGATGGCGGTCTCCAATTCGTTCATGTTCTGGAGGATTTCGTCGTGTTGTCCGGTCTGGGCAAACCCATCGAGCACGTATGCGCCCCCCTGGGAGCGGAGGTCCGCCATGTCTTGCCGCAGGGCGGCGGCGCGGCTCACCTGGACGAGGTTCTCCGAATACAGTTGGTCGGCCTCGCCGCCCACGGACTTCAGCTGAGTGATGGCGAAGACGCCCGCGATGATGAGGGCGACGACGATGACCCCAAAGCCGCCGAAGAGCTTGTTACGTACGCTGAATGTCATGAAAGTCCCCTCTGTTCCGTTATCTGATGGCGGCCGGAAGCGGCAGCGCCGCCTCAGCCTGTCGGTAGTCGAGTGTGCCTGCGCTGATCATCTCGATGAGTACGGCAGCCACGTCCGGATCGAACTGCTTGCCTGCGCCTGCGGAGAGCTCGGAGATGATCCGTTCCACTGGCAGGGCGTTGCGGTAGGGCCGGTCGGTGGCCATGGCGTCAAAGGCGTCGGCGGCGCAGACAATGCGGGCGCCCAGGGGAATCTCCGCTTCCCTGAGGCGGTCCGGGTAGCCGCCGCCGTCCCAGCGTTCGTGGTGGTGGCGGATGATGGGGTTGACCTCAAGGGCGTTGCGGAGCGTGGTGCAGATGCTCTCCCCGATGGCCGGGTGCTTGCGCATCTCCTCCCATTCCGTGTCGTTCAGCGAGCTGGGCTTGCGGAGGATGGATTCGCTGACGCCCATCTTGCCGATGTCGTGCAGGATCCCGCCGAAGCGCAATATTTCCAGCTGGTGCTCAGCCAGGTTCATCGCCTGGCCGACGCGGACGGAGTAGAAGGCCAGGCGCTGGAGGTGGCCCTGAGTGGTGGGGTCCTTGGCTTCGACGGCGGCGGCCAACGTGAAGATGACCTGCTCCGCGCCGTTGAGGTGGTTGGCGAGCTGGGAGCGCTGCAGCGACTTGTGGATCGCGTGGCCGAGGATCTCGGCGCTGATGGCGCTTTTCGGATAGTAGTCGGAAGCGCCAGCCTGCATCGCTTCGGCGGCCAGGCGCTCGTCGCCGCCGGCGGTGAGCATAATGATGGGCGGCAGTTCTTCGTTTGCGCCGACGCGGCGCAGGAAGCTGAGGCCGTCCTCGCCGGGGAGGTTGTGGTCGAGCAGGACAAGGTCGAAAGAGCCATCGGCGATGCGGCTGAGCGCTGCGTCCGTGGTCTCCAGCCAGTCCACTTCGAAGGAGGCGCCGGGGTAGGCCCGCAGCATGCGGCGGATGACGTGGGCCTGGGTGGCGCTGTCCTCTATGAGGAGGACATTGATGGTCTGGGTGTCCATGTCAACTCCTTGCTTGTTCTATGCATAGTGGACTGTTGATTCCTGTATCTGATCGTAGTGATAGATGGCTATGCAATGATAAGTGTTACAGAGCGATTATGATTAAATCTTCGTATAGTTAAGCCCGCCGCGGACGTGCTTGCAGGATGCCGGCAATCGCATCCTGGCGGCGGCCTCCCTTGCCTAGTTAAGCTTCCCTGACTCCACCAGCTTCACGAACGCGGCGGTGATGTCTGGGTCCCATTGGGTGCCCGCGCCGTCGCGCAGGCGGCGCACAGCCTCTTCGTTCGGCAGAGCCGCCCGGTAGGGCCGGGTGGAGGTCATCGCGTCGTATGCGTCGGCGACGGAGACGATGCGCGCCAGCAGCGGGATGGTGTCGCGGGCCAGCCCGTCCGGGTAGCCGCCGCCGTCCCAGCGTTCGTGGTGGTGACGGACGATCGGGCCGACTTCGTGGGAGTAGCGCAGCGGCGCGCATATCCCTTCGCCGATGATGGGGTGCTG
>DATKKM010000015.1:0-27487 GCA_035542855.1 Dehalococcoidia bacterium
CGTAGCCGTAGTCGATGGTCAAGAGGAAGCCGTGCTCCAGAGAGCGCGCCGCTTCCTGGACCCAGGCGAGCGCGTCCAGGTTGACCTCCGCGCGGCAGCCTTCGCCGGGGCGCACGCCGAGCGCGTCGAAGTAGGCCGCGATCTCGGGCGGCGCGTCCCGCAGCTCTTCGCTGAAGCGCGAGCCGTTCCACGTGACGTAAACCTCGCGCAGCTCGCCGCCCTCCACGTCGACTCGGTGCACCGGCATGGCGTCCAATAGCTCGTTGGAGAGGATGCAGCCGGCAACACCGCCGGGCAGCGCGTTCTGCCAGCGCACCTTGCCGGTTAGCCCTTCGGCCGTGAGGCGCGCACGCTGGCGGGCGGCCAGCGATTCGCTCAGTTCGACGATGGTGTAGCGTGCGGCATCGAAGAGATCGGGCGCCGTGCGACGAGCCCAGGAGAGCACATCGCGGGCCAGCACGCCGCTGCCCGCGCCGGCTTCGACGAGATCGAACGCCGGCGGACGGCCCAGCGTCTCCCACATCTCCCGCAGCTGGCGGCCCAGCATCGCGCCGAAGAGCGGGCTGACCTCCGGGCTTGTCAGGTAGTCGCCCTCCCGCCCCAGCACCACTCGCTCGCTGGTGTAGTAGCCGAGGCCGGGCTCGTAGAGGGCCATTGCCATGAAGTCACGGAAGGGGATGCCGCCCTCGCGCTCGATGCGATCGACGACGCGCTGCTTAAGGGTGGCGTTCTCGGTCTCGGGTTCGAACTCACTCACGGGGCCATGCTACCGTACGGCGCCGCGGTGCCTTGACTGGATGTCGTGGTAAGCGGACAATACGCGCCAATGAGTGACATCTCGGTCAACCTGCGGTCGCTGCGGATCGCCTGCGGACTCTCGCAGGCGGAGCTTGCTGCGCGGGTGGGTGTGACACGCCAGTCGATCAACTCGATCGAGGCCGGAAAGTACGTGCCCGGCACAGAGAGCGCGCTACGGCTGGCGGACGCGCTGGGCTGTCGCGTGGAGGAGATCTTCAACCTGGCGGACAGGCCGGTGGAGGCGCCGGTCGCCGGCGACGCTGTGCCGGGCGAGCGCGTGGTCCTCGGACGAGTCGGAGAGCGGATCGTGGCACATCCTCTGCGCGGGGCACGCCTCTCGCCGGACGGGTTCGTCGCCGCGGACGGGCACATGTCCGGGCGGGGGCGGGCATCGCTGCTGCTGGCGCAAGAGCAAGTGGACCGCACGGCGTTGATCGCGGGCTGCGACCCCAGCCTCACGGTGCTGGCCGCCTTCGTTTCGCGGAAGGCCCCGGACCGCCGCCTCGTGCCCCTGCACGCGACGAGCGAGGAGGCGCTGAGCGAGCTGTCGCGCGGCCGCGTGCATGCCGGCGGGACGCACCTGCGCGATGCGATGGGCGGCGGCGAATGCAACGTAACGCAGGCGCGCAGCGCCCTGGCGCGGGGCGGCGGCCTGGTAATCAGCTACGCCGCCTGGGAGCAGGGGATGGTGGTTGCCGCCGGCAACCCGATGGGCATCCATTCCGTCGCCGACCTGGCGCGGCGCGACATGCGCATCGTCAACCGCGAGCCGGGCTCTGGCTCTCGCCGCCTGCTCGACGATGAGCTGCGTGCGGCGGGCGTTGACGCTCGCTCGGTCGCCGGTTACGGAAACGAGGCGCCGACGCACATGGCGGTGGCGCGCACGGTCGCGTCCGGGGCCGCCGGCGCGGGGATCGCGCTGAGGGCCGTCGCCAGCGCATTCGGACTCGATTTCGTGCCGCTGGCGAAGTTACGCTTCGACCTGGTCATCCCGGCGGCGCACGTTTCCAACCCAGCCGTCGAGACGATGCTCGATGTCATGCAGAGCCGGGCCTTCCGCCGGGAGTTGGCGGCGCTGCCCGGCTACGACATTTCACGCACCGGCTCGACCGTACTGCGGTTGGCCGCCTAGAAAGAGGGACCGTTGAAGAAGCTCCTTCTGCTGCTTTTTGGGCTTGCCGCCGTCGCCGGGCTGGCCGTGATGGCCGCCTGCGGCGACGATGACGATGCCACACCTTCGCCCTCGCCGACGGCGTCGACTTCAGCCACGGCGACGGAGGCGCCGCTGACCGGATCGATTACCGTGTTCGCGGCGTCGTCGTTGACGGCCAGCTTCACGCAGATCGGTAGGGACTTCGAAGCCGCGCACCCGGGGTCGAAGGTGACGTTCAACTTCGGCGGCTCGCAGGACCTGCGGACACAGCTGGAGCAGGGCGCGGAAGCGCAAGTGTTCGCCTCTGCTGACACGACGCAGATGGACTTGGCGGAGCAGTCGGGTGTGGTGACCGGGGACTCTTCCGTCTTCGCGCACAACCGGCTCGTCATCATCGTGCCGAAGGACAACCCGGCTGGCATCCAGGTTCCGCAGGACCTGGGCAAGAGCGGCGTCAAGCTGATCCTGGCCGCAGACACAGTGCCGGTCGGGAAGTACGCGCGCAAGTTCCTGGACGCGGCCAGCGCCGACGCATCCTACGGCGCGGGCTACAAGGACGCTGTGCTGGGCAACGTGGTGTCCGACGCGAGCAACGTGAAGGAGGTCTCATCCGCCGTCCAATTGGGCGAGGCGGATGCTGGAATCGTCTACGTCACCGACGTCACGTCCGACATCTCCGATGACATCGCGACGGTCGACATCCCGGACGCGGTCAACCAGATCGCGACGTACCCGATCGCGCTGACGCCGGCCGGTGCGGAGGACGCGACGGCGCAGGGCTTCGTCGACTATGTGCTGAGCGACGCGGGCCAGTCGACTCTGGCCGCGTTCGGGTTCATGAAGGGTCAGTAATGCGGTCCGAGACGAAAGCAGTGGAGCGTGGAGGCGCGACGCTGGCGGCGGCTGAAACGGTGGCGATGGTGTTGATCGGCTTGACGGCGGTGCTGTTCCTGGGACTGCCGGTGTTCGCCATAGTCGAGCGGGCGATCGAGCAGACAGACCTGCTGGACGTCATCTCCGAGTCCGCGGTCACGCAGGCGCTGCGGGTCAGCCTGATTACGACGTCGATCAGCCTGGCGCTGGTGGTGGTCTTCGGGACGCCGCTTGCGTACTTCCTGGCGCGCGGGCGCTTCCCGGGCCACGAACTGCTCGACACGCTGGTCGACCTGCCGGTCGTGCTGCCGCCGGCTGTCGGCGGGCTGGGGTTGCTGATGGCGTTCGGACGGAGGGGGATACTCGGCGGCTGGCTGGACGACGCTGGGATCGATCTCGCCTTCACGATGACGGCCGTGGTGATGGCGCAGACGTTCGTGGCCAGCCCGTTCTACATCCGTGCGGCGAAGGCCGGCTTCGAGGCGGTGGACCGGGACCTGGAGCACGTGGCCTACACGCTGGGCTCGTCGCGCAGCGGGGCCTTCTTCCGCGTGGCGGTCCCGGCGGCGGCGCCGTCGCTGCTGGCCGGCGCGGTGATGGCCTGGGCGCGGGCGCTTGGGGAGTTCGGGGCGACGATCATGTTCGCGGGGAGTTTCGCCGGCCGCACCCAGACGGTGCCGCTCGCTATCTACCGCTCGCTGGAGACGGGCGTAGATGTGCCGCTGGCCCTGTCGACGTTGCTGGTGGCGATCTCGTTCGCTATCCTCCTGGCCTTCCGCCTGTTGCTGAAGCGCGCCGCCTTCACCCTGTAAGATTCGGCCATGCCGCCGCTGCTGGAGATGGCCATCCGCCATCAGGTGGGCGAGTTCGCCCTCGAGGCCGAGCTCACCGCGCCGCGGGGCCCGCTGGTGATCATGGGGCCGTCCGGGGCCGGCAAGACGCTGACCCTCCGTGCGATCGCCGGCATCGTCCGCCCGGCCTCTGGGCGGATCGCGCTCAAGGGGCGTGTTTTGTTCGATTGCGAATCGGATGTCTGGGCTCCGCCGCAGGCCCGGCGCGCCGGCTACGTGCCGCAGGAGTACGCGCTGTTCCCGCACCTGACCGTGGAGGGGAACATCTCGTTTGGATTGCGCGGCGCCGCGCGCGATGAGAAACGCCGGCGCGTCGAGGCGCTGCTGACGCTGACTGGCCTCGGGCCGCAGCGGGGCGCGCGGATCGGGCAACTGTCCGGCGGGCAGCGGCAGCGGGTGGCGCTGGCCCGGGCGATGGCCGTTCGCCCGGAGGTGCTGCTGCTGGACGAGCCCTTCGCGGCGCTGGACGTGCCGACGCGGCAAACGTTGATGGATGACCTCCAGCGGTTGCTTACTGAGACGAGGACGGAGGCGATCATCGTGACGCACGACCGCAGCGAGGCGCTGCGCCTGGCGGAGTACGTGGCGGTGATGATCGGCGGGCGGGTCCGGCAGACGGGCACGCCGGCGGAGGTCTTCGGTTCGCCCGCGGACGAGGAGGTGGCGGCGTTCGTCGGCGTCGAGACGATCGTCCCGGGCCTCGTGCGGGAGCTGGACGCCGGGGTGCCCGTGATTGATGTCGCCGGACATGTCATCGAAGGCGGGAGGGGCGTCGCGGCCGGGGAGAGCGTGCTCGTCTGCCTGCGCCCGGAGGACGTCACCATATCGCTGGCGACACAGCAGTCCAGCGCGCGCAACCACCTCCCGGCGCGCGTTGTACGGGTCGTCCCGTCGGGCCCTTACGTGCGGGTGGAGCTGGACGCCGGGTTTCTGCTGGTCGCGCTGGTCACGCGGCAGTCCGCGGAGGAGCTTTCGCTGGCGGCGGGCCTGGGAGTCGTCGCGACGTTCAAGGCGGCGGCGGTGCACCTCATCCGGAAGACGGGGTGACTCGTGGCAGGCCGGCGAGCAGCGTGAGATCGTTGCTGATGATCCCGCCCGCGCCCCGGTCGACGAGACTGCGGGCGGTCGCGCCTTCGTCAACGGTCCAGAAGAACACGTCGACGCCGGCCTCGCCCATCACGCGGGCCTTGGCTTCGTCCAGGAAGCGGAAGGACATGCAGGCCCGGCGGACGCCCTGTTCCATCAGCGACTGAAAGCGCTCCCACTGGTACGGCTGCTCGACTGAGTAACGCACCTCCAGATCGGGCGCGACCTCCCGCAGGCGGTGGAGCACGGAGTACGTCTGCCCGCAGACCGTGGCCCAGGACTCCGCCTTGTGCTCGCGGATCTTGCGGACGAGCGTCTCGACATAGCCGTCGAGGTGCGGCTGTTTGTAGTGGCCCTTGACATCGAGGAGGAGCCGCTTGCGGCCGTTGACCGTGCGCAGCAGCTCGTCGAGGCCGATCGTGCCGATGTCCGGGCGGACGAAGTATTTGCCGAACGGCAGCGCGAAACGAGGGGCCCGGTGCGCCGGCATCCGCCTGTCCGCGAGCAGGGGCAGGCGGCCGATCCGTTGCTCGTGGTGGATGCGCAGGTCGCCGCGGCGGTACCACATGTCAGCCTCGATCATGTCGATGTCGGCGTGGAGGGCGTGGGTGAGGGCGTGGCGGTTGTTGCCGTAGGCGTGGGCGATGCGGACAAGCGGGCGCGACGTTGGGCGGCCCATCAGGCGGGATGGGCGTGCGCGGCCAGGCGCTGCACCTGCTGCGCACGCATGCGGTACTGCGCCGCCGCCATCTCCAGCACCTGCCGTAGCGTGAACGTCCCCAGTTCCGGATCGGCGGCGACCTTCTCGAGGTCGTCGGGGAGGACGTCGTGGAGCAGGTTGGTGAGCCGGCGGTGGGCGACCTGCAGCGCCATCGAGCTCTCGCGCATGGAACCGAAGTCCGCTTTCGTGAGGCACGGCGGCTGCGGGAGGTTGAGGGCGCGGGCTATGAGGCGGCCGTAGTAGAAGTTGACGTCGTCCACGGTGCGGTCCAGAGCGTGCTTGATCGACTCGCCCTCCGGGTTTTGAGCGTCGAACTGGGCGGGCGGCGTTTTTCCCAGCACCTCGACGAGGGCATTACGCGCCTCATCGAGGCGCCGCATCAGGTCCTCGAGGTCGGTTCTTCGTTCGTTGCTTGCTTCTGTCATATCACTCCAGCGGCTGGCGTGAAGCGTAGCCGGTATCGAGTTCGTGCCACCAGGCGACGTGCTCCTCGCCCAGCTTCCAGCAGAGGTAGACCTCGCGGCCGTCCATCTGCGAAGGAAAGTCTATCAGCCCCAGGTCCAGGTCCTTCACCTCGATCCCCATCGCCCGCACGCGCTCGATGATGCCGTTGATCGCCGTCGCCGCCTTCTGGACGGCGCCACGCGCCCGGCCGATCTCCGCATCGATCCCGTGGCCGTTGCCGCGCGATTTCGCCTCCAGTGCGGCGAGCTGCTGCTGCGCATCGTCGTGCTCCCGCTTCAGGCGCTGGGCCTGCCAGAGCAGGGGTGCGACTTGCGGCAGCATCGCTTCGGCTTCGTCTCTTGAGAACAGGGGAGCGGCCATGGCCATTCCCAGTATAAGCGGGGCGGGCGCGCGAACTGTGAAGTGGTGCCCCCGGCGGGATTCGAACCCGCGGTCTCCACCTTGAAAGGGTGGCGTCCTAGGCCTCTAGACGACGGGGGCTCCGCACCGATTGTACCAACTTGACCACTGGCCCACGACCCATCACCCTATTGCCATGCCGCAGTTCCAGGACATCCTCTTCCAGAAGCACCACCGTGTCCGCGGCGCTGCCTGGCTCACGATCAACCGCCCCGACCTGATGAACTCCTTCACCGGGCACACGCTGGACGAGATGCGCGCCGCCGTTGACGACGCCGCGGCCGATGCCGAAGTGGGAGTGCTGGTGATCACGGGCGCCGGCGACCGGGCCTTCTGCGCCGGCGGCGACGTGCGCTGGCTGCAGGAGGTGCAGCGCGAGGGCGAGCAGGTGCCGATGGACCCGCACGCCGGCATCGAGGACTTCTTGAAGCCGGTGATCGCGCGTGTCAACGGCTACTCTATCGGCGGAGGAAATCACCTGGCCTACTTCTGCGACTTCACCATCGCTTCTGACCGCGCGACGTTCGCGCAGGTCGGCCCGCGGGTGGGCAGCCCGGCCGCCGGGCACTGGGTGTCGTACCTCACGTACGTGGTGGGCGCCAAGAAGGCGAAAGAGATCTGGATGCTGACGCGCCGCTATTCGGCGCAGGAGGCTCTGGACATGGGACTTGTCAACGCGGTCGTCCCGCACGAGCAGCTCGACGACGAGGTTGACCGCTGGTGCGCGGAGCTGATGCAGAAGAGCCCGAGCTGCCTGCGCATCCTCAAGGCATCGTTCCGCGAGGTGATGCAGCCTCTCCGGCAGCCGCGCCGCGACTGGGTGGCCGAGTTCGCGCCGGAGTTCTACAAGACCGGTGAGGCAGACGAGGGCAAGCAGGCCTTCCTCGACCGCCGTGAGCCGGACTTCTCGCGCTTCCCGCGATCTTGAGCGCGGCTCAGAGGAAGGCGCGCCGCTGCTCTAAACTGATTGGCGAATGCACTACGTGATCGGCTCCGGGCCCGCCGCCGTCTCCTGCGCAATGGCGGTCCTAAACCGCGGCGAAGAGGTCACGATGCTGGACGCTGGTTTCGCGCTGGAACCGGACGCCGCCCGCGCTGTCGCCGAGATGTCGCGGCAGACGCCCGGCGAGTGGGGCAGCGAGTCGCTGGCCAGGATGAAGGTGCTGGCCCACGCCGGCGGTGCGCCGCGCAAGCTGGTCTACGGATCGAGCTACGCCTACCGGCGGCCGGACGGCTACGCGGAAGCGGAAGGCAAGGGCGTCGACTTCGCGCCGTCGTTCGCGATCGGCGGGCTGAGCAACGTCTGGGGCGCCGCCATGCTCCCGTACCGCCAGGAAGACATCGACGAATGGCCCATCGGCGTCGAGGAGCTGGCGCCGTACTACGCGCGGGTGCTGGAATTCGTGCCGCTGACCGGGCGTCTGGACGCGCTGGCAGCGCTGTTTCCCCTGTACACCTCGGCTTTCCAGGAACACACGACGAGCAGGCAGGGCGCGCGCGTCCTGCGGGCGATGGAACGTCACCGCGAAGCCCTCAACCGCGAGGGCATCAGCTTCGGCTCGTCGCGGCTGGCGGTAGAGACGAAGGGCTGCGTCTACTGCGGGATGTGCATGTTCGGCTGCCCGTACGACCTGATCTACAGCAGCCGCCACACGCTCTCGCGCCTCGGCGAGCGACGCGGCTTCCGGTACCTCGGAGGCGTCGTCGTCGAGCGCTTTGCGGAACGCGGGGGAGCGGTCGCCATCGAAGGTCGCACGCTGTCCGGCGAACCCGTCTCCTTCGAAGGCGAGCGCCTGTTTCTGGGCGCCGGCCCGCTGCCCACCACGCAGATCGTGATGGACTCGCTGGAGATCGACGAGACGACGCTGCTCGACTCGCAGTACTTCCGCCTGCCGCTGCTGCAGGCGACGGGCGGGGGAGCGCGCCGCGAGGAGCTGCACACGCTGGCGCAGGCCTTTATCGAGCTGCTGGATCCGGCGATCAGCCGGCGGACGGTGCACATGCAGCTCTACACGTACAACGATATCTACGAGCTGGAGCTGCGGCGCCGCTTCGGCCGCCTCTACCCGTTCATGCCAGCGGGCCCCGTCCTGGACCGGATGCTGCTGATCCAGGGCTTCCTGCACTCCGACGACTCGCTGAAGGTGCGCGTTCGGCGGCGGGGCAGCCGCCTGTCGCTGCACAAGGTTAAGGACTCGCGGCCGCGGCAGACGGCCGGGCGCGTGGCGCGAAAGCTGGCGCGGAACAGCCTGCGGATCGGCGCTGCGCCGCTCCTGCCGCTGCTGGAGGTGGAGCTGCCCGGCCGCAGCTTCCACGACGGCGGCACGTTGCCCATGCGCGCGGACCCGCAGCACGGCCAGACGGACACGCTGGGCCGGCCTGCCGGCCTCCAACGGGTGCACGTCATCGATTCCAGCGTATTCCCCACTATCCCGGCGACGACGATCACGCTCAGTGTGATGGCGAACGCATATCGCATCGGCGCGGAGCACGCGGACTGATGGCGGGCCTGACGTTCGGTGTGACCGGCGCCAACGGCTTCGCCGGGTCGCGCATCGCCGCGCTGCTGGCGAAACACGGCGAGGTGCGCGAGATCACCCGCCACCAGCCGTACCGCTTTGTACTGGGCGAGCCGATCGATCCACAGATACTCGCGGGTGTCGACGTGCTCGTGCACTGCGCCTGGGACTTTCGCGCGAGGTCCTGGCGGGAGGTGCAGCGGGTGAACGTGGCGGGCAGCCTCGCCTTGTTTGACGCCGCGCGCGAAACGAACGTTGGCCGCGTCATCTTCATCTCGAGCATGACGGCGTTCGAGGGCACGAAGTCGAAGTACGGGCGGGGCAAGCTCGCGGTCGAGAGGCGGGCTGCGCAGCACCATCCGGCGGTGGCGATTATGCGGCCGGGCCTTCTGTACGAGGCGCAGGGCGCCGGCATCTTCGGAGCGATGCAGCGGGTGGTGGCGAAGGCGCCGGTCGTGCCGCTGATCGCGGGCGGCCAGGAGTTCTACACCTGTCACACGGAAGACCTGGCGAAAGCGGTGCTGGAGCTGGCGATGGGGCCGCTGCCGGACGCGCCGGTCGTCGCGGCGGAGCCGGTGGCGCGCACGCTGCGGGAGATCCTGGCGACGACGGCCGCCGCCGCGGGCCGAAGTCCGCGCTTCGTGCCGGTGCCGTACCAGGCGGCCTACTGGGGGCTGCGCCTGCTGGAAGCGCTGCACGTGCCGACACGCCTGCGGAGCGACAGCATCATCGGCCTTGTGAACAATGACCCGGCGCCGCGCTTCGGCGGCCTGCAGACGACGTTCCGCGCGTTCAGCGTGGCCGCTATCCGGGGGACGGACGCGGGCTGAGGGCGCGACTCAGCGCCGCTTATGTAACCTCAACAATTGTTCTAAGTACTATCGGCTGATAGACTGCCGCTTCGGAGGTTTAGGAATATATGGAATTGGTTCCGCTGATACCTATCGCCGGCGTTGCGGCCGTCCTGTATGCCATCTGGCTGGCCTGGGACGTGCTGCGGCGCGACACGGGTACCAAGGAGATGCAGGACGTCTCCGCCATGATCTTCGAAGGCGCGATGGCGTTCCTGCGCCGCCAATACACGACGATCGCCATCTTCGCGGTAATCACGGCCGTAGTCATCGGCGTGATCGTCGGAGCCGTCTCGGACGGCGTGAAGATCATCCAGGCCAGCGACTCGAACGTCACCTACGGCAGCGTCGAGGTTAGCCACTGGACGGAAGGCCTGCTGACCGCGATCGCGTTCCTGGTGGGCGCGGCGTGCTCCGGCCTGGCCGGCTACATAGGTATGTTCATCGCGGTGCGCGCGAACGGACGCACCGCATCGGCGGCGACACGCAGCCTCAAGGAGGCGATCACGGTCTCCCTGCGGGGTGGCGCGGTGTCCGGCTTCCTCGTGGTGGCGCTGAGCCTGCTGGGCGTCTCCAGCATCTTCTTCGTCTACAGCAAAGTCCTCGGCAACTCCGAATCGATTGCTCCGTTCCTGATCGTCGGCTTCGGCTTCGGAGCCAGCTTCGTGGCGCTGTTCGCGCAACTCGGCGGCGGCATCTACACGAAGGCCGCGGATGTCGGTGCTGACCTCGTCGGCAAGGTGGAGGCGGGCATCCCGGAGGACGACCCACGCAACGCAGCCGTCGTCGCGGACCTGGTGGGGGACAACGTCGGCGACTGCGCCGGCCGTGGCGCCGACCTTTTCGAGTCGATGTCTGCGGAAAACATCGGGGCGATGATCCTGGGCGTGGCGATCTATGCTGTGACGGGCGATCTCCAGTGGGTAGTCTTTCCGCTGATTCTGCGCTCGTTCGGCATCCTGGCGACGGTCATCGGTCTGGCCTCGGTGCCTATGTTTGCCAGCGACGACACGAAGCAGGACCCGATGACCCCGCTGAACCGCGGCTACTACATCGTGTCACTGCTCTCGATCGTCGGCCTCTTTGTCACGACTAAGGTTATGCTGGGCGACGAGTGGTGGCGCTTCTTCCTCTGCGGCTGCATCGGCGTCGCCACAGGAATCGCCTTCGTCTACATCACGCAGTACTACACCGCCGGCGCCTGGCGCCCGGTGAAGGAGATCGCGGAGGCCTCAAGGCGCGGGCCGGCGACGAATATCATTACCGGCACTGCCGTAGGCCTTGAGACGACGGCCGCCACCGCTATCGCCATCGGCATTGCGCTGGTCGCGTCGTTCGCGATCGGGTTTGCAGCGAACATCAAGGGCGATAACGGCGAGATTAGCGGGTTCAGCACGGGTGTCTTCGGGACGGCGGTGGCCACGATGGGAATGCTGATGTCGGCCGCCTACGTGCTGGCGATGGACACCTTTGGGCCGATCACGGATAACGCCGGTGGCATCGCTGAGTTCTCCGGCGCCCCGGAGAGCGCGCGTCACATCACGGACGCTCTGGACTCGGTCGGCAACACCACGAAGGCCCTCACGAAGGGCTACGCGGTGGCCTCCGCGGGTCTGGCGGCGTTCCTGCTCTTCAGCGCTTACCTGGACAAGGTGAAGGAGCGTCTGGAGTTACCGCTGCAACAGTCGTTACCGATCGACCTTTCGAACGTGGACGTGTTCGTCGGTGGGCTTATCGGGGCGATGCTCGTGTTTGTCTTCGCCTCGCTGGCGATCCGGGCGGTGGGCTCGGCGGCCGGCGACATCATCGAAGAAGTGCGACGCCAGTTCCGGGAGGACCCGGGGATCATGGCGGGCACCTCTCGTCCGGACTACGGCCGGGCGGTGGACATCACGGCGAAGGCCGCCCTGCGCACGATGATCGCTCCGGGCATCCTGGCTGTCGGGCTGCCGATTGGCGTCGGGCTCCTGTTCCGCTTCGCGCGTGACACTCACCTCGCGGTCGGCGCCAAGGTTTACGACAACCCGTCCGGCTGGCTGGCAGTCGCGGGCATGCTCATGATCGGCACGATCGTGGGCATTATCACGGCCACGTTCTTCAACAACGTGGGCGGCGCCTGGGACAACGCCAAGAAGTACATCGAGGCGGGCAACCTTAAGGACGACGGCAAGGTGCTCGGCAAGGGCACGGAGGCGCACAAGGCAGCGGTCGTCGGCGACACGGTTGGCGACCCGTTCAAAGACACGGCGGGACCTTCGTTGCACGTCCTGATCAAGCTTCTGGCGACGATCACGCTGGTGATGGCGCCGCTGTTTATTCCCTGACCACACCTCATACGAACGGACGAAGGCCTGGTTCATCGTTCGGCCGGCTTGTTTGGCTGGTTTTGTGTGAAGGCGGGTGCAGGGGTGCAGCACTCGCGATTCGGTGCGACCTTCAATGGCGCTATGGTTCATGAGCCGATGAACATCCGCCTCCGGGGTGCTGCGCCCTTACGGCGCACATGGTCAGTGGCCGAAGTTGTGGGCCGCCGGCGCGAGGTCACCGACTTCGAACGGGACCAGCTTTTCGGCCATCAGGTTGGTGATGCCGTCGCGGCGCTGGAGGCGGCCGTGGATGGTGACGAAGGGCTCGCCGCGGACGATGGGGCGCTGGCGCTCGTAGAGGTCCGGCTTGACGATGACGTTAACCAGGCCGTACTCGTCCTCCAGCACCATGAAGACGAACCCCTTGGCCGTGCCCGGCTGCTGGCGGCAGACGACGAGCCCAGCGACGGCCACCGGGCGCCCGTCTTCGATCGATTCCACCATCTTCGTGGGGACGATGCCCTCGTGCAGGTGGGGGCGCGCGAACTCCATCGGGTGGCGGCGCGGCGACATGCCCAGCACCAGGTAATCGGCGCGCATCCGCTCCCACTCGCTCATCGCCGGCAGTTCGAATCCCGCCGCGGCCGGCATGTCCTGCGACGTCGGCAGCGGCAGGGCGAGCTGGCGCTGGGCCTGTGTCCGCCCCTCGCTGCGGTAGACGAGGCCGAGCTGCCAGATCAGCTCCCGCCGCTCCAGGCCGAAGCTGTCGAAGCAGCCGCAGACGATCAAGTTCTCGATCTGCTCTCGCTTGAGACGCGTGCGCTCCAGGAAATCGAACAGCGAGCGGTAATCGCCGCCGCGCCGCCGTTCGTCCTCGACGAGCTTCGCGCCGGTCTCCGCGCCCATCCCGCGCACGTAGCGCAGGCCGATGCGGACGGCGGGATCGACGGTGTCAGGGCGGGGGCCTTGACCCGGTGGTAATGGCGGGTCCGCAGGCGTGGGTTCCACGGTGCAATTGGCGGCGCTCAGGTTGATGTCCGGCGGCAGGACGACGACTCCGTGGCGCTTGCCGTCGTTGACCAGGACGTGCGGGGCGTAAAAGCCCATCGGCTGGGCGTTGAAGAGCGCGCAGAGGAACTCCGCCGGGTAGTACGTTCGCAGCCATGCCGTCTGGTAGGCGAGCAGGCCGAACGCCGCCGCGTGCGCCTTCGGGAAGCCGAAGGAGGCGAAGCCATCGATCTTGCGGAAGACATCCTCGGCCACCGCCAGTGAGACGCCGCGCGCCAGGCAGCCTTCGATGAACGCCTGCTTGTGCTTGCCGATGGCGTCGTGGGAGCGCTTGCGGCTCATCGCCCGGCGCAGGCTCTCCGCCTGGCCCGCGCTGAAGCCGGCCAGCGCCATCGCCACCTGCAGCACCTGCTCCTGGTAGAGGATCACGCCCAGCGTCTCGGCCAGCGCCGGCTCCAGGCTCGGGTCGTCGAAGGTGACCGGTTCTTTGCCCATCCGCCGCGCGATGTAGGGGTTCACGGAGCCGCCGACGATCGGCCCGGGGCGGATGATTGCCACCTGCACAGTCAGGTCGTCCAGGCAGCGCGGCCGCACGCGCGGCAGCGTCTGCATCTGTGCGCGAGATTCGATCTGGAAGACGCCCATCGTGTCGGCCTGGCAGATGCCGTCGTAGACGCGGGCGTCATCGAAGTCGATGCGCGAGAGATCGATGCGCTTGCCGCGGTAGGCCTCGATCATTTCGAGGCAGTCGTCCTGGGCGGAGAGCATGCCCAGCGCCAGGAAGTCGATCTTGATCATGCGGGCGTCGTCGACGGAGTCCTTGTCCCACTGGATGAGGATGCGGCCGTCCATGGCCGATTGCTCCATCGGCACCATCTCCATCAGCGGCCGCGATGCGATCACCATGCCGCCGACGTGCTGCGAGATGTGCCGCGGGAAGCCGGCGATCTCCTCTACAAGCGAGGCGAAGAGGTCCCAGCCGCGCGCGCCCAGCTTGTGGCGGAAGCCGTCCAGCTGGGACATCGCCTCGCGGATCTCCCTGGCGGAGCCGTAGCCGTCGCTCGTCTTGGCCAGCCGGTCCATCTCCGCCGCCGAAAAGCCCAGCGCCTTGCCCACCTCCCGCACGGCGCCGCGAATGCGATAAGTGGGGAACGTGGCGACGAGGCCGACGTGCTCGTTCCCGAAGTGCTCGTAGACGCGCAGCATCAGCTTCTCCCGGATGTCGCGCGGGAAGTCGAGATCGATGTCGGGGACGGAGGCCATCTCTTCGTTGAGGAAGCGGCCGAGGAAGAGGTTGTTCGCTATCGGGTCGATGTGTGAGAGCCCGATCAGGTAGCAGATCACAGAGCCGACGGACGAGCCGCGGCCACGGCCGGGCGGGCCGTGGTATGGGCGCCCCTTGATCTCCTGTGCCACCTGCTCCGCCAGTTGCAGGATCTCGCGGTGGATGAGGAAGAAGCCGGACAGCCCGTGCTTTTGGATCAGGCGCAGCTCTTGCTCCAGCCGCGCCTCGATCTCCGGGCCGAAGTGCGGGTAGCGCAGCGAGGCCTCTTTCGCGCAGATTTTGCGCAGGTAGGAATCCTGCGTCTCGCCTTCGGGCACCGGGTAGTCCGGGAAGGTGTAGTCCAGGTCGCGCGTGAGGTCGAACCGGCAGCGCTCACTGATGGCCTGTGTGTTGGCGACGGCATGTGGGAAGTGGCAGAACATCCCGGCCATCTCGTCCGGGCGGCGCAGGAAGTACTCCGAGTTCTCGCGGCGGACGCGGTGGCTGGCATCCAGCGATGAGCGGTTGCGGATCGCCACCAGCACGTCCTGCAGGCGGTGGCGCTCGCGGACGTGGTAGTGCACGTCGCCCGTGGCCACGACGCCCAGCCCGATGTGCTCCGCCAACTCGGCGAGGTGGTGGTTGCGGCGGACGTCCCCGTAGACCAGGTTGTTCTGCATCTCCAGGAAGAAGTTCCGCAGCCCGAACATCTCGGCATAGCCCCGCGCAACGTCCTCCGCCTCCCTGTGCTTGCCGGCGCTGATCAACCAGGGTACTTCGCCGTTGCGGCAGCCGGAGAGCGCGATCAGCCCCCCCGTGTGCCGCGCCAGGACGCATGGCTCAACGCAGGGCTTGCCGCGCTCGTGGTCCAGGTGGGCGTGGGAGAGCAGGCGGCAGAGGTTGGCGTAGCCGCGCGGCGTCTCGCAGAGGAGCGTGAGGTGATGGCCGTTGGCCAGGGTGATCTCGGCGCCGGTGATGGGGCGCAGCCCCCAGGCGCGGGCGCACTGTGCGAATTCCATCGCCCCGTGCAGTCCGTCGTGGTCGGTGAGGGCGAGCGAGTCGTAGCCAAGCTCCAACGCCCGCATCACCATCTCGTCGATGTGCGATGCGCCTTCGAGGAAGGAGAAGTTGGAGTGGGCGTGGAGTTCGGCGTACTTCATAGCTACGATGTGTCAGTTTGTATATACTGAATGCGCCAGATAACGGGTCTGCAGATCGAATGGCTGGGCGCGTAACATAGCACCGCCACGATACGAACGCCCGTTCTTATTGTCAACAGCCGCCTGTCCCCCTCGCGCTAAGTGCCCTTCGCCTGTAACCTATCCCCCGTGCCGGAAGCCGAACATCCGCCGCTTGTGCAGGCGCTTCTCAAGCCAGCCGCCTATCCGCATCCCACCGGCCGCATCTCCCTCATTCAGACGCACATCTCCTACGTCTTCCTGACCGACGAGTACGTCTACAAGATCAAGAAGCCGGTGAACTTTGGCTTCCTGGACTACTCAACGCTGGGCAAGCGGCGCTACTACTGCCGCCGCGAAGTCGAGTTGAACTCTCTCCTGTGCGATGAGACGTATCTGGGCGTGGTGCCGATTCGCCGGGTGCGGAAGCGCGGCAGCCCCGACCAATACTTCGTGGGTGAGGGCCCCCGTCCTCACCCAAAAGCGCAGGGCACGATCGTCGAGTACGCGGTCTGGATGCGGCGCCTGCCCGAAGACCGCATGCTGAATCGCCTGATCGAGCGCGGGGAGGCGACGCCCCGCATGGTGGAGCGCGTCGCTGAGAAGCTGGTGCCATTCCACGAAAAGACCTCGCAGACCAGCCGCGCCTTCGCCCGCTACGGCGACTGGGCGATCCGCTACAACCACCGAGAGAACCTGACGCAGTGGTCGTCCTACGTCGGCCGGACGCTGACGCCCGAGCAGCATGCCATCTGCACCGCTTACGCGGAGGCGTTCTTCGCGCGCAAAGCAGACGTCCTGGCGCGCCGCGTCAAGCAACTGCGTATCCGGCGCACGCACGCAGACCTGCGCTCCGATGCGATCTGCATGGAGGACGGCGTTTGCATCATGGACGCTGTGGAGTTCAACAAGCGGATCAGCGTGCTGGACATCGCGCGCGATATCGGCTTTCTACAGATGGACCTGGAGTACCGGGGCCGCCCGGACCTGGCGAAGGCGTTCGTCCGCCGCTATCAGAAGCTCGCCCACGACCCGGACCTGCCGGAGGTGCTGCCGTTCTACGCTTACTACAGCGCCTGCGTCCGGGGGAAGGTCGAAGCCTTCATGCTGGACATCCCGTCCGTGCCTGAGAAGGACAAGCGCGCTGCGGGCAAGCGATCACGGGCCTACTTCGATCTCGCCTGCAAGTACGGCGAGACGCTGCCGCCGGCGATGCTGGTGATCACCTGCGGGTTGTCCGGCACCGGCAAGTCGACAGTCGCACGGGAGATCGCGCCGGCGCTCGGGGCGACGATCATCTCGTCGGACGTGGTGCGCAAGCGGCTGGCGGGCCTTAGGCCCCGGGAGAAGGTGCTCGACGAATACCGCGCCGGTTTGTACTCGCCGGAGATGACCGAGCGCACCTACGCCGAGATGTTCCGGGAGGCGCGGGAACTGCTGATGGCGGGCAAGTCCGTGATTCTGGACGCGGCCTTCCTGCGCCGCCTGGACCGGCAAACCGCGGCCCGCCTGGCCCGCGAGACCGGCGCGCAGTTCGCCTGCCTGCTGACGGAGGCCGCTGAGCCGGTGATCCGCGAACGCCTGGGAGCGCGGCTGGCGGCCCGGCGCGATCCTTCCGACGCGCGCTGGGACATCTACGTGCAGCAGAAGCGCCGTTTCCAGCGCCCGAACGAGGTGCCGCCGGATCGCCTCCTGCGTGTGGACACGTCTTCCCGCCAGAAGGCAGCACAGGTGCGAGCGGCCATACGTGGCTTGCGGGCGCTGTCACCGCTTTCGGTGAGAGCGCCGAAGAGTTAACGCCGCGGGCGTTGACAGGCCATTCGGGGGTGGGTGTAGTCTACCCGTTACAGGCAGACCATCTCTTCCAGTCAGGAGCTTCCCGCCCATGGTTGGTCTTGGTTCGGCAATCGAAAGTCGGGGTCATTTGACCCCGACTTGTTGTTTTCAGGGTAGCAGGAGGAGCGCATGAAACCAGAGATCCGCACGGCGATCAAGGAGATTCAGGCGAACCGCGACATTGGCTCACGGCAGCTGGCGGCGGCGGCGCTCCACGCTCTACAGAGCATCGGGCCGGAGTGCAGCGGCGAGGAGCTGCGGGAGACGTGCCGGGCGCTGGCCCTGGCCCGCCCGATGAACGCCGCGGTGGAGAACGCCGTAGCCTGGGCCTGGGCCCGCTACCTGGAGACCGGCGATTGCGCCCGCTCCGTGGAAGAGACGCTGGAGAACCTGGAGGCGGCGCCCGATCAGATCGTCCTCGCCGCGCGGAAGGTCGTGCCGTCCGGCACGATCATGACCCACAGCTGGTCGTCGACGGTGATCGAGCTGCTCAAGCGGATCAAGCCGCGACGGGTGATCGTCTCCGAGGCGCGGCCGTTCGGCGACGGCCTGCGGGTGGCGCGCGAGCTGGTGCCGGAAGGCATATCGGCGACGCTGGTGACGGACGCGCAGATGGCGCTCTTCGTCCACGAGGCGGACGCCGTCGTCGTCGGCGCGGACACGATCATGCCGGAGGGCGATTTCATCAACAAGATCGGGACGCGCCTGCTGGCGCTGGCCGCGCGGGACGCCGAGGTGCCGTTTTACGCGGTGGCGGAGACGATGAAGGTGTCGGCGCCCTCGGAGCCGCTGCCGTTCGCGCCCCAGGAGGGCAAGGCGAAGGAGATCTGCGCCGAGAAGTGGCTGGAGGTGCGCAACGTCCTCTACGAGGTAACGCCCTCGCGGCTGGTTACGGCCTACGTCACGGAGCAGGGCGCGATCGACCCGGCGGAGGTGACGCGCTTCTCCACGGAGGCGGAGCGCCGCTGGCAGGCGCTGATGAACTCGCACGAGCTGTAGCGACAGCCCGACGCCGGGGCGAGCGCCGCTCGCCCCTACAACTAGCGGATGGGTTCGCGGATCAGCGTCCAGAGCGGCGGGCCGTTGCCCGGCATTTGGATCTCGCGCTTGATGGCGAAGCCCTGTTTCTGGTAGAAGTCCAGGTTCACGCGCTTCGCGGTTTCCACATAGCACGGCGCGTTGCCGGTGTCGGCCTCGCGCAGCTCCGGCGATAGCACTGCGCTGCCGAAGCCCTTGCCCTGGTCCGGCGGGTCGACTGCGAGCAGCCAGAGGTACCAGTGTTTCCTGGGCACGTCGTGCTTGTGCATCTCCTCCAGCTTGTTGCCCACGGCGATGAAGTTGCGCAGGTTGCGCAGGTTGAAGTTGCTGAGGAGCAGCGGGATGAACCCGCAGCGCAACTGCTTGAGGAAGCTGGCAGGCGCCCCGCCGGGCGGCAGCCACACCGCGCCCACGCGGATCCGCCCGTCCTCCTCTACTGTCTGAACGCGGCCCCAGCGCAGCCCGTATCGGATGACCATGCGCATGTAGGCGTCCATCACCCGGCCGCGCGTCTTCTCGTTCGGCGCCAGGTGAACGATGGCCGGGTCGTCCCAGAAGGCCCGGCGGTAGAGGGCGATGAGGTCGTCCATCTCATGGGCATGCAGTCTCCGCACGTCTTTCATGGTCGCCACGGGCGGTAGGTTAACACGGCGGCCCCTCACCCCCGGCCCCTCCCGCTTCGCGAGAGAGGGGCGACTCCTTCGTGCAGCGTTCGGACGTGGTGCCAGAAGTGCCGTGGCTCTCCCTTGTTCCATGTTCGGGGCGGGATCGGGTTGGGCAGCGCCCCCTAATGACCGTCACATCTTCAGCGAATACAATGTCATTCGCGTGTCCGCAACCCGGACGAAATAACGCGAACTGGAGGCAAGACCCGTCCGTGTCCTACGAGAAAGACTATTACGCAATTCTGCAGATCAGCCGGAACGCGTCGCAGGAAGAGGTGGAGCGCGCCTACACTCGCCTGTCGCAGACCTACCACCCGGAGACGAGCCAGAAAAAGCGCGCGGCCCAGCGCTTCGCGGATGTGCAAGCGGCGTACGAGACGCTGAAGGACCCGCGCAAGCGCCGCCAGTATGACCGGCAGCTGGCGGCAGAGAGGGCGGCGGCCGGCGGCATGGCCCCGGCGGACGTGCTCTCCAACCGGTTCGTGCTGCTGTCCGGCGGCGTGATCGTGGCCAGCATCGGCGTGATCATAGCGCTGGTGTTGCTGCTTGGCGGTGGCGGCTCCCCCGAGGAGGTACAGAACACGGGTACGCCGACCGCGACACCTGCTGGGCAGACGCCTGCGCCGACGGTGCCGCCCTCGCCGCCGGAGATCACCGCGCCGTTCACGACGACTGCCTCAGGCCTGCAGATCGCGACGATCCAGGAGGGCACGGGTGAAACGCCGCAGGCGCACCAGATGGTGACGGTCAACTACACCGGCTGGCTGGACGAGGCGAACGGCGGCGGCGTCTTCGATAGCTCGCTGAACCGGCAGCCCTTCGCCTTCGTCCTTGGCGAACAGAGGGTGATCAAGGCCTGGGACGAGGCGGTGGCCATGATGAAGGTGGGTGGCGTTTATCGGATCATCGCCCCGCCGGACATCGCCTACGGCGCGTCGGGCTCTGGCAGCGCGATCCCGCCCAACGCGACGCTCACGTTCGACATCTCCGTCCTCAGCATCGGAACGCCGACACCGGCCGCATCCGCCACCCCAACAGCCGCGCCGACGACCACACCGACGGCCGCAGCTACCGACACGCCGACGGCGGCCGCCAGCGACACCCCAACCCCAGCATCGTAGAGGAGACTTGATGAAGACCGACAGTGGACTTGAATACGAAGACTCGAAGGAAGGCGCCGGCGCCGAGGCGAAGGCCGGCCAGAAGGTCAGCGTGCACTACACGGGCACGCTGACCGACGGCACGAAGTTCGACAGCTCACGCGATCGCGGCCGTCCGTTCGAGTTCACGCTGGGCGTGGGCGAGGTGATTAAGGGCTGGGATGAGGGCGTGGCCGGGATGAAGGTGGGCGGGCAGCGCAAGCTGACGATCCCGCCGGACCTGGGCTACGGATCGCGCGGCGCGGGGGGCGTCATCCCGCCGAACGCGACGCTGATCTTCGACGTGGAGTTGCTGGGCGTCCGTTAGCGGACGGCTGCCGCGCTCCACTTTGCTAGTAGCGCGCAATCGTTTCGCGGCTGACCCGCCCGCCCGGGAGGGTTGTTCTTCTGGGGGACACCCCAGGCCCGGCAGAGATGGGACTTCGTCCCTTCTCTGCACTCTTCCCTTCGCCCTCGCTTAGCGGGCGCGCTCGTCTACGAGGGCGCCCGCTACCAGGTCATTGAACCGCTCCAGCGCCAGGCTGGACGGCGCGTCGATATCGCGCAGGCGGTTGCGGTCCGTGAGGTAGCGCTCCGTGTACAGCCCGGCGACCACGGACTTGCGGTCGTCTCCGTACTGGCGCAGCTCCCACTCGGCGCGCTCGCAGAGGATGGCCGCGGTGAACGTCTCCGCCATGAACTGGGCCAGCGGGAAGAGCCGCGCCTCGGCCACCTCGGCGTCCAGGCGCTTCCAGGCCTCGAGCGCCGCCGCCAGGTCTTCCTTGCGGTCGCGTACGACATGCGCAGCGGGGACCGCCTCGCCGGCGTTGTCCAGGGCTTGCTGGATGCGGGCCAGGAACGGCTCGTCGGCGGCCTCGCGCTCGATGGCGCGGCGGACGTCCAGGCAGAGGATGTTGTCCGGGCCTTCCCAGAGGGTGTTGATCTGCGCGTCGCGGAGGATGCGGGCCACCGGCCAGGTCTCGATGTAGCCGTTGCCGCCGTGGATCTCGATGGCGTCGCTGGCCATCGTGATGCCCAGGCGGGCGGCCTTCAGCTTGGCCAGCGGCGGCACTATGCGCGAGCGCTCCAGCGCCCGGTCTGGCCGCTGGTGGTTGGGGTAGCCGTAGCCTTCGAAGAGCATCGCCTGCACCGCTTCCACGTCCACGATCATCTCGGCCAGCTTGCGGCGCATCAGCGGGTGCTGGCGCAGCGGCGTCCGCCAGGAGTTGCGGGCCTGCGTGTAGCAGAGCGACTCGACGAGAGCGCGGCGGGCACAGCCGAGGCCCATCATCGCCACGCCCAGGCGGGCGCCGTTGGTCATCGCCATCAGGCGCGCCATTCCCTTGCCGTCGCTGGGCGAGCCGTCCCCGGCTGTTGGCGGGCCGGAGAGCATGAACGCCTCCGCGTCGACGAACTCCACCTCGCCGGAGGCGACGGCGTGGGTGCCCATCTTCGCCTTCAGCTGGCGGATGCGGATGCCGTTGCGGCTGCCGTCGCGGCGGTGCTTGAGGACGAGGAATGGCGTGTTGCCGCGCACGCTGTCCGGCGCGCCGACCGGCTTGGCGAGGACGACGAACGCTTCGCCGTCACAGTTGGAGGCGAACCACTTGAAGCCGTTGAGGATCCAGGCGTCGCCGTTGGGGACGGCCGTTGTCTCCAGGCTGCCCAGGTCGGAGCCGCCGGTGCGCTCGGTGAAGAACTGGCCTGTCGCGCCGACCCATTCGCCGGACTCGATGCGGGAGAGAACGTAGTCCTGCACGTCGCGCGGGGCGAACTGCGCGACCTGCGACTCCACCATGCCGGCGTCGGCGCCCATGGCGCATGACATGCCGATCTCGGCCTGGTCCAGGAGGTAGCCGGAGGCCATGCCCAGCGGCCCGTAAGGCACGCCGGCGGCCTCAGCCGCGCGCTGGAACTGCGGGCCCATGAAGCCGTTCTGCACCAGGTCGCGCTTGGTGGCCCTGGCGGACTCCGAGATGATGACTTCGCTGACGTCGTGGCCCCAGCGGTCGTACTTGACCAGGCGCGGCGGGTTCTTGTCCGTGATCTCGGCGCGCTCGGCGATGGGGCCGCCCATCAGGGCGCCGTAGCCGTGCAAGTGCGGCTCAGCCCACGCGTACTGGTCTTCGGTGAGGTAGTAGCGCATGGAGCGCTGCAGGGTGGGGTCGCAGTCGAACCAGTTGAGGCCGATGGCGCCGGGGAAGCGCTCCGTCCGGTAGCGCTCGGACTTTTCGGGGGTGTTGAAGGGGAGCGCGTCTACTCGCTCTTCGCCGTAGCTGGCTGATTTGGCAGTGCGTTCGGCTTCGGTTGTCATCTGCGGCTCCTGGACTGAGATTTGGCACCCATAGGATACCCCCAAATGACGATTGCGTGGTGCGGCTCCCCGCTGCGTCCGCTAAATTGGCGCCATGTCCATACGAATAGCTACCGTGACCATCGACTGCGCTGACCCGGGCCTGCTCGCGCGCTTTTGGGCCGAGGCCCTCGGCTGGCGCATTACCTATGAGTCGGACGAAGAGGTGGTTGTCGAGCGCCCGGGCGGCCGCCCGAACGACGAGATCGCTCTGCTGTTCATCAAGGTGCCGGACGAGAAGGTCGTGAAGAACCGGCTGCACCTGGATTTGCGCCCAGATGACCGCGACGCCGAAGTCGCGCGGCTGCAGACGCTTGGCGCCCGGCGCATCGACATCGGCCAGGGGGACGTGACGTGGGTGGTGATGGCCGATCCCGCGGGCAATGAGTTTTGCGTGCTGCGGGCGCTACGCCCGGACGAGTTGGCCGTCTAGGGCGCTACAGGCGCCGGCGTGGAAGTGGGCGTCGGCGACGAGGCCGGCGCCGGGGTGACGACAGGCGCCTGGTCCAGGATGCGGGCGTATGTGGCTTCGAGGGCGCCGTCGCGGCCCTGTGTTCCCCACACGATCACGCGCTTGCCGACATCGGGCGTGCCGGTGACTCCTGCGACCGATGTGACGCGCACCTGCCCGATCTCCAGGGTCCAGCGGCTACCGTCGATCTGGCTGATCGTGCCCTCAAGCTGAATGAGGGGCGGGTCGTCGGGCTTTTCGATGACCTTGACTGTGCTAGCGGTGAGGTCAGGCCCCTGGCGCTGCGTGGTGACGGCGACGAGCGATCCGCGCGGCGGGTCGTCCAGGTTGTCCGGCGGCGCGACTGGGATCCCGCTGATGGTCCAGATGCCATCCTGGTTGTAGCCCTCGAACGTGCCGAGGACGACAGCGGTGCCGCCATCCGCGTTGCTGGAGAGCACGGTCACGCGCTTGGCCTGCAGGCTGCCGCCGGCGGAGACTGCTTCGATCTGCACGCGGGCGCCGTCCTGGGCGCTGCCGGCCTTGGCGTCGATGAACGTGTTGTCGGTGATCTGGAACGTGAGCCCGCCGACGGTCCACTGGTTCGTGGCCTTGCTGACGTCGCCATCAATTGTCCCTTCGAACCAGGCCGTGTCGTCGGCTCCTTCGGAGGCGGGGGCGTACTGGCTGATTGACCGGACGGACGGGCCGTCCGCGGTGGCGTTCAGCGCGATCTGCACCTCCTGGCCCTCCTTCACCTGGCCGGTTTGGAGTGTGTCATCGGACAGCGGGAAGTACTGGCCGCCAATCTTGATGCTCTTGTTGGTGATCTCTTCCACGGCGCCGGAAACCAGCGCCGTAGGGCCAACGTTCGCCTGGACGTTGGCGCTGAGGGCGTGCAGCCGCCCGCTGGAGCTGCGCGCGGCCAGGATGCTGGCGCCGGACCCCTTCTGCACGTCCTTGTATCCCAGCGTCTGCTGGTCGATGCGGACATCGAAGCCGCCGATCCGCCAGAGGCCGTCTTCGCCCTGCTCCGCCAGGCCGGTGATGGCCAGGATGCCCCCGGAGAGCTCCTCCGGCCGCAGCGAGACCTGGGCAGCGCCGGCGCCGCCGTCCAGCTGGGTGTTGTGGAGGTTGGCGACGGCCTCTGTGTAAGTCGTGCGGGTGTTGACAGGCACCTGCGTCCAGACGGCGAGGAGCCGGTCTTCCTGCTCCTGCGCCTGGCTGAGCACACGCGCACGCAAAGCGGTGTCGTCCAGGTGCGAGGTCAGGATCCGCGCGGCGTGCTGGTTGCGGCCGTTCATATCGGAGAGGGCGTTCTGGGGGACGGGGTCGCCCTGGCGGACCGTCTCGTTGATCTCCTCCATGCGCTGCCGCGATTGGTCGAGGAGGACGCTCGCCTTATCGCTATCGTTGAAGGTGAGCCAGACGTGGACGTCCTCGCCGGCCAGCTTCACGCCGTAGAGCGGGCTGTCCGGCATCGCGTCCTGTGATGCGTAGGCGACTCCGCCCGCTCCAACGGACATCACCGCGACGAAGGCAGACGTGACGGCCACCGGCTTCAGCCAGGCGCCGTAGCCGCGCGACACTCGCACAGCGGACGGGCGCTTGCCTGCTCGCAGCTCGCCGGCGCGCTTCTGCAGCTTCCGCCACGCCTGCTCCTGTGCGTTGGCCCCGGCGTGCGCCAGCGGCGTGCGCGATATCGTGTTCACCAGGGACAGGCGGGGCGCCAGCTTGGGCGCCTCGCGCGGGTAGCGGTCAAGGCACTGCTGGACGGTCGCGCCCAGGCGCATCGCCTCGATGCAGTCGGACAGGATCGACTCAAAGCTGCGGCGGAACATCAGTAGCCGTCCTCGTACTTGAGGATGCGGCGCAGGGCGCCGAGGGCGCGGTGCTGGAGCGACTTTATCGCCCCTTCGCTGCGGCCCATGATCTTGCCGACGGACCGGTTGTCGAAGCCTTCGATGAACTTGAGGACGATCACCTGGCGCTGCTCGTCGGTCAGGTGCTTGAGCGCCACCTGCAGCTGACCGCGCTCCAGGGCGCGTTCGGCCAGCGCCTGGGGGTTGGCCAGTGCCGTTGAGAGCGTCTCGCTAAGGTCGACCTCGCCGCGTCGCTTGCGGCGGCGGTGCAGGTCGATCAGCCTGTTGCGAGCGATGCGGAAGACCCAGGCGCCGAACGGCAGACCGCGGAACTTGAAGGTGTGGATCGACTCGATCATCTTCAGCATGACGTCTGACGCCAGGTCTTCCGCGGCGTGGACGTCGCCCAGCTGCATGAACGAATAGTTGTAGATCTTCGGGTAGTAGGTCTCGTAGATCTGGCGGATGGCGTCTTCGTCGTACCCCTGGGCGCGGCGGACAAGCTCCCATTCAAGGGCGACTTCGCTCTTCACCTCGACCTGGGGGTCAGCGGAAGGCGTGGCGACAGGCTCCCTGGCCCTGGGCTCTTCGATCGATCGGGTCAACTGACCCGGCCAGTATCCCGCGCGCATGATTCCGAATACGAAACGCGCGGATTAAAGCGATAGATACGGTCAGGTTTCATCGCGTACGGTTAATCCGGGATGCCGAGGAGGCGCTTGCGTGCGTCGTCATAGCGTTCTTTGGCGCGGGCTTCGCGGTTCAGCAGGCCCTTGATCTTGATCGGATCCAGCCGTTCTCCGTCCAGCAGGAAGCTATGCAGGCCCTCAAGCTGCTTCGTCCACGCCTGGTACGCGGCGCGATATTCCGCTTTGACGTCGTCCATGGGGCGGCTCTCACTGCTGATCGTAATCGAAACCGGGGAGGGACGGAAGGTGGTTTACCCAGATTCTGCCTACAGCCAGCGAGACTTCACGTCCCCATCGATCACCACGTCCAGCAGGCGCGGTTCGCCGGACATCTGAGCCTCGCTCAGCGCATCGCCGATCTCGTCCGGGTGCTGGATGCGGACGCCCTTGACGCCGAAAGAGGCGGCGATCTGGGAGAAATCCAGCGGCGGGTCGGCCAGGTCCATCTCGACGAAGCGGCGGCCCGCCGCGCCCTCGCCCAGGTAGTCGAGCATGTTCAGCTTGAGGATGCGATAACTGCCGTTGTTGGCGATCACCCAGGTGACGGGGATCTTGTGGTGCGCCGCCGTCCACAGCGCCTGGATGGTGTAGAGGGCGGCCCCATCGCCGACGATCGACATCACCGGCCGGTCCGGCCGGGCCAGCTTGATGCCGATCGGGTTGGGCATGCCGGGGCCCAGGCCGCCGCCGGTGGCGCGGTAGTGCCGCCCGGTGTCGTCGAAGCGGATGTAGCGCGTGAGGTAGCCGCCGGACGTGATCGATTCGTCGTAGAGGAGCGTGTGCGGCGCCATCGCGTCGGCGATCTCCGACATCATCCGGCCGGCGGTCATCGGGCTGGCGTCCCAGCGCGCCCTGGCCGAGGCGTCCAACGCCTGCATCATCTGGTCGCCGCTGGCGCCGACGGTCTCGGCGCGCTTGAGGGCGGCCTGGCGCTGCTCGTCCGTCTGCACCCGGTGGAGCGCGTCGAGGACATCGGCCATCGCCAGGCGGGGGTCGGCCAGGACGCCCACGTCGACCGTCCAGTTCTTGCCGATCTCGCGCACGTCGTCGTCGATGTGCACGATCTTCGCCGTCGGGGAGAACGGCGGCTCGTCCAGCGGGAAGAGCAGCGTCAGCACCGGCGTGCCGATGGCCACGACAAGGTCCGCCATCGCCAGCTGGCCACGCAGCATCGAGGCCGAGACCACGGCCAGCAGCCCGCCGAACAGCGGGTGCCTGGAGGGGAACGGCAGCTCTGCCGCGAAGCTGGTGAAGACGCGCGAACCCGTCTCCTCCGCCAGCCGCACCAGCTCCGCCTGTCCGCCGGAGAGGGAGACGCCGTCGCCGACGATGAGCACGGGAGACTTCGCTTCCGCGAAGAGGCGGGCGATCTGCTCGGCGGCTGCTGGATCGGGGTGGATGCGCCGGTCGACGCGGTTGGACGGCGTGATGGCGGTGTCGGCATCTTCGTCCATCACGTTTGCCGGCACGGATATGAAGACGGGGCCGCGCGGCGGCTCCGCGGCGAGCTTGAAGGCGCGTCGCATCAGCACGGGGATTTCGGCCGGATCCTGCGCCTCCACAGACCACTTCGTGAACGGCTCGGCGAGGCGGACGAGGTCGCCGGCCAGGATCGGCTCCTGGGAGGCGCCGCGCTGCGGGTGGTTGCCCGCGTAGACGACGAGCGGCGTGCCCTGGCGGTAGGAGTTGTAGAGCATGCCCATCGCGTTGCCGAGGCCGGGCGTGATATGCAGCTGCAGGAAGGACGGCCGCCCGCTGGCCCGGGCGTACCCATCGGCGATGCCGGTGGCCACGCCCTCGTGGAGGGAGAGGATGTACTGGAGCTGCGGGTACTCCTGGAGGGCGTCCATGAAGGCTTGCTCGGTGGTGCCGGGGTTGCCGAATACGTACTTCGTGCCCTCCGCGAGGAGCTGCTCGATCATGGCGTAGCGGCCGGCGATTGTGGGCATAGGGGGTCTCCTTCCGACCGCCGATGATAGCAG
>DATKKM010000016.1:0-28555 GCA_035542855.1 Dehalococcoidia bacterium
GACGTCGGGTCGGCCTCGTGCGTGCCGGCGGTGACGTCGATGTACATCGCGGCGTCGCGCACCGTGCGCACCATCGGCCCGTGCACCGACGTGTCGATCCAGCCCAGCATCTCTCGCGGGGCGATCGGGATGCGCCCGAAGGAGACCTTCATCCCGAAGAGACCCGTCCAGCAGGCCGGGATGCGGATGCTGCCGCCGCCGTCGGAGCCGGTGCAGAACGGCACCTGCCCCGCCGACACCGCCGCCGAGGAGCCGCCGCTGGAGCCGCCCGGCGTGCGCTCCGGGTTCCAGGGGTTGCGGGTGATGCCGAACAGCAGGTTCTTGGTGAACGCCGTGTAGCCGAACTCCGGCGAGTTCGTCTTGCCCAGGGCGATGGCGCCGGCGTTGCGCAGGCGCTCCACCTCCACAGAGTCGCGCTCCGGGAAGTTGTCGCGGTAGGGCTTGGAGGCGTGGGTGGTGGGGAAGCCGGCCAGGTCGTCCAGCTCCTTCACACCGAAGGGCAGCCCGGCCAGCGGGCCGGCGTCCTCGCCTCTCGCGATCCTGGCCTCAATGTCCTTCGCCTCCTGCATCGCCACTTCGGGGCGGCTGCCGCACCAGGCGTTGAGCGTGCCCTCCGTCTCTGCGATGCGGTCCAGGCAGGCCTGCATCAACTCTACAGGCGAAAGCTTCTTCGCGCGGATCAGCGACGCCAGCTCGTGGGCAGGCGTGAAGTTGAGTTCGGACGGCATGAGGGCCACCTCCCCTGTATGGTGGCCGGATGATACTACGCGCGGGCGAAGCGCGGAAAGCGACTACGGCGGGAAGACTGGGTGCAACCGGGCCTTGTGGATATCCATGCGCTGCGACTTGACACGTTCTGCGTCCGCGCGTAGTCTCGTGGCGATTTAGCGGCTAGTAAGGGGGGTCAAGCACCATGTCCAGGACCTTGGGAGTGCCCGCGCGGCTTCCGTTTGTGCTGTTGATCGGGGCCATGCTGGCGTTATTCGCGCTCGTCAGCCTCCCGTCTTCCACACAGGCGAGCCCGACATCCGGGCCCACGGCAATCGTCTCGCTGGGTGACAGCTTCATCTCTGGCGAAGCGGGCCGCTGGCAGGGCAACAGCCTCAACATGTTCGGCACGCGCGACGGCACGGACCGCGCCGCCAGGTGCACGCTGGGCATCTTCTGCTCCTACGATGCGACCCGCGTATACGGCTCGTCGTACAGCAACGGCTGCCATCGCTCGGACGTGGCCACCATCAAGAGCGCGGCAATATCCGTAAGCGAGAAGATCAACATCGCCTGCTCCGGCGCGCAGTCCATCAACATCTGGCGCGCATCGCAGGGCGGCCAGAGCTTCAAGGGAGAGGCGCCCCAGGCCGATCAGCTGCTGACCATCGCCCAGCAGAAGAACGTCAAGATGGTCGTGCTGACGATCTCAGCGAACGACTTCGGCTTTGCGGACCGCGTCATCAACTGCACGGTCGACTGGATCCTGGGCCTTGGCCCGTGCAACCAGGCCGAGCAGGCGACAATGAATTCGCTGCAGGCGGGCGCGCAGAACGGCCTCCGTAAGTCCATCGACGAGATCCGCGCCGTGATGGCCGCCGCCGGGTACTCGCCCTCGCAGTGGAAGTTCGTGATCGCCGGTTACTCCTCGCCCGTGCCGGCTGCCGCCGACGTACGCTACACCGGCAGCGACCGCTGGTGGTCCGGCGGCTGCCCCTTCTACGACAGCGACTTCGACTGGGCGAAGAACGTGGCCACGCCGTTCATCGTCGACAGCATGCGCGCCGTGGCAGCCGAGAAGGGCGTCCAGTTCCTGGACGTGCGCGACGCCCTGAACGGCCACGAGATCTGCAACAGGAGCTCCTCGCTGGTCAGCTCCAGCCCCAACCCGGTGAACAACGAGTGGGTCCGCTGGGTGAACACCGGCTGCTGCCAGGGCGATGCCCAGGAGTCCGTCCACCCGAACGCCTACGGGCAGAAGGCCATCGGCACCTGCGTCGCGCTGATGTACGCCAAGCCCACCGGCAACTGGACCTGCCGCAACACGCCGGGCCAGAGCTACACAGCGATGAGCCTGTCGTCGATACCGTAGACCAGGAACCGAAGCGAAGCAGCGAAGCGCCCGGCACAGTGCCGGGCGCTTCCATTTGCTGCCGGCCGGCGTCTCCCCCACACCGTGCTGTCCACTAACCACTGTCCACTAATCAGTGCCACAAGCGCGTAGACCGCACGCGCCCCGGCTCCCTACACTTGTCCACAGTGGCCACTGACCGCATCACATCCGGCGACCTGCAGGACGACGACGCATCGCTGGACTACACCCTGCGCCCCAAGCGCCTCGCCGAGTTCATCGGCCAGGAGAAGCTGAAGGACAACCTGCACATCGCCACCCAGGCCGCCCTCAAGCGCGACGAGCCGCTGGACCACCTGCTCTTCTACGGCCCGCCCGGCCTCGGCAAGACTACACTCGCCCACATCATCGCCTCGGAGATGGGCGTCTCCGTGCGCGTCACCTCCGGCCCCGCCATCGAGCGCGCCGGCGACCTCGCCGCCATCCTCACCAGCCTCCAGGAGTTCGACGTGCTCTTCATCGACGAGGTGCACCGCCTGCCGCGCACCGCCGAAGAGGTGCTCTACCCCGCGATGGAGGACTTCGCGCTGGACATCGTGCTCGGCCGCGGGCCCGGCGCTCGCAGCGTCCGCCTCTCCGTGCCCAAGTTCACGCTCGTCGGCGCGACGACACGCTACGCCATGCTCAGCGCCCCCCTGCGCGACCGCTTCGGCGCCGTCTACCGCCTCGACTTCTACGACGCGGACGCCATCGCCGCGATCATCGCCCGCAACGCGGGCATCCTGGACGTGCCCGTCGACGAAGAAGGCGCCAACGAAATCGCCCGCCGCTCACGGGGCACGCCGCGCATCGCCAACCGCCTCCTGCGCCGCGTCCGTGACTACGCCCAGGTCCGCGCCGACGGCCGCGTCACCGCGGGGGTCGCCCGCGCCGCCCTGGAGCGCCTGGACGTCGACGCGCTGGGCCTCGACGAAGTCGACAAGAAGGTGCTGCTCACGATAATCGAGAAGTACGACGGCGGCCCCGTCGGCATCGAGACGATCGCCGCCTCCATCTCCGAGGAAGCGGACACGATCATGGACGTCTACGAGCCGTACCTGATGCAGGTCGGCTTCCTCCAGCGCACCCCGCGCGGCCGCATGGTCACCCGCCACGCCTACGCCCACCTCGGCATCGAGCCGCCGGCGAAGACGGACTCCCCCCAGCAGGCGCTATTCGAATAGCCCAGGTTGTAGGGGCGAGTGGCGCTCGCCCCGCGCGTCTGTCGTAGGGGCGAGTGGCGCTCGCCCCAGCGCCGCGTACCCAGAAAGCATAGGCGCCGAACGTTGGTCCTTCGTGAACCTCAGGACGAGCGGCCCACAGTTGCACGCCGCAGCGCTCTACGCCGCCGGCGGGTTCGCCCCCCAGAAGCCGAGGATGCTCTGCAGGCGCCCGTCCGCCGCCATCACACCGATATCGATCCCGGCGATCTCCTGCGGCGAGCCCGTGACCTTCCAGCCGAAGCGCACGCGGCCGTGGTGCTCGTCGATGCCGCTGGTCAGAGCTATGGCAGCGCCCGGCAGCTGAGCGTGGAAGCCCTGGATCGCTCCGAAGAGCCCGTCCCGGCCGGCCACATCGGAGACCGGGTCCGTGTAGGTGCCGCCCTCCGCCCAGCACTTCTCCAGTAGCGAGCGGATCTTCGCCTCGTCAGTCTCGTTCCAGGCGGCGAGGTATGCTTCGATGATGTCTTTCGTGGCCATGGCGGCGTCCTCCTGATGTAGCTGCAGGTCTTCAGACCTGCCCGTGTGGTTGGCCATTATCCGAGTAGCCGGCAGCCGGTAGCAAGAGTCCCACCCCTGCTACTTGCTACTTGTTCCTGGCTACTCTCGGATATACTTCGCCTCACCATGCCAGACCTGGAAGGCAAAGTCGCTATCGTTACCGGCGCCGGGCGTTACAACGGCATCGGCCGGCACATCGCCCTTGCCCTGGCCCGGCACGGGGCTGACGTCGTCGTCACCGGCTCCGGCCGCCCGCCGGAAAGCTACCCGGAAGAAGAGAAGTCGATTGGCTGGCGGGACATCGACTCTGTCGCCGACGAGATCCGCGCCCTCGGCCGGAGAGCACTGCCGGTAGTCACCAGCGCCACCAGCGCCGAGGACTGCCAGCGCCTGGTCGAAGAGACGAAGCGCGGGCTCGGCCGCATCGACATCCTCGTCAACAACGCCGCCGCCGGCCGCGGCAACGACCGCGTCCCCTTCGTGCAGCTGGAAGAGAGTGAGTGGCGCCGCGTGCTGGAGGTGAACCTCACCGGCACCTTCCTTGTCACGAAGTACGCCGGCAAGGCCATGATCGAGCAGGGCGAAGGCGGCCGCATCATCAACCTCTCCTCCATCCTGGGCCGCGCCGGCGTCCCGATGCAGGGCGCCTACTCGGTGACCAAAGCGGGGGTGATCCTCTTCACACAGGTGCTGGCCATGGAGATGTCGCCGCACAAGATCAACGTGAACTGCATCTGCCCCGGCCTCATCGCCACCGACCGCATGAAGGACGTGACGAAGCCCGGCCCCCTCCACGACGCCATCGTCGGCACCATCCCGCTGCGCCGCCCCGGCGAGCCCGAGGAGATCGGCGAGGTGGCCGCGTTCCTCGCCGGGCCGCACGCGGCGTACATCCAGGGCCAGACCATCAACGTTGATGGCGGCCGCGTGATGAGCTAGCCGCGGATTGAGCGCGGATTCTTTTCTGGCCAAGGATAGGCGCGGACGCAGATTGCTCGATTGGTTGCGTGGGACCGCGTGAGAGCAGGAGTGCAGAGGGCGCAGCGCCTCTGCCGGAGGCCTGGGGGTGTCCCCCAGCCCTCCCACTTCCCGCGCGGGTGGGTCGGCCGCACAGCATCAGCGTTACAGCTCCGTGGAGCGCGGCAGCGATATGATTGTCCTCGTGGCCAGCGACGCTGCTAACCCCGGCAACCGCACCTATGCCTGCTCCTCCGGCGAGATCACAGTCGCCGTCGGAAACGCGGAGCAGTGGCACGCCCTCGCCGTCTGCCTCGGCCGGCCGGAGCTGGCCTACGAAGGCGCCTGGGACGTCGTCAGCCGGGCGGCGCCGCACGGCCCCGTCGCGCGCGTCGTCGAGGGAATGCTGGCGGAACACGACGCGCCGTCCTGGATGCGGCGGCTGGACGCGCACGGCGTGCCCTGCCGGGTCGTGTGACAGACGCGCGCACCGTAGAATAGGCCGCACCACACCGAATCGAGGCCACGCATGGACTACGAACTCTCCGGCACACACAAGCTGATCCGCGACACCGCCCGCCGCATCGCGCGGGAGAAGGTCGCCCCACGCTCCGCCGAACTCGACGAAAGCGGCCAGTACCCGGAGGACATCTTCCAGGTCTTCGCGCAGGCAGGGCTGCTGGGCCTCACCATCCCGGAGAAGTACGGCGGCTCCGGCGCCGGCTTCCTCGCGCTGGCCCTGGCCGTCGAAGAGACCGCCAAGCACGACAACGCCTGCTCGCTGATCCTGCTGCTCTCGGCACTCTCCACGCAGCCCATCAACCTCGGCGGCTCGGAGGAGCAGAAGCAGGAGTGGCTCTCGAAGTCGGCGACCGGCGCGATCAAGGGCGCCTTCTGCCTGACCGAGCCCAACACCGGCTCCGACGCCCAGGCGCTGCAGTCCCGCGCGCTCCGCGACGGCGACGACTACGTCATCAACGGCGAGAAGGTGTACATCTCCGGCGGCAACGTGGCCAACTACGTGTGCTTCTTCTCGCAGACGGGCGCGAACGGCGCCGGCATCTCGGCGTTCATCGTGCCCACGGCTTCGCCCGGCTTCTCCGTCCCGCGCTGCGACCGCAAGATGGGCGTGATCGGCGTGCCAACGGCCAACATCGTGCTGCAGGACTGCCGCGTGCTGGCCGGCCTGCGCATCGGCGACGAGGGCCGCGGCTTCAAGACGGCGATGCTCACCCTCAACACATGCCGGCCTGTCGTCGGCGCCCGCGGCCTCGGCCTGGCCGAGGGCGCCATCGCCTACGCGACCGACTTCGCCCGCGAGCGCAAGACGTTCGGGCAGCCGCTGGTCAACCACCAGGCGATCCAGTTCATGATGGCCGACGCCGCCATCGCCATCGAGGCCAGCCGCCACCTCGTCTACTACGCTGCCAACCTCGTCGACCAGGGCAAGTACGAGCGCCAGTACGCGCCGCACCTGTCCATCGCCAAGACGTTCGCCACGGAGACGGCCAACCGCGTGGCCTCAGATGCGATCCAGATCCTGGGCGCGCAGGGCTACATGAAGGACCACCCGCTGGAGCGCCACTATCGGGACGCCCGCCAGCTCATGATCGTGGAGGGAACGTCACAGATTCAGCGCCTGGTGATCGCCCGGGCGATGATCAACGGGGAAATCGGGTACTGGTAGCTGCTTGCGCAGTATGCCTCGCCGATGCATAATAGCTATGCATAGCGAGGAGGCATAGCGATCATGCGCACGACCATAGACCTGGACGAGACGCTAATCGAAGACGTAATGCGCGAGACCGCGCTCCCCACCAAGAAGGCGGCGATCGAAGAAGCATTGCGGGAGTTGCTGAACGCCCGGCGACGGGCGCGTTACAGCGATCTCATGGGCAGCGGCGCCATCGATATGACGCTCGAAGAACTGCTCGCGTGGCGGCGTATGGGCATCCCGCGCGTTGACTGACTTCCTGGTTGACAGCTCGATTCACATCACCGTCCTGCGCAGGAATCCACCCCCGCAACTTGTTACCCGGCTCCGAGAGCTCCTGCGCCAGAACGAGGCCGCAATCAACGAGATCATACGACTTGAGGTGCTGGCCGGGTGCCGCACCCAGGACCAGTTCGAGTTGATCTCTACGCAACTCCTGGGTTTCCCCGCAATGGCGATCGATGACCGGGTATGGAAAGCGGCCGCCACGCTCGACTTCGATCTTCGGCGCGCTGGACTCGTGATCGGGTTGCCGGACCTGATCATCGCGTCAACCGCAACAACGTATGGGGCCACGCTGATTCACGCGGACTCTGACTTCGAACGAATCGCACAGCATTCCGCGCTCAAGACGGAGAGCTACGCCGAGGCCGGCAACGCTTAACGCGCCGGTAACACCGCGATAACCCCCCGGTAAAGCGCTTCTGCCATGCTGAAGGTGGTAGAAGCGGACACGGTTCAGTGCTGACCCCCAAGACGGTGTCCGCGGAACCTCTCCTTTGGGCTCGGGGCGGGGTCGTGATCGGGATCCCGCCCCGGCGGCCATCCGGCGTCCCGCGTAACAAACCGTCCTTCGCCCCGTCCTTCCTTTCGATGCTGCGCAAACTGCGTGTGACCCGCCCCCGCAACGTCAACGTGGACGAAGGCCATTACTTGACCGTGGCCTGGTGCTACGTTAGAGTGATGTATATATTGTGAAATTCGGCGCAATCACCCCGAAGCGCCACTCAGTCCCGGAGGAACCGCCCAAGTGCTGTCCACACGCCTGCTCCTGATCGCCGCCCCGCTCGGCTATCTCGCCCTCACCGGCTACCTGCTCACCCGCATCATGCCCCTGCCCATCACCGTGCTCCCCGTCGCCGCGCCCGAGAATGAGCGCGCCCGCGAGGCGCTCGCCGCCTAGGCGCTCCCCGGCTGCTCAGCTACCGGTCCACCGCCCGGCCCCCAGCGCTTCGAGAACGTCAGGTACCCCGTAGCCACGATCGCTGCCAGCGCCGAGGCCAGCAGCGTCGCCCGCACACCCACCAGCTGGCCAACCACACCCACCAGCAGCAGCGGCAACAGTGAGAGCGTGTCGCCGATGGACTGCGTCACCGCGAAGACCCGCCCCTGCGCCTCCGCCGGCGCCTGCTCGTTCATGACGACGCGCGCGGCGACGGTCACCAGCGTGAAGGCGAAGCCCAGCGGGATCGCCAGCAGCATCGCCACGCTAATCACCGACGAGACGCCGACCTCGGCCTCCACGAAGCCTATCCCGAAGTCCACGTTGTGCAAGAGGAAGTTGCGCACCACCACCACCAGTCCCAGCCCCACCATCCCCAGCAGCAGCACCGCGTACCCGAACGCTACCACCCGCCAGGCGCCAAACAGCCTCGAGAGAAGCGGCACCAGGAGCAGCCCCAAGCCCGCTCCGATGGCCGCCGGCGCCGCGATGAACACCGTGTCCTCCGGCGCGATCTCCAGCACGTCGCGCGTGTACTTCGGCAGCAGGATCACGAGCACGCGGGAGAGCGCCGTCGCCGTCACCAGGTACACCATCGAAAGGTAGGCCCTGCGGTTGGTGCGCAGGATGTGAATCCCTTCGCGCGTGGCCGCCAGGAAACCCATCGCGTGCCCTCTTTCCGCCGTGTTGCCGCTGAAGCCGCGCGCCAGCCAGGCGACGATGTATCCCGCCACCACGAACAGCACCGACGAAACGATGAACACGGCCTCCGCGCTGACCAGCTTGATCAGCAGCGGCGCGATCACCACCATCCCGGCGATCTGCCCCAGTACCAGCGCGAGCGTCATCAGCGAATTGGCCGCCGCCAGCTGTTCCGTGCGCACCACGGCCGGCACCGTCGCCGCTTCCGCCGGGCCGGACAGCTGCCCGATAGACGCGTGCACAAGGACCAGCACGTAGATGTAGGTCAGGCTATCGCTGTAGTAGAAGAGGAGCGCCGCCGTCGCCGCCCGTAGCATGTACCCCGCGAACATCGAAAGCCGCCTGGGCAGGATGTCCGCCAGCGCCCCGGCCGGCAACCCGATGACGATCGAAGGGACGGTCAGCGCCACGATGAGCAGCGTGCTGTGGATGCTGGACCCGCTCCGCTTGACCAGCAGGATCAGCAGCGCGTAGAGCAGCGCGTTCTGCGCCGTCTGGCCGGCCAGCCGCGACTCCAGGAGACGGCGGAACCGCGGGTTCTGCAGGAGTCGTACGTCTTGCCCAAGCTCGATCGTCACGGCCACGTTCATGCTAACACCGCGCCGAAACCGAACCGCCGGGGCCCGTCCGCCGTTAAGTTAGCGGATGGTGTAGGCGTTGTTAGAATGGCCTGGAGGTCGCCTCCTGATGTCCCGCCCCGCACTGCTGGCTGTTGTCGCCGCCCTGGCCCTGGTCCTGACGGTTGCCTGCGGCGGCGGGGGCGATCCCGGCCCAACGCCCGTCCCCAAGAGCCCGCACGACACCGCCGAGCGCTGGCTGCAGCTCTGGAAGGACGGCCGTTTCAGCGACATGTACGACCTCGTCGCCCCGGACGTGCAGGCGACGGTAGACCACGACACCTTCGTCGGCCGCTACAAGGCGATCACGGAGGAAGCGACGATCACCTCCCTCGACTACGAGATCCGCACGAGCAGCGCATCGGCGACGCAGGTCGAGTTCAAGGTGACCTTCCACTCGTCCTTCTTCGGCGAATTCTCTGAGGTCAACACGATACCCCTGGCCAAGGACGACGGCTCCACCCCGGCCGCCAGCGACGACGCCGCGGCCGACACTCCCACCCCGGCCGCATCGCCGACCCCGCAGCGCACGCCGAGCGGCGAGTGGCGCGTGGAGTGGGCGCCATCGCTGTTCTTCACCGGCATCCACGGGCAGGACCTGGTCCACTTCTTCACCCGCGTCCCCCGCCGCGGCACCATCTACGACCGCACCGGAGCCCCGCTGGCCGTGGACGCGGAGCTCACGCAGATCGGCATCGTGCCGGACCAGGTGACCGACAAGGAAGCCACGATCGCCGCCCTCGTCCAGGGGCTTGGCCTCACAGACGCCGAAGTCCGCGCCAGCGTTGAGACGACGCTGCCTTCGTACTACTTCATCCCGGTCAAGACGCTCCCTTACGGCACCCCGGACGACCAGATCCAGCCGTTCCGCGACATGGTGAGCCTCGGCGTCGTCGTGCGCCAGACCACTCAGCGCGTCTACCCCAACGGCGACTCGCTGGCGCACGTGCTGGGCTACATGACGGAGGTCACGGAGGACCAGCTGAAGGACCTGGCGCCCAGAGGCTTCGTCGCCGGCGACCTGATCGGCGCGGCCGGCCTCGAAGGGCAGTACGACGACACGCTCTCCGGAACCCGCGGCGGGCTCCTGGCCACCGTCACCCCGGAGGGCACCATCGACGAGACGATCGCCGAGAAGGCTTCGGTGCCCGGGCGGGACATCGTGCTCACCATCAACGAAGCGGTGCAGAAGAAGGCCGAGGCGGAGCTCGGCACCCGCACCGGCGCCATCGTCGTCATGGACCCGCGCGACAACTCCGTGCTGGCCCTCGTCTCCTACCCCCGCTTCGATCCCAACGCCTTCATCCGCGGCCTCACTTCCGACGAGGCCAACTCCCTCTTCAACAACCCCGACCAACCTTTCCTGGACCGGCCCACCCTGGCCGAATACCCGCCCGGCTCCACGTTCAAGCCGGTGACGCTGGCCGCCGGGCTGGAGAAGGGGGGCTACACGCCCGAGTCCACGCTCCCCTGCCCGCCCGTCTGGACCGGCCTGGGCGAGGCCTACGCCCAGAAGAACTGGCAGACCGTGGACCGCGGCTACCTGACGCCATCCGAGGGGCTGATGGCCTCCTGTGACCCCGTCTTCTACGAGATGGGCAAGACGCTGGACTTCATCGACGAGAACCTCTTCCCGGACTTCATCCGCAAGTTCGGCTACGGCAGCCCGACGGGCATCGGCATCGAAGAGGCTGCTGGCAACGTGCCGGACCCCCAGTGGAAGCAGGACAACATCGGCGAGGCGTGGTTCACCGGCGACGCCGTCAACATGGCAATCGGCCAGGGGTACATCACGGCCACGCCCCTGCAGATCTGCAACGTCTACTCCGCCTTCGCAGACACCGCCGTCCTCCGCAAGCCGCTGCTCGTCGCCCGCATCGGCCAGGCCGGCTCCAGCGCCTTCCAGGAGTACCAGGCGGAGACCGTCCACCCGCTGCCCATCTCCCAGACCACGCTGGACGCCATCCGCTACGGCCTCTACCTGGTGACACAGAGCAGCGGCGGCACCTCCTACGCCGCCTGGGCCGGCTCATCGCTGGACGTCGCCGGCAAGTCAGGCACGGCCGAAGACCTCTCCCAGGGCTCCGACCACGTCTTCTTCGCCGCCTACGCCAACCGCAGCGACCCCAGGATCGTGGCCCTGGGCGCGCTCGAACAGGGACAGTCCGGCTCAGCGGAAGTGGCGCCGATGCTGCGGCACATCATGGAAGCGTACATGAACGGCGACCTCGGCCTCACGGACGAAGAGTTCGGCGGCACGCCCACGTCGGGGTAGCAGCCAGCCAGAAGCCGCCGGCGAGAGAGACTGCTCTCCACTGGCTACTCGCTCCTTGATACTGGCTACTGGCGATACACTGTAGCCGTGCGCATGACTCGCAAGGAGTTCCAGGACGTCGTGAGTGCCGCGCTTGAAGAGCTGCCGCCCGAGTTCCAGGACGCTCTGCACAACCTGGACATCCAGGTCCGCTGGGCGCCCACCCCTGAGGAGCGGCGCCGCTCCCGCCTGCGCGCGGGCCACGACCTCTTCGGCATCTACCTGGGCATCCCCATCACCAGGCGCGGCAGCCACTACGGCATGGTCGTCCCGGACGTCATCGTCATCTACCAGCGCAGCCACGAACGGGCAACCGCCACCCGCGAGCAGATGATTGAACAGGCGCGGCAGACGCTGCTGCACGAGATCGGCCACTACATGGGCATCGACGAGGACCGCCTGCGCGAACTGGGCGTGGGCTAAAGGAGGGGCACATGTCAGCGAACCAGCCAAACACCGCCGGCGGCGAGACGAAGGTCGTGTTCACGGGCGCCCAGCCCAACCCGGTGCTCTCCTTCCTGCAGCGGCCGCGCATCATGCTGCTGCTGCTCGCCGCCTGGTCGATCCTCGGCGTGCTGACGCAGATCCTGACGAGCAACAGCATCTTCTTCGACAACAAGGACCGGGAGATCGATGGCGCGCTGGCCGGCTTCGCGCTGGGCTGGGAGGGAATCCCGCTGGCCGCCGTCTACATCTACTGCCTCCGCGACCCCGTCAAGCACCACGCCGTCTTCTGGCTGGCCCTCCTGCATATGGCCTCGCTGGCCGCCTCCCAGCTCTACCACCTGGGCACCGGCGACTTCTCCTTCGAGAGCATCGTCGTCCCTCTGGCGGGCTCCTGCGGCCTCGCCGCGCTCGTCTTCGTCCACATCTTCTCGCCGAAAGAGGTGCAGCCCGCGACCACGCCGCAACCTTCCGGCTAGCGTCCCCTCAGCACGCGCTCGACGGTTTGCGATAGCGCCCGGGCAGGATCGCCGGCCGCATCGCCGGCCGGCTCGATCGCCTCCGCCAGCGCCGCCATCGTCTCCCAGCCGTCGCCGAGCGCCCCCGGGACGATGATCAGCGGCACGTTCTCCTCCCGCGCAATGCGGGCCACGCCGGCCACCGTCTTCCCGTACTGCGTCTGCCCGTCCAGGCGCCCCTCGCCGGTGATCGCGAGATCCGCGCCGCGAATCCGCTCCCGCAGGTGAACGACTTCCGCGACAACGTCGAAGCCGGCACGGATCTCGGCGCCCAGGAAAGCGATCAGCCCAGCACCAAGGCCGCCCGCGGCGCCCGCGCCCGGCGCGTCCGCCACTCGCACACCCAGGTCACGCTCGATCACCTGCGCATAACGGGCCAGCGCCGCGTCCAGCTCCCGCGCCACCGGCGGCTTAGCGCCCTTCTGCGGCCCGTAGACCAGAGAGGCGCCCTCCGGGCCCAGCAGCACGTTGCGCACGTCCGTGGCGCCCAGCACAGCCGTCTGAGCAAGCCGCGGATCGAGCCCCGACACACCGATGCGATCCAGGCGGGCCAGCCCCGCACCGCCCGGCGGCAGTTCGCGCCCGTCCGCGTCCAGCAGCCGTGCGCCAAGCGCCTGCGCCATCCCCGCGCCGCCGTCGTTCGTCGCGCTGCCGCCGAGCCCGACGACGATGCGCCGGGCGCCGGCGTCCAGCGCGGCCCGCACCAGCTCGCCGACGCCGTACGTGGTGGTGACGCGCGGATCGCGCTCCGCCTCCGGGACCAGCACGAGGCCGGCCGCGGCCGCCATCTCGATCACCGCCGTCCCGTCCGGCAGCAGGCCCCACTCCGCGTCCACAGGATCGCCCAGCGGGCCAGCTACGCGGGTCGAGCGCAGCTCGCCGCCCGCCGCACGCACCATCGCCCGCACCGTCCCCGACCCGCCGTCCGCCAGCGGCACGACATCGGCCGCCGCGTCCGGCAGCGCCCGCCGCACCCCCTCGGCGATGGCCGCCGCGGCGCCTTCGGCGGTCAGCGTCCCCTTGTACTCCTGCGGCGCAACTACAATTCGCATCTCGAGGAGAACAATAGAGCATTCGAACAGGCACGGGGCTGTCGACGGATTTGCCCGCGGGGCATCGGATTGACGAATCAGGCCTCCCACCACCGGAAGAGTGGGACGCACCGCGTAACCCAAAACTGTAAAGTGGAGCGCGGCAGCGAGTGCTGCCCCGTCCGATCCATGAACTACCGCCGCCTCGGCCGCACAGAGCTCATGGTCTCGGAGGTCGGCTTCGGCGGGCTGCCCATCGGCGGCCTCCGCTGGGGCGACGTCCGCGACGAGCACTCGCTGGCCGCCCTCCAGCGCGCCTTCGAGCTCGGCGTCAACTTCTTCGACACGGCGGACGTCTACGGCCGCGGCCACAGCGAGGAGCTGATCGGCCAGGCTCTCGCCTCCGTCCGCCCGAACGTGCTCATAGCGACCAAAGTGGGGATCGACTTCTACCACGGCGAGCCGGCGCGCGCCAACTTCGCGCCCGCCTACATCCGCCAGGCGCTGGACCGCAGCCTGGAGCGCCTGCGCACCGACTACGTCGACCTCTACCAGCTGCACAACCCGCCGCAGAAGCTGGCGAAGGACGACGCCATCTGGGAGACGCTGCACGACATTCAGACAGCCGGTCTCGTGCGCTTCTTCGGCGTGTCCTGCCGCACGGCCAACGACGCCCGCGCCTACATCCGCGCCGCCGAGTCGCAGGACGGCCAGCGCCGCTTCGGCGACACGCTGCAGGTAGCCTACAACCTGCTGGACCAGGAGGCCGCCGCCAAGGACGTCTTCGTCGAGGCGCACCGGCACGACTGGGGCGTGATCAGCCGTGTGCCGCTCGCCTCGGGGGCGCTGAGCGGCAGGTACGGCCCGGCCCACCGCTTCCCGCCGAACGACTTCCGCGCCGGCTGGTCCGCCGAGCGCCTCGCCGAGACGGCCCGCCGCGTCGAAGCGTTGCGCTTCCTGGAGACGCCGGAGCGCAGCCTCGCCCAGGCCGCCATCGCCTTCTGCCTCTCCCAGCCCGCCGTCTCCACGGTGATCAGCGGCGCCAGGACGCCGGAGCAGGTGGCGGAAAACGCCGCGGCAGCAGACCACGCCCCGCTATCAGACGATGACCTGCGCCAAGTCTCCATGTTGTAGGGGCGAGCGGCGCTCGCCCGGAAATCAGCGCCGCGCAGAATGACACAGAAGCCTCTTGACAAGCAGAACGCCCGTTCGGATACTAATAGCCGAACAGTACACGTGTTCTACAACGGAGGCCCGAAATGGCAACCATGCTCAAGACCGCCCCGGCAACCCAGCTCCGCCTCAGCCTCTTCCGCCAGCCACGCTGCCCCGATTGCGGCGGCCCCCTTGTCCACGGCGAAGGCTGCGCCACCTGCCCCGTCTGCGGCTACTCCCATTGCGGCGCATAGCGTTGTCGCCAGGTCAATCGAACGCAGACACGAAACGCTGAAATCAATCAGCCACTCGCCTATCATGGCGAGGTGACCAGTTATCCCGGCGACCGCCCCGTCGTCTCCGTCCTCACCCTCGGCTGCAAGCTCAACCAGTCCGACTCCGAGGCCATCGCCCGCCGCCTGGCCGGCGAAGGCGTGCGCGTCGTTGACCGCCCGGCGAAGGGCGCAGCCGCCTTTGTGATCAACACCTGCTCTGTCACCCACGTCGCAGACCGCAAGGCACGCCACCTCGTGCGGCTAGCGCGGCGGCTGTCGCCAGAAGCGCAGGTCGTGCTCACCGGCTGCTACGCGGAGACGGCCCCCGCGGACATCGCTGAACTAACCGGCGCAGACCTCGTCCTCCGCAACGCCGACAAGCCTTCCATCTCATCCCGCATCCTCGAGCGGCTGGCGAACGCCGGCGATCCCGGCGGCGGCTGCCCCACGCCGGTCCGCAACCTGCTGCGGACGCGCGCTTTCGTCAAGATCCAGGAGGGCTGCGACGAGCTCTGCGCCTTCTGCATCGTCCCCTACACCCGCGGCCGCGAGACCAGCGTCCCGATCGAAGACGTGGTGCGCGAGGTACAGAACCGCGAGGCGGAAGGGGTGCTGGAGGCCGTGCTGACCGGCACGCAGCTGGGCAACTACGGCCGCGACCGCGGCTGGCCGCGCGCCGAGCAGGGGCCGCGGCGCCTCCTCTCCGAGTTGCTGGACCGAGCTTCGATCCCGCGCATCCGCCTGTCGTCGCTGCAGGCGCAGGACGTCTCGCCAGAGCTGCTCGATCTGTGGCCCGCTTCTGGCGGACGCCTGTGCCCGCACTTCCACATCCCCCTGCAAAGCGGCTCCGACGCTGTGCTGGCCCCGATGCGCCGGCGCTACACAGCAGACCAGTACCGCAGGGCGATAGCGCTGATCCGCGAGCACGTACCCGATGTGGCGATCACGACGGACGTGATCGCGGGCTTCCCCGGCGAGACCGACGCCGACTTCGAGGCGACCGTCGCCCTGTGCGAAGAGGCCGGGTTCGCGGCGATGCACTGCTTCCCCTACTCCCACCGTCCGCACACCGGCGCCGGCCGCATGAAGGGCCACCTGCCGCCGCCCGCGAAGCGAGCACGAATGGAACGGCTTCTGGCCATCGCCTCCCGCTCCTCGGAGGCGTTCCGGCAGGCACAGATCGGCCGCGTGGCGCCGGTGCTCTGGGAACACCGCTCGGGCGGCCTCTGGGAGGGATTGACCCCGAACTACATCCGCGTTTACAGTGACGCCGACGCCCCCCTGGAGAACCGCCTTCTGGCCACGCGTCTCGCCGCCCTCCGTGGCGAGGGTATGCTGGGCGAAATCAGGGACCTGTAAAGCACCCAATGAACGAGACCAACCGCCTCTTCATCGCCCTGGCCGCCGCCACGTGGATCGTGATCGCGGTCGCCGTCGTCTTCCTGACGTGGGCGGCGCCGGAACGCACGATCGACCGCCTGGACGACGTAGTAACGTTCCTGCGCGACAACAACACCACGGCCGGCCAGCTGATCGTGACGCTGGCCGCTTCCGCCATCGCGATCCTGGCGCTGCTGCTGATCATCGTCGAGTTCGCGCCGGAGGATGAGCCGCGCGAGCTGCGCGTGGAGCAGGCGGGGGCGACCACGATCATCCCCGCGGAAGCGCTCCGCATGCGGCTGGAAGAAGCGCTGCTGACTCTGCCGGAGGTGACCGCCGCCCGTTCCCACGTGCTGAGCCGCGACAAGGGAATCGCCGCGACGCTCGACCTCACCGTCACGCCGGCGGCAAACGTCGGCGAGCTGACGCAGCAGGCTGTGCGCGTTGTCGTTGACACCGTCCAGGCGGACCTCGGGCTCCCCGTATCCGGCACGCCGAAAGTGAAGGTCGCGTTCGGCGGCCCGAAGCCGGGGCAGCCAACTGCCGCCACCGGCACGCCCTTCGTCGAGGCCGCGCCATCCCCACCCGCGCACGCCGACGCCTCGCCCGGCCCGCTCATCTACGATGAGTCGCCGCCAGAGCATCCCCCTCAGACCTGACCGCCATGCCAGCCATCAACGACCGCGACCAACTGAAGCGCGTCATCGAAAGCATCCTCTTCGTGGCGGACGGGCCCGTTGACGTGCGCACGCTGGCCAAGCTGGCCGAGGCGACGGCGGACGACGTCAACAGCGCCCTCGACGAGTTGGGCGAGGAGAGCAGCGCACGCGGCGTCCGCATTCAGCGCACAGGCCAGGCAGCCCAGATGGTGAGCGCGCCAGAGACGGCGCCGTTCGTGCAGACGTACCTCGGCATCGACGAGCACCAGCGTCTCTCACCCACGGTTCTGGTGACACTCACTGTCATCGCTTACAAGCAGCCGGTGACGAAGGGCGAGGTGGAGCGCATCCTGCGCAAGAACTGCGACTACAGCGTGATGATGCTGAAGGCCCGCGAGTTGATCACGGAAATTGGGCGCGCGGAGGGGCCGGGACGCCCGTACCTCTACGGCACCACGTTCAAGTTCCTGGAGCACTTCGGGCTGGAGAAGCCGGAGGACCTGCCGCCGCTGCCGGAGCTGGAGGTAGCCGCGGCGGCGGCCGCCGAGGCCGCCGAAGCCCAGGAAGCATCCCCTGAGGCCGGCGATGACGGCGGAGAAACGCCCGCCACCCAGAACGGCGCCCACGAGAGCAACGGCGCAACGAGCACCGCCTCCCTCGAAGCGGCCGGGCACGAGCTGGCGGAGGCGCCGGCCGAAGGCGCATGACGCTTGCCGTCGGGGTCTGCCGGGTCACGCTGCGCCTGCCGGAAAACCAGTCGCTGAAGGGCAAGCGGCAGGTGCTGAAATCGCTGATCGCCCGGCTGCACAACCGTTTCAACGTCTCCGTCGCGGAGGTCGATCACCAGGATTCCTGGCAGATCGCCTCGATCGCCATCAGCTGCGTCGCCAACGACGAACGCCACGCCGACCAGGTGATGGCCAGCGCAATCGCCTTCATCCGCGACGAGCGGCTGGACGCAGAGGTGCTGGACGTGGAAACGGAGATCGTACGGGGGCTGGACTAGCGTCTGCTACTTGGCGACGGTGATGTTGACGAGCGTATTGGCGCCGATATCGGTGCCGGGCCCCGGGTCCTGTGATATTACCTGGCCTGTGGGCACATCGCCCTGCGTGACGCGCGTGATGACGGCGGTCGCCCCGGCGTCCTGGATGATCTGAATCGCCTCTTGCTCCGTCTGGCCGACGAGGTCCGGCAGGTTAGTCTTGACGCCGCCGTCGCTGCTGCTGCCCTGGCCGGTGTTGTCGCCGGTGATGACCGTGTTGGAGTGCTGGTTGATGAACTCGGCGCTGCTGCTTTCGTGGCCGAGCGAGTACAGCGCGACAACGATCAGGATAAGCGCGCCGACGACCGCCATGGCGATCAGCCCGTTCATGTTCCATGTCCGCGGCTCATTCACCTCCGGCAGAGGATCGAGGGCGGGCTCGTCCACGTGGCCGACCGGGAAGAAGGGGAGCAGCTCCTTCGGCTCCAGGCCCAGGTAGGTAGCGTAGGAACGCAAAAAGCCCCGCGCGTATACCGGCGCGGGCAGGATTCCGAAGTTCTCTATCTCTAGAGCCTCCAGGTATTTGCGCGGGATGCGAGTCACCCTCTCCGCGTCTTCCAGCGTAATCTTCTTAGAGGTCCTGGCGCGGCGGAGGGTTTCCCCGAGGGGCGACGGGGACATGCCGACCTCCTGAATCTGCACTCGTTGAGTATACGAAAACGAGGACGTTATGAGTCAACCCTGGGTTAAGACGCGCCGGGTTGTGCACATTTTGGAGGCGCCGGAGCCTTCCGTTGCTAGAATTGAGCCGCAGAGAAATCTGGTGAGCGAAGCCTTCCGGTTCACAAGAGACTTGGCCTGGAACGTCGCCAGGAAGTTCCAGCAGGACAACTGCCCGCAACTCTCCGCCTCCATCACGTACTACGTCATCTTCTCGCTCTTCCCTCTGCTGATCTTCCTCGCTGGCGTCGTCGGCCTCTTCCTCAGCGCAAGCGCACAGGCGGATATCGTCACGGAAGTGCTGAAACAGATCCCCCTCAATGAAACCGAGGGCCGCCAGAACGTGGTCGAGGCGGTACATGCCATCACCGGCTCGCGGGCGCCGCTCCTGGGGGTCATCGGGCTGCTGGGCATGGCCTGGGGCGGCAGCGGCATGTTCACGGCCGTCCGGCGCGCACTCAACATCATCTACGACGAGCCGGGGTACACCCGGCCCTGGTTCTGGCAGAAAGCGGTCGATCTGTCGCTGGTGCTGGGCATCGGTGTCTTCATCGGCGCCTCCATCGCCGCCAGCGCGGCCCTACGTGTCACGCAGGCGCGCAGCGAGGACCTGCACGCGGTGGGGCGTCTTTCGGATGACCTGGGCTTCGTCTGGACGCTGGCGGAGTACCTGGTCCCGTTCGTCTTCTCGCTCGTCGCGTTTACAGTGCTGTACACGCTTGTGCCCAGCCGCAACCGGAACCTGGGCAACGCCTGGCCGGGCGCGCTGCTGGCGGCTCTGCTCTTCGAGGCGGTGAAGTTCGGATTCAGCTTCTACGTCACGAGCTTCCGTCGCTTCGACCTCGTCTTCGGCTCGCTTGGCGCGGTGGCGGCGTTCATGTTCTGGGTGTTCGTCTGCACACAGATCATGCTCCTCGGCGCGGAAGTGGCCGCCGTCTACCCGGAGGCGCGCCGGGGCAAGTTCCGGCAGCCGGCGCTCGAGGGAATGGGCGTGCCGCTGCATACGAAGCTGAGGAAGGCCGTCCGGCGGCTCTTCGTGCGGGACTAGGGCCGCCGCGCGACGAACGTCGCGTAGTCCAGCCAGGCGTCAACGGCGCGGCGCTCCACCTCGATGCCGCTCTCGATCTCGTCGGCGAAGAAGATGTCGGCCGGCTGGGAGGTCTTCGCCTCGTGAGCGACCTCCAGCATTCCGCGATGATACTCGTCCCAGACCGTGCGCGGATGCACTTCCACCCGTTCGACGGCAAGGCCGGAGGCGGCGATCACGGCGGAGTACTCTTCGGCGGTGATCTGCCGGGCGCCGGCGAGCCACTTCCACTCATCGGAGAGCGGGCCCGGCTTCTCGCGCCAGACGATATCGGAGCCGAAGACCCAGCCGCCGGGCCGGACGATGCGCGCCATCTCGGCGAAGGCCTCTTCCAGGCCGACGATCGACGGCGCGCCAATGCAGTACGCAGCGTCAAACGTGGCGTCGCGGAGCGGGAGACGCCGCCCGTCCGCCCGCAGGACCGAGACGAGGTCACGCAGGTTGAAGAACCAGAACTTGGCCGCGGCGATGTGCAGGAAGGCGTCGTACGGCTCCACCGCCACGATCTGGCAGCCGAACTGGCCGGCCAGAGTCGCCGCCGCCTCGCCCTTGCCGGCCGCGATCTCCAGGAGCAGCGTGTTCTCGTCAGGGCGTACCGTCTCCGCGATGATCGCCACCGTCTCGGCGGCGCCGGGCGTCAGGTACTCCTGCCTAGCGTAGATGCGCGCGAAGTCTGGCATCAGGCCACCAGCGCGAAGCTATCGAATACGGCTTCTCCGAGTCGCGCGTCGCCATCGATGGCGCACCGTTCGACGATCGTCGCTCGCGGCAGGTTGCGTGTCAGGAGGCGCCAGGCCATATCGGCGTCCATCGTCACGATCGCCGCGGGTTCTCGTTCGCCGGCGACGCAGGCCTGCCAGCCGGAGTCCCTACAGACGATGTCGTATGTCCTCTCGAGTTGCCCCGTCAGGCGGACGCGGATAGTGGCGCCGACGGCCGCTTGCCGGTCACTCAGAGCGTGCGGGATCGCGCGGACCTTCGTGTCTATGACCGGCCCGAAGAGCCGCTCTTCGTAGAGCAGAGGCGCGCCCACGGCGTCCCGCATCTGCGCCTGGTGGTGCCAGCGCTCCGTGTACTCGCGGGCCAGGTCGAACCAGTTGGCCGACTCCCGCTCGCCGGCCCAGGCCACGCCGAGCCCCATGCCGTGCGTGTCCAGTGACTCGAAGAGCGACTGCGTCTCGCGGCCCGTCCACTCCAGGAGGTCGATCAAGATGCGCGGGCTGAGGCGGCGCGTGGCGTCCACCCACGAGTTGTTGATCTGGTTGACGAAGACGCGCAGCTCCTCCTCGAACGCCTCAGGGCTCGTCGGCCGGAAGCGGTTCTCGGAGTGACCGTCGCGCTGCCAGCCGAGCCGCCCGAAATCGTCCGCGACCAGGTGCGACGCGATGTCCTTCACCGACCAGCCCGGGCAGACCGTCGGCGTGGCCCACTGTTCGGCGCCAAGCGAGCGCAGCAGGTCGAGCAACGCGGCACGCTCTTCCGGAAACAGCGGCACGACGTCGATGGGACCGAGCGGCTGCACTAACGCTTGCCCCTGGCGGCGGGCGCCATCAGCCGGCGGATCGCGTCGAAGACAGTCTTGAACTGCGCATCGTAGCGGCGCTCAAGCGCGTCCAGCCGGCGAGCCAGCTCGCGGTCGGCGGCCAGCATCCCCCTGAGGCGGACGAAGGCCCGCATGATCTCGACGTTGACCTGGGCCGCGCGCTCGCTGCGGAGGACGCTGGAGAGCATCGCCACGCCCTGCTCGGTGAAGGCGTAGGGCGGATAGCGGCGGCCGCCCCAGCCGGGACTTGAGATCACATTCTGTGATTTCAAGTGGTCGAACTCGTCCCTCGTGAGCTGGAACATGAAGTCGTCCGGGAAGCGCTGGATGTTGCGGTGGACGGCCTGCACCAGCGCCCGCGTCTCCACGCCGTAGAGCGCCGCCAGGTCGCTGTCCAGCATCACCTTCAGCCCATGCAGGAGCACGATCGACCGCTCGATGCGCTCCACCGGGATCACCGGCTGTTTGCTCGCCACGTACGCCTCCTCCCGCGTCTACCGGCTGCAACGCTGCCTTGAAGTGGGACTACCGGCCTTCGGGCCGGCGGGCCCCCGTCCATCGTAAACGCCCCGCCAGGCTTCACCGGCCAGACCGCGTAGCCCTTGCGGCGCAGGCGATCGGCCAGGTAGCGCTCCATCTCCTCCGCGTCCGGCCGCGACATCCGCTCGTACGCCTGGTAGAGGCGCGGCTGCAGCGCGCGGCCGAAGCGACGGACGACCGGCGCGGACAGCTCGCCGCCCTTCTTGTGGATGGCGAAGCGCTCCTCGGGCGTGTGCGAGGTCATGCCAACGTAGACGAACCCCAGGCCGGTCAGCGGACTGTAGCGTGGGTTGGCCTTGCGCATCGTCGCCCGCTCCCGCCAGACGCGCGGATCGAGCTCGATGACGTACACGCAGTGGGTGTGCTTCTTCCCGCGTGGCATCACTCGCCGCCGGCGTAACCCGTCACGAGGATGTCCTCGCCCAGCCGGTCTACGGTGACCTCGCGCAGGCGGAGGGCATCGGCCATGCGGTCAGCGCCGACGCCGGCGACGGCAGACGGGGCGTCGGCGGCCCCGATGATCATCGGAGCGATCACGGCGTGCACCTTGTCCACGAGGCCCGCGTCGAAAAAGGAGCCGAGGATCACGCCGCCGCCTTCGACGAGCAGCGTCAGCACGTCGCGCCGGGCCAGCTCTTCAAGCAGCGGCCGCAGGTCGACGTGGTCGTGGCTCTCCGGGAACGATATGACCTCCGCGCCGCGCGCCTCGATAGCCGCGCGCCAGTCCGGCGGCGCATGCTGGCCGGTGGCGACGAGCGTCTTCGCGGGGCCCGTGAACACCTGTGCCATCGGCGGCGTGCGCCCGCGCGTGTCGACGACGACACGGAGCGGCTGGCGGGGCGCGTCCACGCCGCCCGGCCGCGCCGTGAGCAGCGGATCATCGACGACGATCGTCGACGAGCCAACGAGGATGGCATCGATCCGCGTGCGCAGCTCGTGGGCCCAGGCGCGCGTCTCAGGGCCGGACACCCAGCGTGAGTCGCCGGACGCGGCCGCGATGCGCCCGTCCAGAGAGGCGGCGAACTTGGCGATGACGAAGGGCAGGCCGGCTGTGCGGTGCTTGAAGAACGCCTCGTTGATGCGCCGCGCCTCCGCCTCGCCTTCCCCCGCCACGACGCGGATCCCGGCCGCCTCCAGCGCGCGGTGGCCGCCCCCGGCCGAACGCTGGTCCGGGTCCGCGACTGCATAGTGCACCTCGGCGATCCCGGCGGCGATGATGGCCTCGGTGCAGGGCGGCGTGCGGCCGTGGAACGGGTGCGGCTCCAGCGTGACGTACATCGTTGCGCCTTTGGCGGACGCCCCGGCCGCCCGCAGCGCCACGACCTCCGCGTGCGGCCCCGGCGGCGGCTGCGTCACCCCCTCGCCGATGACGCGCCCGTCCGCAACGATCACCGCGCCCACTGTGGGGTTCGGCGAGGTCACCTCCGGTGCGCTCCGCGCGAGGTCAAGGGCGCGCTGCATGGGTTCGGGGATGCTCATGGGGCGATTATCGCACCGACTCGCAGGCGGCGGAGGTCAAATCCCCACTCGTCGCTGGTTCCGCGCGGTGTAGACCGGCGAGTATCCGCCTCGGGCGGACAGGACTGCCTGGGTGATGGCGTCCGGGTATGTCTCGATGAACTGGGCGAGGTTCATGGGGATTCCCTAGCTCGAGATGTCGGCGGCATCATGATTGAGAGTCCTTTCGGAAGGGACAAAGGGCACGCCTAAGACGGGCCGTTTAGACGTAGCAAGAGGCCCCGTCTTGGTCTACACATGAAGCAACAGAAATAGCGCCCTATGTCTCCGGGGAGGGAACATGTCCAAGCCTCTGCTCTTGCCACTTCGAAGCGCGCTGATGCCCTGGCCGCCCCCTTCCCAGCCCGTGACTGATGCCGGAAGCGAGCTCCGACTGGTCACCCGCCAGAACGCTAGTTCTCCCACCGGCACGCTCCGTATCGATGACACCCCGACCGTCTATGCGGATGATTCTGGCCACACAAACGCGGGATTCGTTGTCTCCAACCAGTGCACCTGGGACGGCGTGCCGGAACAGGCCGCCGCTACCGAGTCGAGGCGATTCGGCACAGTTCGTAAGGGACCAGAACGATCAGTGGGTCTGGGCGGTCACATTCTCCGATGGGTCTTGGTATGAGCTTCCCCTGAATGTCGATTTCGCAACCTGTAACGACCCGGTAGTGAAAGCCTGGCTGGTCGATGCACGGGAACGGACATGGATGTACCACGCCGCCGACTGTCAAAGACTGCGTGAATGGCTCAATGGAAAGCAGATTCCACGTGGTGCAACCCAAGATCAGCAACAGACATACGATAAGGTCTATCAGAACTTTGATGCAGGCCGCATCGATGGAGACCGACTAGCAGCGGGGTGCTCTGACGTACCAGTTGACCTGATTGTACCTGTGGACTATTCGGTTCCGAGGGAGTTTACGGCCCCGATCAATCGTGAGCAGTAGGAAGTGAGAGGCTGCGCTATGAAGCTTCCCTTTGGTTTAACCTTGGTGGCGGTCATCGCCCTAGTTATCGCAGGCTGTGGTTCGGACGACGACGAAGAGTTCACGCCAACCGCGTCTCTGCCTATCTCAGCGACCGTGACTGCCAGCTCTAATCCAACCGTGCCACCATGGCCACACCTGAGGCTGACTACCTCGCGGGGGGCGCAAGAAGGCCAGTTAGGCTCCCGAACGAACGAACTGGGGAGCGTGGATGCCGGGTACGTACCGCTACAAGCTGTTGAATCGCTCGGTTCCGAGTCAGTGCAGTTTGCCTTCGATGAGGCTGTCACACCATTGGAAATGGGCTTGGGGATAAGCAAGGTAGATCCGCAACACGTTGAAGACGTGCACGATGACCTGGTGCTATACCTGGCGGACAGCCTGGAGTTCGTGCGCTATGATTCAGTGCCGCCCAGATTAAACGCTGAGTATCAGTTGGACTTGCCCCCAGGAGAGTACAAAGTGGTAATGGACGCAAAGCTCAGCACAGAGCCGTTTAGACACGCGTCCTGGGGCTTCCACGTGAGAGTCGTGGAGTCTTAGAGTCGACGCCATCGTCCAGCTTGAGGCTGAATGTTCGGACGTACCTAAGGACCTAACCGTGCCTAGCGATTACTCCGTTCCCGCGGGGTTCACGGTACCGATCAGTCGTGAGCATTAGGCCGCGATGAAGGAGCATGAGATGAAGAGACATTCGATTGTCAGCGAAATGGGTGCCGCGGTCGCTGTGTTGATAGTCATCGCTCTGGGAGCTTGCAGCTCGAACGCAGAGCAGACTCCGAGCGTGACACCCGCCTCGGCCTCTCCCACGGCTAACATCTCACCCACTCCTTCGCCGTGGCCCCACCTTATCCTGACCACATCGTTCGGCCAGCAAGAGGGCGTGCTCGGCACGCGTAGCAACGAGGTGGGGGACATTGACGCCAGTGGCTTCACCCCCGCCCAACCCGTCGAGGCGTCGGTCTCAGAAACAGTCCGCTTTCAGTTCACTGAGGCCGTCACCCCGATTGAGATGGGGGTCGGGGTTAGCAAGATTGATTCGGGTGTAGTGGAAGAGGAGCAGGGCGACCAGGTGTTGTATAAGGCTGATGGCGTGCGCTATCTGAAAGGCGATCCGCTACCCGCCGGCAACACAGCCGACTACCACTTAGGTCTGCCGCCAGGCGACTACAGAGTCGCCTTCGGAGCGAAGTTCAGTCAAGTGCCGTTTCGCCAGGCGGGCTGGAGCTTCCACATCAAGGTGGTGGAGGATCCTTCGTGATCTCCAGGCAGGACCTTTCGCCGGATCGAGTCGGCGAGATGACGTCGCCAGTGCCGTCTGCCAAGCCTACAGAGAGTGAGGAATATCCATGAAGAAGCTTCTTATAGGGGTGTCTGGTTTCGCGCTGGTGTTCGCTGTTGCCGTGAGCGCGGGATGGCTGCTGATCAGCAGGTCCGAGGCAAGCGGGACTCAAACGCAGACGTCTTGCCCAGCTAGCTTGCCGTCTGTATCGGCAGCCTGTGCGGGGTGATCAACTGACGCCCGGTTCGAGCGCTGAGTACGTCCTCGATCTGCCGCCCAGTGAATATACTATTGGTTTCGCTGCCAAGCTAAGCGCGTCGCCGTTTTGGGAGGCCAATTGGGACTTCCACGTCCGAGTGGTGGAATCGTAACTCACCCGCTCACCGTCTATCTCATCCGTGGGTGCTCCAACACCTCAAACCCCCCGAGCGCAGGTCCAGCGAGACGACTGAGGCGCGCAGCACTTCGCGCTCGACCTCGACGCCTGGCGGCCCTGACGCACCGCGCCGCGCTATACTGCGCGCGGAAGGAGACACGCTATGCCAGGTCCAACGATCGAGAAGGTGATCCAGACAACAAAGCAGGAGCGGGTGCGCTTCGAGGCGTTCTGCCGCTCGCTGAGCGCGGAGGAGCTGGAGCGGATGGTGCCGCCGGACGAGAAGTGGTCCGTGAAGGACTTCGCCGCGCACCTGGGCACGCTGGACACGGAGCTGATCCGCTGGTTCGACGGCGTCGCGGCGGGCATCCCGGACGAGACGATCCGCAACGCCGACGGCACGCCCTTCGACATCGATGACTGGAACGACCGCATCGTCGGGGAACGCCACGCCTGGACGCTCGACCAGATCTTCGCCGAGGCGGCGGAGAACCGCGCGCGGCTGATCGCCTCGCTGGAGAAGCTGACGGAGGAGAACGTCGAGAGCGTGGTGCACTTCGCGGGCGACAACAAGCGCCCGGCGGCAGACGTACCGCTCAAGCTCTTCCTCCTGGGCTGGGCCCACCATGACGCCATCCACGTGGCCGACATGCTGAAGGCGCTGCCGGAGCGAGCCGACGACCCGGCGATCCGCGACTGGCTGGCCCACCCCGCGGTGACGTGGTACCAGAACGCGATGGCTGGCCCAGCCGTCCGCTAGCGTGTTCGCGCGGACGTTCCCGTACTTCATGCCGCTGAAGCGCATGATTCCGGCGGTGCACCAGGCTGTCTATCGCGCCACGAATGGCCGCTGGTCCAGCAAGCTGGCCGGACAGAACATGCTCCTGCTGACGACGAAGGGACGCCGCACGGGCGTCCGCCGCGTGGTGCCGCTGCTCTACGTGCCGGACGGCGAGGCGATGATCGTGATCGGCTCCAACTGGGGCGGCCGCCGCAACCCGGACTGGTACTGGAACGTGCTGGCGGATCCGCACGCGCGGGTGCAGGCAGGCCCGCGCAAGCTCCGCGTCGAAGCGCGCATCGTCGGTGCTGATGAGCGGCCACGCGTCTGGTCGCTGGTGACGGCGCAGTATCCGGGCTACGAAGCGTACGCCCAGCGCCTGGGCGGCATCCGCGAGATACCGCTGGTAGTGCTGACGCCCGCCGGTGCTGCGCGGCACTCCGTATAATCGGCACATGTTCACAGGCATCGTCGAGGAGGTCGGGCGCGTGCGCTCTGCGGATCGCGGGACGCTGGTCATCGACTACGCGACGCTGGACGGCGTGGCGCTGGGCGATTCGATCGCCGTCAACGGCGTCGATCTGACGGTGGCGGCGATGAACGGCGGTTCGATGACCTTCAACTGCATGCCGGAGACGTACCGGCGCTCCAACCTGGGCGAGCTGAAGCCCGGCGACCCTGTGAACCTGGAGCGCTCCGTCACGCCGACGACCCGCCTCTCCGGCCACATCGTGCGCGGGGTGGTGGAGGCCACGGGCAAGCTGCTGTCTCTGACGCCGGAGGAGGACGCCGTGCTGGCCCGCTTCGAGGCGCCGGAGGACATCCTCCGCCACACGATCGTCAAAGGGCCGGTCACCATCGATGGTGTCTCGCTCACCGTGATCGCGAAGGACGAGCGCTCCTTCACCGTCTCGCTGGTGCAGTTCACGCAGGAGCACACGAACATCGTTTACAAAAAGCCGGGCGACAGCGTGAACCTGGAATCGGACATTATCGCCCGCTACGTGGACCAGTTGCTGAGCGAGCGGGCGTAGATACGAACGGGGCGGGACCTTTCGGCCCCGCCCCGCGGCCAGTCCTTCGCTGTCAGCCTAATCGATGTTGGCGGCGCGGCGCCGGGACAGCGCGGCCACGAACCCGCCGGCCAGCAGGAGCACGAGGCCGATCTCCAGGACCGTCAGGCCGTTGTTCCCGCCGTTGCCCGGCAGGCCGCCGGTGACCGGCAGCACCTTCGGGGTTGGCGTAGCGCTGGCCGGGAGCGGCGTCGGCGTCGGGACGTGGGTGTCCTCGTCGTCGCAGTTGTTGCTCATGTTCGATTCAGGCGTGCTCGTCGCCACGCAGGCCACGTTGGTGAGCAGCGCGGGCGCGCCATCGTTGACCTTGACCACGTACTCGATCGTCGCGGCTGCGCCGGGGTTGATCGTGCCCAGGTTGCAGGTCGTGCCCTGGCAGGTGCCCTGGCTGGGCGTCGCCGAGATCACGGTCACGCCGGCCGGCATCTGGTCAGTGACTGTCGCGTTCTCCGCGGCCAGGTTGCTGACGTTGGTCACGGTGACGGTGTAGGTGATGTTCCCGCCGACCTTGGCCGGGTCCGGCGTGCCGGTCTTCACCAGCGAGAGGTCCGTCTTCGGCGTAGGCGTCGGGGTCGGTGTCGGGGTCGGTGTCGGAGTCGGCGTTGGCGTCGGTGTCGGCGTCGGAGTCGGCGTCGGCGTCACGGTAGGTGTTGGCGTCGGCGTCGGCGTGCGCGTCGGGGTCGCCGTCGGTGTCGGAGTCGGCGTTGGCGTCGGAGTCGGCGTCACGGTAGGTGTTGGCGTCGGCGACGGAGTCGGGCTCGGTGTCGGCGACGGTGTGGGGCTCGGCGTCGGCGACGGAGTCGGGCTCGGCGTCGGCGACGGAGTCGGGGTCGGCGTCGGCGAGGGGGTCGGGGTCGGCGGCGGTG